>JAQUQW010000001.1:472500-649478 GCA_028716245.1 Candidatus Omnitrophota bacterium | reverse complement strand
CGTGGACCAGGGTGGTAAAAGCGGCCAGATAGTTAAATTTTTCGGCAGGCAGGCTTCAATGTCGGTGGGGGCGGTGAAACTGGCGTTGAAATACGATTGTTCGATAATCCCTGTTTTCTATACACGGCTCAAGGGGCCGTATACCAAAGTGATCCTGGATCAGGTTTATACGGTAACCCGGACTGTTGATCCCGAGAATGATTTAAGGGAGAATCTACAAAGACTGGTTAATATTTATGAAAAATATATCCGTCAATATCCTCACGAATATCTTTGGACCTACAAAATTTGGAAGTATGGCCGGGAAAGAGAGGTCCTGATTCTTTCCGATGGCAAAGCCGGGCACTTGCGCCAGTCTGAGGGGTTGGCTAAATTAATTGATCAGCAGTTAGCCAGGCGCGGCATAAAAACTAATTTGTCCGTTCAACAGATCAAATTCGGCCAGCAGGCCGTGGTTTGGCTTCCGCTGGCCAGAGCCACCGGCTGCCTGCACTGTTTGCGCCTGGCTTTAACCAAAGAAAGCTGGGCGCAGTTGACGCGTTTTGGGCCGGATATTATTATTTCCGCCGGAGGCTCAACCGGAGCGGTAAATTATCTTTTGGCGAGAGAGAGCCAGGCTAAATCCATTGTGTTAATGCGGCCGGCCAGTTTAAGTTTAAAGAAATTTAATTTGGTAATCTTGCCAAGACATGACTGGCCAGAGGGCCGTGGTTTGGGCAATGTGGTGGTTACAGAGGGCGCGCTTAATTTAATTGATGCGGATTATTTAAGCGCTAAATCAAAAAGGATCGAACAGTCCAATCTTTTAAAAGGCCCTGTATCCGGCTTATGTATCGGAGTGTTAATCGGAGGCAACAGTAAGAAGTTTTCTATTGACGCGCCTGATATAATAGGGTTGTCCGGGCAGATCAAAAAATCAGCCGAAGAATTAAACATGGATCTCTTGATCTCTACTTCGCGGCGCACCCCTCTTGAGGCAGAGCAGGCAGTTAAGAATGAATTTGGCGATTACCCGCGTTGCAAACTTTTGGTTGTTGCTAATGAAAATAATAATCCCGATGTTGTCGGAGGGATATTGGGATTAAGCGGTATAATTATCTGTTCTCCCGAGAGTATCTCGATGATCTCTGAAGCGGTTAGCGCGGAAAAATACGTCATCGTATATAAGGCAAGCGGCCTTAGCCGCAAACACCGGGATTTTTTAAAAAGTTATCAGGAGAAAGGGTATATATATTTAAAAGAGATCCAGGATTTAGCCGGCGCCATCAGAGAAGTGCGGGTAAATAAACCCAAAATAAATACGCCCGAAGATAATTTAAAAGTAATCGCGGCGTTAAATAAAATACTATGAAAATACTGCAGATACTACCTGAGCTTAATGTGGGCGGGGTGGAGACCGGTACGCTGGATCTTTCTAAATACCTGGTGCGCCTGGAGCATAAATCCGTGGTTGTTTCTGCCGGCGGTTCCCTGGTTAAAGAGTTGGAGGCAAGCGGGGCAAAGCACTATACGCTGGCTGTAAATAAGAAATCAATAATCTCTATATTTAAATTAATCCCGCAATTAGCCGAAATAATCAAAAAAGAAGAGATTGATATAGTGCACGCCCGTTCAAGAGTGCCTGCCTGGATTGCTTTTTTTGCCTGCCGCCGGACAAAGGCGGTATTTATTACCACCTGCCATGGCTATTACCAAAAACATCTTTTTAGCCAGGTAATGGGTTGGGCAAAAAGGGTGATTGTTTTAAGTAATGTGATTGCCCGGCACATGATCGAGGATTTTTCTGTTCCGCATGAGCGGATCAGGCTTGTGCCGCGCAGCGTGGACCTGGAGAGGTTTAAATACCTTGATCCTCAAGCAAAAAGAAAAGAAGATTTTAATGTCGCTATTATCGGCAGGATCACTCCTTTGAAAGGCCACCTGTATTTTATTAAAGCCATGGCGCGCGTTTCAAGATTAGTCCCCCGTTTGAAGATCTGGATTGTCGGGGATGCTCCTGCTTCTAAGGAAGCATATAAGGAGGAGGTGCAGGTTTTAGTGCGCCGGCTGGGGCTCTGGCATTGCGCGGAGTTTTTGGGCACGCAGCGGGATATTCCCGGGATACTGGCGCATTTGGATCTGGTGGTTTTGGCCACGACAACTCATGAGGCATTCGGCAGGGTAGTGGTTGAGGCGCAGGCCGCAGGAGTTCCGGTTGTGGCGACTAAAGTCGGCGGAGTAGTCGATATTATTGAAGATGGTAAAAACGGGCTCTTAGTGCCTCCGGCTGACCATAAAAGTATGGCCGATGCCGTAATGCGTATTTTTAAGGATCCGCAATTAGCCCGGGAACTGGCGGAGAATGCCTATGTCAAGGTCAAAGAAAAATATAATGTTGAATTGATGGTTAAGAATACTTTGGATGTTTATCGCCAGGCTTTGAGCAATTTTAAGATCCTGATTATTAAGTTCAGCTCTTTGGGGGATATAATCCTTTCTACGGCCGCGTTAAGGGCGATCCGGGAAAAGTTTCCTCAAGAAAATTTCCAGATCAGTTTTTTAATCGGGGAAGAATTTAAAGATATCCTTTTAAGAAGCCCCTATATCGATGAATTGTTGGTTTGTGATTTGAAAAATAAAGATAAAGGCTTAGGCGGCCTCTGGGGAATCGGGCGGACTTTAAGGAATAAGAATTTTGATATAGTCATTGATCTGCAGAATAACCGTTCTAGCCATATATTGTCTTATTTAAGCGCTTGCATCAACCGTTATGGATATGATAATAAAAAGTTTTCCTTTTTGCTCAATCATACTATTAAGGACGAAAAACCGCCCATCGACCCGGTAACGCATCAATTCCGGATTTTGAAGATGCTGGGAATCGACCTTTTGGATAACCGGCTTGAGCTTTGGCCCTCCGGCGAAGACGCAAAAGTGGTAGATGAGCTTTTAAACGCCCAATGGTTAAGTGAAGCTCAGAAGATCGTCGGGATTAATATCAGCGCCTCGCCAAGATGGAGCACCAAGCGCTGGCCCCTAGAGTATTTGATTTGTTTATGCCAGGAGCTGGAATTAAAAGATATCCGCGTGGTTATTACCGGCACCCAGAATGACCTGGGTTTTGCCAGCCTGCTCATTAATTCTTTAAAGAATACCAAGATTATCAATGCCTGCGGCAAGACGATCATAAATGAACTGGCGGTTTTAATCAAGAGATGCCATGTATTTGTTTCCGCGGATTCCTCGCCTTTGCATATCGCTTCGGCGGTAGGCACTCCGTTTATTGCCTTATTCGGGCCGACAAACCCGCGCCGGCATCTGCCGCCGGGTAAGGATTATATTGTAATTAACAAAAACTTGAACTGCAGCCCCTGTTATAAAACCAAATGCCGCTCTAAGCGTTGTATGGTTGAGATTAACCCTGCGGAAGTGCTTGAGGCAATCGGGAAGCTGCTTAAATGAACATACTTTTTATCGCCAATCATCTTAATGTCGGGGGAGTAACCAGCTACCTGTACACTTTGGCCGCAGGGTTAAAACAGAAAGGCCATAATATTTATTTGGCCTCAAGCGGCGGAGAGCTGACGGATAAATTTATTGGCTTGGGGGTAAAACATATACGGATCTCCTTGATGACAAAAAATGAAATCAGCCCGAAAATTATTTTTAGTTTTTTAAAGCTGAGAAAAGAAGCTAAAAAACTTAATCTTAACCTTAACCTGGTGCATTCTAACAGCCGGACTACGCAGGTTTTAGGAAATTTATTAAGCCGGGCTTTAAATATCCCGCATGTTTTTACCTGCCACGGTTTTTTTAAGCCAAAACTTTCGCGCCTGTTGTTTCCTTATTGGGGCCAGGCGGTGATCGCCATAAGTAGAGAGGTTAAAGAGCATCTGATTGCCGATCTTAAACTTGATGCTAAAAATATAAGTGTAATCAATAACGGCATAGACACTGATAATTTCGGGGATTTTTCGGCAAGAGATAATCTGCGCAAAGATTTAGGCATAAATGATGCCCCTGTGGTCGGTATTATCGCCCGCCTCTCCGATGTTAAAGGGCATATTTATCTTATCCGGGCGATGCGCAAAGTCGTAGAAATTTTTCCAACTGCCAAGCTGCTGATTATTGGCGAAGGAAAAATGAAGAATGTCTTGATCAAGGAAGTAGATGCTTTAGCTATTAAGGAGAACGTGCTCTTTATTCCGGAGGCCGGCAATACCAGGGATATGCTATCGGCAATGGATGTTTTTGTTATGCCTTCCTTGCAGGAGGGGCTAGGCCTGGCGCTGATGGAGGCAATGGCGCAGGGCTTGGCAGTAGCGGGAACGGCCGTCGGAGGAATAAAAACTTTGATTCAGGATAGAGTTAATGGTTTGCTGGTCGGCCCGGCTGATGTTGAGGGGTTATCTGCGGCGATCATAGGATTGCTTGAGGATTACAACTTACGCCGCAATTTAGGCATAAAGGCGCGAAAATTTATTGCGGACAATTTCTCTAAAGAGCAAATGGTAGATCAAACGCTGAGGGTTTATAAAAGATGTTTAGAATAAAAAAAATCATTCCCAAACGTATATTGATATTTAATGTGAATTGGCTGGGGGATGTCCTGTTTTCCAGCGCCACCATCAGGAATATCCGCAGGAACTATCCTGACAGTTATATCGCCTGCGTTATTCCCAGCCGCTGTTATCCCATATTAAAAGACAATCCTTATTTGGATGAAGTGATTATTTTCGATGAAAAGGACAGGCATAAGGGGATGCTGGCTAAGCTTAATTTTGTCAGCCTGCTTAAGAGCAAGAAATTCGATACCGTATTTTTACTGCATCGTTCATTTAGCCGCGCGCTGATCTGCCGGTTGGCCGGAATAAGCCAGAGGATCGGCCACTATACCAAGAAACGCGCCTTCCTTTTGACCCAAAAAATCATCCCTCCTAAAAAAGATTCCCTGCACCGCATAGATTATTACCTGGATATAATCGAAAAAGCGGGCTTGCGGATTGAGGATAGGTATTTGGATTTCTTTTTTTCTCCCCTGGATGAAAATCATGTTGAAGATTTCTTAAGCAAGAATTCCATAGGTAAAAATGATTTTATAGTTGCGCTTAATCCCGGAGGCAATTGGATACCAAAACGTTGGCCGGTGGAGTATTGGGCGCAATTGGCTGATAAATTAATTAAAGAAATGAAGGCAAAAGTGATTATTACCGGAAGCGCCTCGGATCTGGTACTGGCAAAACAGATTATAAAAGTGATGCAGGAGGCCCCGTTAGTTGCCTGCGGAATTTTTAATCTAAAGCAATTAGGGGCATTTGCAAAAAGAGCGGATTTGTTTGTTACCGCCGATACCGGGCCGCTGCATATCGCTAATGCCGTGGGGGCTAAAAAGATAATCGCAATTTTTGGCCCGACCACTAAGGAGGTTACCGGGCCCTATCCTGCTACTAATGTGGTTATTTTACAAAAAAATACAGGATGTTTGCTGCCCTGTTATAAGGTGAATTGCCGGGACAACCGTTGCATGAAAGCAGTTACTCCTGAAGACGTTATGGCAGAAGCTAAGAAGATGGCAGAATTATGAAAATTCTCTTCATCACTTTGAGTAATATCGGCGACTGTATTTTAACCCTTCCCGTATTGGATTTATTAAAGGAGAAATACCCGCAGGCTAAAATTACCTGCCTTGTGTCTCCCCGGCCAAAGGAGATCTTTACTAATAACCCCGCAATTGACAAAGTGGTTATTTTTGACAAACATATTAAATTGGTCCAGAAGTTGGAATTGTTCATTTCTTTAAGCAGGGAAAAGTTCGACCTGGTAGTTGACCTGCGCAACAGTTTTTTCGGGGCCTTCTTGCCGGCTAAAAAAAGAAGCTTGCCTTTACGCTTAATTCCAAAGAAGGTCAAGCATATGAAGGACAGGCACCTGTTCTGGGCGGGTTTTTCCGATTATCCTGCAGGCAGCAAAAAGCATCAAGCATTGAATATTACTCCTCAAGATACCAGTTATATCGAGAGTATTTTAAATGAAAAAAAGTTAACAGATTACGCTAAATTAATCGCGGTTGCCCCGGGCTCAAGGAGCCAGATTAAGTGTTGGGATAAACAAAATTTCAGCCAGCTTTGCAGCCGGCTGCTCAAAGAGAATTATGGTATAGTTTTGGTGGGAGACAAGGTAGATCAACCTGTCTGCTCGTATATCCATAACTCTTGCTCCGGAGTTGTTGATCTTTGCGCGAAAACAACTTTAGGCCAACTTGCCGTTTTGTTAAAGAAAGCAAAGCTTCTGGTCTCTAATGATAGCGCGGTGATGCATTTGGCCAGCTATTTGAATGTGCCGGTTGTTGCCATATTCGGGCCCACAAATGAAACTAAATATGCTCCTTGGTCAGAGAATAGCGTAGTTGTAAAAAAAGATATTTTCTGCCGGCCCTGTGAAAAAGCGCAATGCCGTTTTGGCACACTGGCATGTATGGCTTGCATAAAGCCGGATGAGGTATTTAGCCAGGTTAAATCTGTATTGGCAGGTAATGCTGAGGAAATTTCTGAAAACATGGATAAGCAATACCACAGGATTCTTATCAGCCGCACTGACCGGATAGGAGACGTGCTTTTATCTACACCGGTGATCAAAGCCTTGAGGCAAAAATTTCCGCAGGCTTATATTGCGATGCTTGTGGCTCCTTATGCCAAAGATATCGTCGAGGGTAATCCTTATTTGGACGAAGTTATTATATATGATAAGGACGGCAAACATAAAAGTTGGTGGCGCAGCATAAAATTCGCCGGCAGGTTAAAAAAGAAGAAGTTTGATTTAGCCGTCATTTTGCATCCGACTAACCGCCTGCATTTGATAACCTTTTTAGCGGGTATCCCGCTTCGCCTGGGCTACGACCGTAAATTGGGTTTTCTGGTTAACTTTCGGAAAGCGCATAAAAAGCAGGAAGGCCGCAAACATGAAGCAGAATATAATCTGGATTTACTTTCTGAATTAGGCATAAGCGGCAACCCTTATGATTTGTTTATGCCCATAAGGCAGGATTCCGAACGCTATATTGCTGACCTATTTAGTAAAGAGGGGATTAATCCGCAGGATAGGATATTGGCGGTTAATCCCGGGGCAAGTTGCCCTTCAAAAATTTGGCCGGTAGAGAACTTTGCGCGGGTTGCTGAGAAATTAGCCAGGATCCATAATTTTAAAATCATTATTTTAGGCGGGCCAAAAGAAATACATTTGGCAAATAAGGTTGCGTATGAAATTAAAGGTAAAGTAATCAACCTTGCCGGAAAAACTTCGGTAAGCCAACTGGCCAGTATCTTTAAGAGGTGCAGCCTGTTTATTTCCAATGATTCTGGGCCGGTGCATATAGCTTCTGCCGTAGGCGTGCCGGTTATTTCAATTTTCGGGCGTAATCAAGCAGGGCTTAGCCCGCGGCGCTGGGGGCCGTTAGGCAAGCGTGATAAATACCTGCATAAGGATGTCGGATGTATCCAGTGCCTGGCGCATAATTGCCGGAAAGAATTCGCCTGCCTTAAGGCAATCACCGTTGAGGATGCAGTTTCCGCCGCCGAATCAATCTTAAAATATGATAAAACTTAACGCGTTTGTCTTGTCTTGTTTCTCGCGGGACGCTTGTTTTGCCCCTGCCAGGCAAAACTGCGCTCGGGTCGGCCGGCGTCGCTCTCGAGAGATTGAAAAATGACGGAACCGTGCCTGCTCCTTGCCTCCACGCCCGCTCGAAATCAAGCCAAGCCATCCGCTAAGCCATAGTATAAATATCTATTTGCTTTAGTGTTGAATTGTGCTAAAATTACTACTCTATGATTAATCTAAACAAGGTAAAGACATATTCGGTCAAAAACCGCCTGAGCAAGGTGAATAAGGGGGATTTTGCCTCCAAACCCGTTAAAGCTAAAAGCTTTGTCAGCTTCTTGGATTCTCTGCCGAATATCTTAAAAGCAAAAGATTTACGCGCAATCTCATCTGATATTGTGGCCGCCCGTAAGAAGAACAAGGGGGTAATCTTTATGGCCGGAGCCCACGTGATTAAATGCGGGCTTAATCCGGTGTTAATCGAGCTGATCAAGAAAAAAGTAATTACCTGCATCTGTTTAAACGGCGCCGGCATCATCCATGATTTTGAAATTGCTTTTCAGGGGAAAACCTCCGAAGACGTTGGCGAAAACCTTAAATATGGGAAATTCGGAATGGGTAAGGAGACCGCGGATTTTCTAAATTGCGCCGCCAAAGTCGGCGTAAAAAAAGGTTTTGGATTGGGTTATGCGGTGGCTAATGCGCTAGCCGCGACAGATTTAGCGAATAAAGATTTGAGCTTGCTTTATAACGCTTATAAATATAAAGTACCGGTTTGTGTTTTTGTCGGGATCGGCACGGATATAATCCATCAGCATCCGTCATTTGATGCCTGCGCTACGGCCAGCGGTTCACTGCGCGATTTTCATAATCTGGTCGAGAATATCCGTTATTTAAACCAGGGAGGGGTAGTTTTAAATTTTGGTTCAGCGGTATTATTGCCGGAAGTATTTTTAAAAGCCCTGAATCTGGCGCGTAATTTAGGAAACAAGGTGCGTGATTTTACCACGGCAAATTTCGATATGGTTTATCATTACCGTCCGGCTCAGAATGTGGTGGCCCGTCCGGTCAATTCCGGCGGCAAGGGTTATTATATTATCGGCCATCATGAAATAATGCTTCCGTTGTTGGCCCAAAGCGTAATTGAGAAGATATGAAAAACTTAAAAGATATAGTCCGAAAGTTCAATCAGGCTAATATCCTGGTCGTCGGCGACCTTATTCTTGATGAATATATCCGGGGCAGCGTGGAAAGGATTTCTCCCGAGGCGCCGGTTCCGGTACTTTGGGCTAAGGATCGCAGCTTTGTCCCGGGAGGAACGGCTAATGTCGCTAATAACATCAGCTCGCTGGGAGGAAAGGTTACTCTACTTGGGGTTACCGGGGACGATGCTAATTCCAAGATTTTACTTAATGAGTTGAAAAAAAGAAAAATCAGCAGCCAAGGCATCTTTGTTGAACATAACCGGCATACAACCGTAAAAACACGGATTCTTGCCGGACATCAGCAGGTAGTCAGGGTTGATTGGGAGCATACGCATGACCTTCCCAGGGAAATAAATAGCAAGATTTTACGCTACATCGAAAAAAATATCGATTCTTTCGACGCCATTATCATCGAGGATTATGGCAAAGGGGTAATTAATGTAGCGCTGCTTAAAGAACTTATCTCTTTGGCCCGGGCCCGTAAAAGAATCATTACCGTAGACCCTAAAGAAGAAAATTTCCGTTATTATCAGGCGGTTACCTCCATTACTCCCAACCGCAAAGAACTGGAGAATGCCATCAGGAACCTTAAGATTCAGGATACGGCTAACCGCTTCAAAATAAATACGGATAAGCTGTTTACGGATAAGGATGTAGATCTGGCAGCGCGGGAAATCCTGGAATATCTAAATTTGGATTCTATCCTGGTCACCTTGGGCGAACAAGGGATGAAATTATTGGAAAAAAACGGCCGCCTGACGCATATACCGACGCAAGCCCAGGAAGTTTTTGATGTATCGGGGGCCGGGGATACGGTAATCAGTACTTTTACTTTGGCTCTTTGCGCGGGTGCCTCAAAATTAGAGGCAGCCCATATCGCTAATTTTGCCGCAGGCCTTGTAGTCGGTAAATTAGGGACCGCGGTCACAAGCCCTAAGGAACTTTTGGAGAGGATAAAATAAAATGGATGTAATCGGAGTTATACCGGCTAGATATCAATCGGCCAGGTTTGCGGGCAAAGTTCTTGCCGATATCCTGGGCAAACCGATGCTGCAGCATGTTTGGGAACACGCAAAGCGGTCCCGCATGCTGGATGATCTCATCATTGCTTGTGACCACCAAATTGTCCTGGAGGTAGCTAAGAAGTTCGGGGCGCATGCCGTAATGACCTCCAAGGAGCATACCTGCGGAACAGACAGGATCAGTGAAGTGATTAATCCTCTGGAAGTAAAGGTTATTATTAATATCCAGGCTGATGAGCCGTTGATCCATCCGATGATGATTGACAGCCTCGCCCGTTCTTTATTGGAAAATAAAACTCTGAATATGGCCACAATTATGAGGAAGATCGAAACAACCGAGGAGGTTTTTGACCCCAATGTGGTAAAGGTGGTGGTAGATAAAAATAATTTTGCCCTGTATTTTTCGCGCGCGCCGATCCCGTATTTAGCGCCAAATGCCGATATTGAACAGGTGGTTTACTATAAACATATCGGCCTTTACGGTTACACCAAGGATTTTCTTTTTACCTACAAGAATCTTCCTGTTTCCAATCTTGAAAAGACGGAAAAATTGGAGCAGCTGCGGGTATTGGCGGAGGGTTTTAAGATCAAAGTAATCCAGACCCCTTTTGATACAATCGGAGTGGATACTCCCGAAGACTTAGAGAGGGTAAGGAAGCAATTGCAGAAGGGGATAAGCTAATGCATCAGGTCAATGTAAAAAATATAAAATTCGGGGATAAGTGTCCGCTGGTCCTGATTGCCGGGCCATGCGTAATCGAGTCAGAGAGTTCTGCTCTTAGTGCCGCCAAAAAAATCAAAGAAATTGCTTATCGCCAAGGCATACCTTTTATATTTAAATCCAGTTTTGATAAAGCTAACCGGCTTTCCGTAAGTTCATACCGGGGCCCCGGATTAAAAAAGGGGTTAGCGATCTTAAAAAAAGTAAAATCGCGCCTCGATGTTCCTATTTTAAGCGATGTGCATTGCGTAAAAGATATACCTCTGGCTGCTGAAGTTTTGGATATTATTCAGATACCGGCATTTTTGAGCCGTCAGACGGATATTGTATTGGCCGCGGCGGCAACCGGTAAAGTGGTAAATATTAAGAAGGGCCAGTTTCTGGCGCCCTGGGATATTCTGCCGATAATCAAGAAGGTTGAGTCGGTGGGTAATAAGCAGATTTTAATTACGGAAAGAGGGGTAAGCTTTGGGTATAATAATTTAGTTACCGATTTACGCAGCTTAAAAATTATGCGCGACTTTGGATATCCTGTAATTTACGATGCCACGCATAGCGTGCAGCTTCCCGGCGGTAAGGGCGCTTGTTCTGGCGGGCAAAGCGAGTTTGTCGCCGGGCTTTCCCGTGCGGCCGTAGCTTTTGGATGCGACGGAATATTTTTAGAGGTGCATAATGACCCTAAAGTTGCCCCTTGCGATGGAGCCAACATGATTGATTTTAAGCAATTGGAAGATCTTTTAAAACAAATAAAAAAGATCAGCCAGGCCTTATGAAGATAAATGTGATTAAACGGGCAAAAGAGGTTTTGGAGATTGAGGCTCAGGCGATAAAATTGCTTAAAGGCCGGCTGGGAAAAAGTTTTACCAAAGCCGTAGAGTTAATCCTTAAATGTAAGGGCAGGGTTGTCGTCAGCGGGATGGGCAAAACCGGAATTATTGCTCAGAAATTTTCGGCAACTCTGGCTTCTACCGGCACCCCCAGTTTATTTTTGCATACGGCCGAGGCTATCCACGGCGACTTAGGTAAAGTTACCGGCGATGATATCGTAATCATTCTTTCTAACAGCGGTTCAACCGAGGAGATGAAACAGCTTTTGCCGATACTTAAAAAAATAGGTTCGCCGATAATTTCGCTTACCGGAAACACCAAATCAATCCTGGCCAAATATAGCGATGTAGTTTTGGATGTCTCGGTGAAGAAAGAGGCTTGCCCATTGGGCCTGGCCCCGACAGCTTCGACTACCGCTTCTTTAGCGATGGCCGATGCTTTGGCGGTATGTTTATTGGAGCAAAAGAGTTTCAAAGAAAAAGATTTTGCTTTTTTTCATCCCGGGGGAGCCCTGGGCAGGCGTCTGCTTTTGACCGTGGAAGATATTATGCGCTGCGGCCAAGCCAATGCCATTGTGGGTGAGCATAAAAAAGTTTCCCAGGTGCTCTTTGCCATAACCCGGGCGCGCGCCGGCTCGGCGATAGTCGTGGATAAACAAGGGAGGCTAAAAGGAATTTTTACCGACGGAGACCTGCGCCGGCATCTGGAAAGCGATACGGACCTGCCGAATCGCCGGATTAGTGAGGTAATGACCAGGAACCCTACCGTAGTCAATAAAGATATGCTGGCTGCCGAAGCAATGCGCATATTACAGGCCAAAAGGATCGATGAGGTCCCGGTAGTTGATAAAAATATGCGCCCCCAAGGTTTATTGGATGTGCAGGACTTGCTTAAAGCGGGATTAGTTTAGAATATGGCTGAGATAATTACGGAAGAATTAAAGGTGCGTTTTAAAAAGATCAAACTGCTCTTATTAGATGTCGACGGGGTCCTAACCGACGGCAGGATAATTTATGATTCCCGGGGCCGGGATTCAAAGTTTTTTGATGTGCATGACGGTTTGGGCGTTTTTGTCTTGCATAAATCCGGAATCAAGACTATCCTGATTACGGCCAAAAAATCCAAGGCCATTAAGCCGCGGGCAAAAGATATGCACGTTGCCGAAGTTTTTGCCGATATATTCCCCAAGACGGCGGTTTTGGACAGGATACTTAAAAAATATAATGTTTCTTTGGATGAAATTTGTTTTATGGGTGATGACCTGGTGGATTTATCGCTGATGCGTAAAGTCGGCCTGCCCATTGCGGTGGCCAATGCCTCTTTAGAAATAAAGGAAGCTGCGTTTTATATAACTAACCGCTCAGGCGGCCGCGGAGCGGTCAGGGAAATTGCGGAATTAATTCTTAGGTTGCAGGATAAATGGAAAGACGTTTTGGGGTTTTATGGAGCTTAAAAAAATAGTTTTAGTTTTTGCGTTTTTATTGCTTGCCCGGGGTATTCTTATCGCGGAAGAAACCAAAGAATCCGCTCAGCAGATCGGTGATTTTTCTCTTTCCGGTTCCGGTGAAAAAGGGAAAAAGGCCTGGGATCTTTCCGGGAAATCAGCGGATATCTATAATGATGTGGTTAAGCTTAAAGAAGTAGTGGGTAACCATTACGGGGATAAGGATAAGATAAACCTGACCGCCGATAACGGCAATTTCAACAAAAGCAGCGGAGTGGTGCATCTGGAAAAAAATGTGGTCATTACTACTTCCAGCGGAGCAAAGCTGACTACCGATTCTCTGGACTGGGACCGTAAACAGCAGATCGTCAGCACGTTGGATAAGGTTAACCTGGCGCGTTCGGATATGAATCTTGCAGGGGTTGGGGCAAAAGGGCAAACCGCCTTAAAGCAGGTTGTGCTGGATAAAAATGTGCGTTTAGATATTCAGCCTTCGAATAAACAAACTAACAAGAAAGAGAAGATCGTGATTACCTGCGACGGGCCCCTGGATATCGATTATGAAAAAAATATTGCCGTATTCAATAATAATGTTAAAGTAGAAAAATCGGATATGACCATTTACAGCGACAAGATGGAGGTTTATTTTTCCCCCAAGCAGGAGCAGGGTAAGCAGGAGCCGGGTAAAAAAGATCAGGGGCCGGATTTGATGTCCAGCTCCATTAACAAGATTGTTTCGCGGGGGAATGTGCGGATCATCCGCGGTGAAAATATTTCTTACAGCCAGGAGGCGGTTTATACCGCTTTGGATAAGAAAATAAGTTTAACCGGCAGGCCCCAGATAATTATTTATCAAACGGAGAAGATGCATGCGGCTTTTGGAAACTAAAGGGTTGACTAAAACCTATGACGGACGCCAAGTAGTCAAAGGCGTTGATATTACGGTCAAACGCGGTGAGATTGTGGGGCTTTTGGGGCCAAACGGCGCGGGCAAAACCACGACTTTTTATATGATCGTGGGGATTGTTCCTCCCAATAGCGGCACAATTGTTTTTGATAACCATCAGATCACCAATCTGCCTATTCATGAGCGGGCGCGTTTTGGGATAGGCTATCTTTCACAAGAGGCATCAATATTCCGTAAGCTGACGGTTGAAGAAAATATAAACGCGATCTTAGAAACCCTGCCTCTGGCTCGTCCGGAGAGAAAACGCAGGCTGGCGTCTTTGCTTGAAGAATTAAATATCGCGCATTTAGCGAAAAATAAAGCTTATACCTTAAGCGGCGGGGAAAGAAGGCGCCTTGAAATTACCCGGGCGCTGGTGACTAATCCGTCTTTTATACTTTTGGATGAGCCTTTCTCAGGCATTGATCCGATAGTGGTTAACGAAGCGCAGGAAATCATCAAAGAACTAAAGGCAAAAGGCCTGGGGATTTTATTGACCGATCATAACGTGCGCGAAACTCTGGCCATAACCGACCGGGCGTATTTAATCTCAGACGGCTTAATACTTATTTCAGGCACGGCGCATGAACTGATCAATCATCCTCAGGCGCGCCAGGTTTATTTGGGTGAGAAATTCCGTATGTAAGAAAGGGAACAGATGAAAACCGAAGTTAAGAAACTGGATAGTACAAAATGCGAGATCAAGGTCGCGGTGAGCGGCGAACGGGTAAAAAATAAATTTGAAGAGGTTTTCTCCCAGATTGCCAAAGAAGCAAAAGTTCCGGGTTTTCGCCCGGGCAAAGCGCCAAGGGATGTTTTAGAGAAGCATTATGCGGCTGTCGTCCATGAGCAGGTTTTAAAAGAATTAGTTCCGGATGTCTATAACCAGGCGATTGAGGCGGAAAAACTCGATGTCATCGAGCTTCCGCAGATAGCCGATGTGAAACTTGACCGGACCAACCTTTCTTTTAAGGCCGTTGTGGAGGTGACTCCGGAGATCGCGATTAAAAATTATAAGAATCTGAAGATAAATTTTAAAACAGTTTCAGTTTCAAGCGATGAAATAAAAAGGCAGATTGATTCGGTGAAAGAGTCGCATAAGGCAGAATCTCTGGACGATAAGTTCAGCCGTTCTTTGGGGTATCCTAATTTGGCGGAATTGGAAAAGGCGGTAGAGAGGCAAATTTTTATGACCAAAGAAAACCAGGAGCGCAGCCGTATTGAAAATGAATTAATTGAGGGCATAATGAAAGGTTTAGAGTTTAAGCTGCCCCAGGGATTGGTCGATCGGCAAACCCAGGATATGCTTCGGCAATCTAAAATTGATTTGGCGATGAAAGGGGTGCCTCGGGATAAGATCGATGAGCAGGAAAAATTACTTTTAGAGGGGATTGAGCCGGAAGCCCAGAAGCAGGTCAAGGTGTATTTAGTTTTATCCCAGATTGCCAAAAAAGAGAATATTGCCATAGATGACCATATGCCGCGCAAGGTTATGGAGTTTTTGTTAAGCCAGGCGGATTGGCAGGTAGAATAATAACCACCCCGCGCTTATAAGGAATTGCGCGGGTGTGCCCTTGTGGGCTAGGAGGATAACATGGATAAGAGAATGCAGGTATTGGTGCCGATGGTAATTGAGCAGACTCCCCGCGGTTTTGAACGCGCTTATGATATTTATTCGCGTCTTTTAAAAGACCGTATTTTGTTTATCGGTACCCCGGTTGATGACTATGTTGCCAATCTTGTGATTGCGCAGTTGCTTTTTATGCAGATGGAGGATAAAGATAAAGATATTAATGTCTATATTAATTCCCCGGGTGGTTCGGTTACCGCCGGCCTGGCTATTTATGATACGATGCAATTTGTGAAATGCGATGTCGCTACTTATTGCGTGGGGCAGGCCTCCAGCATGGGAGCGGTTTTATTATCAGCAGGCACCAAAGGAAAGCGTTTTGCGCTTCCTAATTCGCGGATTATGATCCATCAGCCCTGGGGAGGAGTGCAGGGAGCCGCTGCCGATATTTCTATCCAGGCAAAGGAGATTTTGAAATTACGCGACCGGATCAATGAAATCCTGGCGCAGCATACCGGCCAGCCCCTGGATAAAATACAGAGGGATACCGACAGGGATTATTTTATGTCCTCCCAGGAATCCAAGGATTATGGTTTAGTTGATGAGGTAATCTTACCGGAGAATAAGAAGAAGTAAAAACAATTTTAAAGGAGTTACGCCCCGCGCTTATAATGAATTGCGCGGGTGTGCCTTTCTAGGCAAGGAGATCAGAAATGAACAAGCAATATTTATTGACACCCGGGCCAACCCCTTTACCGCCGCAAGTAAGCCTGGCAATGGCCAGGCCGATTATCCATCACCGCACGCCGCAATTCCAGGAGATTTTAAAAGAGGCTGGCACAGGATTAAAATGGGTTTTTCAGACCTCCAACGGTGTTTTTATTATTTCCTCTTCGGGAACCGGAGCAATGGAGGCGGCGGTAGTCAATCTGCTTTCTTGCGGGGATACTGCTCTAGTGGTGCAGGGCGGAAAATTCGGCGAAAGATGGACCGAGATTGCCAAAGCCTATGGGATTAATACTGAAATTATTGATGTAGAGTGGGGTAAGGCCGTTAGCCCGCAAGAAATACAGAAGAGGTTGAAATCCAATCCGCAGATAAAAGCGGTATTTACCACTCTGTGCGAGACTTCAACCGGCGTGGATAATGATATCGCCGCGATTGCCGCGGTAGTCAAAGCCAGCCCAGCAGTGCTGGTTGTCGATGCCATCAGCGGCCTGGGCGCGGTAGATTTAAAAACAGATGCCTGGGGAGTGGATGTGGCAGTAGCCGGGTCACAAAAAGGGCTGATGCTTCCTCCGGGGTTAGGTTTTATTACCGTTAGCTCCAAGGCCTGGAAATTGGTGGAGGCTTCAAAATCCGGCCGTTATTATTTAGATTTAAGAAAGGCTAAAAAAGCCCTGGATAAAAACGATACGCCGTTTACATCTTCCATTACCTTAATTGATGCTTTAAATGAAGCCTTAAAGATTATGCAGAAGGACGGATTAGAGTATATATTTAAACGCCATAAGATTATGGCTGATGCAACGCGCGCGGCGGCCAAAGCCTTAGGCCTTGAGTTATTCGCGCCGACCGCTTCTTCCGACGCGGTTACGGCTATAAAGGTGCCTGCCGGTATCGACGGTGAAAAGTTAGTTAAAACTATGCGTGATACTTATGGAGTGACAATTGCCGGCGGCCAGGCTGAATTAAAGGGCAAGATTTTGCGTATCGCGCATATGGGGTATATCGCCGAATCGGATATCATTACCGGTCTATCTTGTTTGGAAAAAGTACTTACTCAAATGGGGTATAAATTTACTTTAGGCGCCGGGATCAAGGCAGCCGAAGAGGTATTTTTAAAGGAGTAAATAAAATGATTAAAGTTTTAGTCAGTGACGCATTAAGCGAAGAAGGGCTTAAGGTATTCAAAGGCTCTAAAGAGCTAACCGTTGAGGTAAAAACAGATTTAAAGCCTGATACTTTGAAAGAAGTGATTAAGGATTACGATGCTTTAGTTGTGCGCAGCGCGACTAAAGTGACCAAGGAAATTATTGCGGCAGCCAAAAAATTAAAGGTTATTGGCCGGGCCGGCGTGGGTTTGGATAACGTGGATTTAGAAGCGGCTACACAACATGGGATTATCGTAATGAATACTCCGGCGGGAAACACTATCTCTACCGCCGAACATACCTTTAGCATGATTTTGGCTTTATCCAGGAATATCGCCCAGGCAAATGCCTCGATGAAAAAAGGGGAGTGGAAACGTTCTAAATTTATGGGCGTCGAATTGTATAATAAGGTTTTGGGTATCGTGGGATTCGGCAGGATCGGTTCAGAGGTTGCCAAAAGGGCAAAATCATTCGGCATGAAGGTTTTGGCCTTTGACCCTTTTCTGTCGGCAAAAGTGGCTGAAGATATCGGCGTTGAAATTGCGGAGCTAAAAAAGGTGCTGCAGGAATCCGATTATATTACCGTGCATACTCCTTTAACCGAAGAAACCAAGCACATGATTTCGGATAAAGAATTCGGCATAATGAAAAAAGGCGTGCGGATTATAAACTGCGCGCGCGGCGGGATTATCGATGAGGCGGCTTTAGCCAAAGCCGTAAAAGAAGGCAAAGTAGCCGGAGCGGCAATGGATGTTTTTGAAAATGAGCCGCTGGCCGCGGACAGTGAGCTTCTGAAGTTGGATAATATAATCACTACTCCGCATCTTGGCGCATCCACCGAAGAGGCCCAGATTAACGTCGCCATTGAAGTCGCTGAAATTGTACGTGATGCGCTCCTGGGAAAAGGGATCCGCAACGCCGCAAATTATCCCTGTTTAGACGCGGAGGCCTGCAAGATCCTCAATCCTTATATTAATTTAGGAGAAAAATTGGGAATGTTTGCCGCGCAATTAGTCGAAGGCAGGTTTGGCGAGTTGACCATAAGCTACAGCGGACAGATTACAAAATATGACTTAAGCCCGATAACCATGGCTTTAGTTAAAGGGATACTAACTCCCATATTAAAGGAAACGGTTAATTTTGTTAACGGCCTATCCTTACTTAAAGAAAGAGGAATAAAGCTCCTTGAATCTAAATCCGGCCAGGAAGGCGAGTTTGTCAATCTTATTCAGTTAGAGATTAAAACAGACAAAGAAACTAAGTCGATCCTTGGGACGCTTTCCGGCAATAAACAGCCCAGGATTGTTAAAATTGACGATTATTATCTGGATCTGTATCCGGTCGGCGAAATGATTTTTATCCGCAACCTGGATAAGCCGGGTTTAATCGGAAACCTGGGAACGCTTATGGGTAAAAATAATATAAATATTGCCGCTATGGCCCTAGGCCGCAACCAGCCCGGCGATAAAGCAATCAGTGTCTGGAGCGTAGATAATCAGGTCTCTTCGGAAATTCAGGATAAAATAAGAAAATTAGAAAATATTTTAACTGTAAAGATGATCCGGACATGAAAATCGGCAAAACCTTATTAATTATTTTTAGTTTCCTGGTTTTGGCGGTAAATATTTTGTATGCTCAAGAGATAACCATCCTTTATACCGGCCAGACCCACGCCATGCTCTACCCATGCAGTTGTCCCATTCAGCAGGATGGGGGTGTCGCCCGGCGGGCCATCCTGGTTAAAGAGTTGAGAAAAAAAGATTCCGGCCTTCTGCTTTTAGATTGCGGTAATTTCACCGCCGGCGGTTTGATGGATGAATATACTCAAAGTGTTCAATTGGATATGCAGCGTTCGGAAGTTAACTATAAGTCTATGGAGCTTATGAAATATGATGCCGTAGGCATCGGCTCCGATGAATTTAATTTTGGAAAAGAATTTTTCTTAAAAAATGCGAAGAAGGCTCACCCCGCGTATCTTAGCGCTAATTTAGATACGGATTCTAGTCCCGCTAGAGTTCTCCCATATATAATAAAAGATGTTAACGGAGTTAAAATCGGAATTATCGGATTAACCAGCCTGGCCGCGCATCAAAAAACAGAAGGATTAAAGATCAATACGCCCGCACAAACCGCAAAATTAATCAGCCGGTTAAAAACAGAGGGTGTTCAAATAATTATTCTTTTGAGCACCTTGGGTGAGCAGGAAGATTTAAAATTAATTTCCCAGGTTAAGGGTATCGATATACTTTTTATCGGGCAAAATCCATTAAAGCAGGAGGCGCTGACTAAAATTGATACCACTTTTATCCTGCGGCCTTTCTGGCAGGGCCGTAAGTTAGGAAAATTAAGTTTAGGGGTCAAAGATGGTTTGCTCGTGGATTGCAAGCTTGATGAACTGCGTTTATCGGAGAATATCGCCGATGATGCCGATATCGACGCGATCCTGCCGCGTTGTTATTCCGACAGCAATTGTAAAAAGGAGGCTTTGGTGGGAAGCTGTCAAAACCCCGGGACGCTAAAAGCCAGTTGTTCATTCAAAGTGCCAAACAAAGTAAGCCTGTTGGTAATTAGCGTAAAAGATTGTGCTGTGTGCAACGCCGAGCCGGTTATAAATTCATTAAAGAAAAAATTTCCGGGTATAGAGGCCTGGTATATTTATTATCCCGATCCTGAGGCGCAAAAAAAAGTCAGGGAGTTATCGATTCAAGGGCTGCCCGCTTATATCTTTGACAAAGAAATCGAAAAAGAGGATGGTTTTGCCAATATCAAAAATGACTTTTTGCAAATCGGGGATGATTATATGCTCAAGCCGCAGGCAAGCGGGCTGGCGTATTTACTTAACCGCAAAATCAAAAAAGGAACCCTCGATTTATTCGTTAGTTTATTCGAAAACGATGCTTCCGGAATATTGGCAGTTATGCAGGAGTTCAAACCGGATCTGCATTTCCTGGCAGTAGAAAATGGCGAAAGTTTTGCCGCTAAAAATGGCGCTCCTGAAGTAGAGGAGTATTTGCGCGGGGTATGCGTCCAGAAATATTACCCGCAGAAATTTTGGGATTATTTAATTTGTCGCTCAAAGAATATCAGCAGTTCTTATTGGGAAGACTGCCTTGGTGACGGAACCGGCCCGCTTAAAGTAAAGAGCTGCGCCCGGGGTCCGGAAGGGGCAAAACTGCTTAAACAAAATATAGGCTTAAATAAAGAGATACAGGTTTTTTCCGGACCGCTCTATCTCTTGGATAACCATGAAATTTTTTCCTCCCGGGGCGTGCCGGCAAAAGAGGATCTTAAAAGAATAATAAAAAAATAAGAGGAAATCGAGGTGAAAATATGGCGCACAAACCAGTCATTTATTTACTAGACGTAACCAACCGCGATGGAGTGCAGACCTCCCGTATTTGCCTTTCAAAACTCCAGAAAACCATGATCAACTGGTACCTGGACCAGATGGGTGTTTTTCAGTCGGAGTTCGGGTTTCCGCTTACCCGCCATGAGACAAATTATCTGAATGCCAACCTGGAATTGATTAAATTAGGCGCTTTTCCCAGGATCAGGTTGAGTGGCTGGCTGCGGGCGACCAAAGATGACGTAATGACCGCTTTTAAACTTGTCCCGCATTTAAAATACCTGAACCTTTCCATCTCAACCAGTGATCAGATGATTACGCATAAATTCAAAGGCAAACTCGATCACCAATCGATAATCCGGGAGATGCAGGAGGCGGTGCTTGAGTCGCTAAAATCCGGGGCAGAATCCGTGGGCGTAAATGCCGAGGATGCCTCGCGCACAAATTTGGATTATCTGGTTGAATTTGCCCTAAAGGCAAAAGAGGCCGGGGCAGCCAGGATTCGTTACTGCGATACATTGGGGTGCGATACGCCTTTTAGCATTTATGAAAGGATAAAATTATTGGCTGAGGCAGTGCAGCTGCCCATTGAGGTGCATTGCCATAATGACCTGGGTCTGGTGGTTGCCAATTCCATCGCCGGAGCAAAAGCGGCCAGCGATGCGGGTCTAGACTCCTATATTAACACCTGCGTCAATGGCATGGGTGAGCGGGCGGGAAACGCGGATTTGGTCTCGGTTATTTTGGCAATTAAATACGGCCAGGGGATGCAGGATTATCAATTAGATGAAAGAGTAAATTTGAAGATGGCCTGGAAAATTTGTAAATATGCCTCTTATGCTTTTGGAGTTCCCATCCCGATTAATCAGCCGGGGGTAGGGGCAAACGCTTTTGCCCATGAATCCGGGATCCACGCCGACGGAGCCCTGAAGGACAGGCGTAACTATGAGCTTTATGATTATGAGGAGCTGGGCCGCGGGGAACCGGAGATCATTGAAACCGGCAGGAAGATTACTGCCGGGGAATATTCCGGGATCAAAGGTTTTCGTAATGTCTACGAGAAATTAGAGGTGGCTTTTAAGGATGACGCAGAGGCTACGCGCATATTAGAGCTGGTCAGGTACGCTAACGTGCATAATCAAAAGCCCCTGGTTGATGATGAATTGAACTTTATCGCTAAATATCCGGATATTGCGCATAAGATATTTACGATGACCCCGTAATCGGTTTATTTAGGGAAGGTAAACTCGAGGGAAATAATGAATATAGTTTTGGTTGGTATGCAGTGGGGGGACGAGGGCAAGGGGAAAGTGATCGATATCCTTTCCCAAAAAGTTGATTATATCGTGCGTTATCAAGGCGGTAATAATGCCGGCCATACTGTAGTGGTGGGTAAAAAGGAGCACATTTTTCATCTTATACCGTCGGGGATATTGCATTCCGGTAAGATTTGCTGCATCGGTAACGGGGTAGTCATCGATCCGCAAGTCCTTTTAGCCGAACTAAAGGGCTTGCGTAAAAACGGCATTGGTTTCAGCAAGCGTTTTAAGATCTCGACTTTAGCGCATTTGATTATGCCTTATCATAAGAATTTGGATCAGTTGCGCGAAACCAAGCGCAAGAATAAAATCGGCACTACCGGCAGGGGGATCGGCCCTTGTTACGCCGATAAAATTAACCGCTGCGGTATCCGCATGGTTGATTTGTTAAATCCCGGTGTCTTAAAAAATAAGCTTAAAGATAATCTTAAAGAAAAAAATGAGATTTTTAAAAAAGTTTACCGGCATCCGGGTTTTAGTTTTCAAAAAATCTACCGGCAATACCTTGAATATGGAAAATTGTTTGCTCCCTATGTTTGCGATACGGCCGCATTATTGAATGAGGCAAGCGACGGAAAAAAAGATATTTTATTGGAGGGGGCTCAGGGAACATTCCTGGATATTGATTTCGGGACATACCCTTTTGTCACCTCTTCTTCGGCAACCTCAGGCGGAGCCTGCATCGGCACAGGCATCTCTCCGGTTAAGATCGATTGTGTCATCGGAGTCTGCAAGGCTTATACGACCCGGGTCGGAGAGGGGCCGTTTCCCACGGAGTTTGCGCCGGGTTTTGGTAATTTCATGCGCGATAAAGGGAATGAATTTGGCGCAACTACCGGCAGGCCGCGCAGATGCGGCTGGTTTGACGCGGTGATTGCCAGGCAATCCGTGATGCTCAACGGTATTAGCAAGCTGGCGATTATGAAAATGGATGTGCTTGACGGGTTAGATAAAGTAAAAATCTGCACTGCCTATAAATATAAAGGCAGGATAATTAAAGAGTTTCCTTCTGATTTTGAGGTTTTAAGTTGCGCTGCCCCGATTTATAAAGAAATGCCTGGCTGGCCGAATCAACCGGATAAGCCAAAATCGTTTAAAGAATTGCATCCTAATGCCCGTGCTTATCTTCTAGAGTTACAAAACCTGCTTAAAACGAAAATAACCATGGTTTCAATAGGATCCTCCAGAAAAGATACTATTTTTATCTAAGTGGTTGAGGATAAAACACTTGACTATAATAATAGGTTATGTTATATTTAAATTTCAACAAAACAAATCTGGGGGAGTTGGTTTGGTCTTCCGCTAGTTAAAGCCAAGGAGAGTGAGATGAAAAATAATTTTTTAAAAATCGCATTAGTTCTATTTATAAGTTTCAGTTTAACCGGTTGTACTTTTATTTTTCAAAAAGGCAGGCGTTCTGATGTTCAAAAAATTGAAGAATTAAGCAGCCAGCTGGATGAACTTTCCCGCTCAAAGAGCCTGTTGGAGCAAAAGCTTAGCCGGGAGATAAATGACAAACAGATAAAACTTCAGATGATGGAAAAAGGATTGGTCATTACCGTAGTCGGCGACCTTCTCTTTGACTCCGGGAAAGCCAAGATTAGGTCTGAAGCTTATCCTTTGTTAGATAAGGTATCTTCGGTATTAAAAGATAATATGCGCCAGTTCAATGTGGGCATCGAAGGCCATACGGATAACGCGCCGATTAAGCATTCCGGTTGGAAATCAAACTGGGAGCTTTCTAGTGCCCGGGCCTTAAGTGTTTTGCATTATTTGGATAAGGACCAGGGTATATCTCCTGAGCGCTTATCCGCGATCGGATATGGAGAATACCGTCCGGTTGCTTCTAATGAGACTAAAGATGGGCGTAAACAGAACCGCAGAGTAGAGATAGTCATACTGCCCAATGTTACCAAAGTTAAAGGTGAGTCTTCCAGTTCCCCTGAATTGAAAGAACCCCAGGAGAATCTTAAATAAGTATGGATCTTAAGATGGATGAAGCTTTGAAAAATCGTATCGTAATAATTTTAGCGGTATTATCCATGGTATTTTTTTTCGGCACCCTTAGTTCCTGCAGCAGCGCGATGCGCCAGAAAGCTGCTCATGATAAAGAGATGGCTGCCCGGCTCGTCCTGGAAGAGAAGATGAGCAAGTTTTCCCAGGATAAATCCGCTTTAGAAGAAAAGGCCAAGGCAAAGGAAAAAGAGGCGCAGGAGTTAAAAGATGCTCTTGAGGCGACAAAGAAGGTTTTGCTTCAGGATCAGTTGGTTAATCAGAGTTTAAAGGAAGAGCTGGAAAAAGTAACCAAGCTTAAAGAAACTTTGGAAGAAAGTTCAAAGGAAACGGCAACAGGCGCCAAGAAACCTAGAAAATGAGGTTGAGGAGGCAGGAGAGCGCACTAAGGATTTTGATAAGGGGAGAGATCCCTTTTTTTATTGGAACACCCCGCGCTTATAAGGTATTAGGCGGGTATGGCCTTGTGGCCAACACCCCGCGTTTATAAGGAATTACGCGGGTGTGCCCTTGTGGGCAAGGAGGCAGGAGAATGAAGAAGATCTTGAAGAAATCCAGGGAATTATTGAGGAAGGCAATTTCTAAAACAAATTCCAAGTTAAATCTAAAGAAGAAAGCAAAACCCGCAAAAGTTTCTAGCCAGCCGAATACCGATACTTTAAGCTTTCAAGAGACGGCCATAGCGAATACAAAATTCTCGCATGCGGAGAATATTTCTTTTGTGCGCACCATGCCGCAGGAGCTGCCTGCTTTTTATGATCAGGATAAAATTGTTTTACAGGTACGCGATCCGCATTGGCTGCATACATATTGGGAACTAAGGGCCCAGACTATTGAAGGGCTAAAAGCCAAATTAGGGGATGAATTTCACCGGGCCAGGAAAGTTTTAAGGGTTTATGATGTCACTAGCGTAATATTTAACGGCTCTAATGCCAATCGTTTTTTTGATATTACAATCAATGATTTTGCCAACAGCTGGTATATCGATACCGCCGGCCCCGGCCGTTGTTGGTGCGTGGATTTGGGATTAATGTTAGCCGATGGCAGATTCATTACTATTTTACGTTCAAATGTTGTGCAAACTCCTTTAGATGGGCCATCCTGGGTTACTGACGAAGAATGGATGATTCCCGATGATCTGTTTGCCCGGCTTTATGGAATGGGCTTTGGTTTAGGCAGGAGCTCTCCGGTAGGCGGCGCCTGGCAGGAACGCATAAAACAGGGGCTGTTTAGTTCGGGGGTATCCTCAAGCCCGGTAAAAAAAGAGATAAAAGAAAGAAGCTTTTGGTTAAAGGTTGATTGTGAATTAATTGTTTACGGAGCAACTGAACCTGATGCTAAAGTAACGGTGCAGGGAGCGCCGATTAAATTAAGGCCGGATGGCACATTTACCTTGCGTTATTATTTACCCGACGGAAAACAGGTAATCCCGGTTAAAGCAACCTCCGCGGATCAATTAGAAGAGCGCGCTATTACCCCAATCGTAACTCGAGAAACCAAGTAAAAGATATGACTAAAGGATACCTTTGTTTAGTTTTACACGGACATCTGCCTTTTGTGCGCCATCCGGAACATGAGGATTTCCTCGAGGAGGATTGGCTCTATGAGGCAATTACCGAAACTTATGTGCCGCTGATTTCTGTTTTTGAGGGCCTGGTAAATGACGGGATAGATTTCCGCATTACCATGACTTTAAGCCCCACGCTTATCTCTATGCTTGCCGACTCCTTGCTGCAGGAGCGTTATCTCAAGCACATCAATAAGCTTATTGAGTTGTCCCAAAAAGAAATTGAGAGGACAAAATGGCAGCCGGATTTCCGGAACCTGGCAGTGATGTATTTTAACCGGTTTTCCCATGCCCGCGATACCTTTCAGAAATATAATTCTAACCTGGTCCATGCTTTCAAAAAATTTCAGGATTTAGGAAAACTTGAGATAATTACCTGCGGGGCCACGCATGGATTTTTTCCGCTGATGGATGTCTGCCGGGATTCGGTGCGCGCCCAGGTCAAGGTGGCAGCTAATCATTATGAAAACACCTTTGGCAGGAGGCCCAGGGGGATTTGGCTGCCGGAGTGCGGTTTTTACCCTGGCCATGATGAAATACTTAAAGAAGCAGGGATCCGTTATTTTTTTACCGATGCGCACGGCCTGCTGCATGGAACGCCGCGTCCTAAATACGGGGTTTTTGCTCCGGTTTATTGCAAAGGCACAGGCGTGGCCGCATTTGGCCGGGATCTGGAATCTTCAAAACAGGTTTGGTCTTCTATCGAGGGTTATCCCGGTGATTATAATTACCGGGAATTTTACCGGGATGTCGGCTTTGACCTGGAGTTTGATTATATCAAGCCTTATATTCATCCCGACGGAGTGCGCATTAACACGGGAATTAAATATTACCGGATTACCGGTACCGGAAATCATAAAGAGCCATATGTGCCGGAATGGGCAAGGGGCAAGGCGGCAGAACACGCGGGTAATTTTATGTTTAACCGCCAGAAGCAGGCAGGTTATCTTAATGACCTTATGGGCAAGCCGCCGATTATAATCTCTCCTTATGATGCCGAACTTTTTGGGCATTGGTGGTATGAAGGGCCGATGTGGCTGGATTTCTTATTCCGTAAGGTCGCCTGTGACCAGCAGGAGATCCGCATGGTCACTCCTTCTGAATACCTGGACCAGAATCCTCGTAACCAGGTGATCACCCCGTCGCTTTCCAGCTGGGGTTATAAAGGATACTCGGAAATGTGGTTGCAGGGAACAAACGATTGGATTTACCGCCACTTACACATGGCTTCAAGCCGGATGAGCGAATTGGCTAAGAGTTTCCCCGGGGCTAGCGGTTTAGCGCGCCGCGCATTAAACCAGGCCTTACGTGAATTGCTTCTGGCCCAGAGTTCCGATTGGGGTTTTATTCTGGGAACCGGAACGCACACCAGTTACGCGATACGCCGTACTAAAGACCATCTCTTAAGGTTCAACCGGATCTACGAAGATGTTAAATCTAATAATATCGATGAGAATTGGCTCTCTGACGTTGAATATAAAGACAACCTTTTTCCTAATATAGATTATCAACTTCATCGGTAGCATGCCGGATAATCCCGAAATCCCCAAACATGTAGCTTTTATTATGGACGGTAACGGCCGTTGGGCAAAGCAAAGAGGCCTGCCGCGCACTGCCGGGCATAGAGAGGGTGTGCAGCGGGTAAAAGAAATTATCCGCGGCGCCCCTTTGTTGGGTATTGAAACGGTTACTTTCTTTGCTTTTTCGACCGAGAACTGGAGCCGGCCAAAAAATGAAGTAAATGTTTTAATGCGTTATCTGGACAGTTTTTTGGGCAAAGAAATTAACGAGTTGTTTAAGAATAATATGCGTTTTGTGGTTATCGGACGCGCTGATCCGGTTCCTAAATATCTCCAGGTAAAAATTAAAAAAGCTGAGGAGAAAACCAAGGATAACACCGGCTTAAGAGTTGTCCTGGCTTTGAATTATGGAGGCAGGCAGGAAATTGTGGATGCTGCCAAAAAATTTGCCAAAGATGTATTGGCTAAAAAGGCCGATCCGGAGAGCCTGGACGAAGAAGGATTCCGGAGTTATTTTTATGCCGCCGACCTTACGGACCCGGATCTTTTAATCCGCACCAGTTTTGAGATGCGCATCAGTAATTTTTTACTTTGGCAGCTTTCTTACTCTGAGTTTTATTTTTCGCATAAATACTGGCCGGATTTTGGGATTAGCCAGCTAAAAGAGGCGATTAAGGAGTATCAAAAAAGGGAGAGAAGATTCGGAGGTATCGATGTTAATTAAAAGAATAATTACTTCTGCGATACTCATTAGTGTGATTTCGGGAGTAATCTTTTTTGATTGGTTGTGCGGCTTGGCGGTCACCCTTTTTATCATTGCCGGGCTTTATGAATATTTCGTGATGCTCGAGAAAAAGGGAATTAAGATCTATAAATATTTCGGGATCGGCATGGGGACAATCATTCCTTTGTCGATCATGTTCAGGTTTGAACCGACTAAAGGCTGGGAGCTGCTTTTTATTGTTTTGGCTTTGTTTTTTCTTATACTTATGCAGTTTCGGCGCCGGGATAACGATGGGGTGATTGTTGATATTTCGACCACGCTTTTTGGCATTCTTTATGTCTCTTGGTTTTTTAGTTTCCTGATTAAGATAAGGTATCTGCCCGGCGGATTGGGCTTTCTGGCCGGCCTGTTATTAATTACTAAATTAGGAGATATTGGAGCTTATTTAGTCGGCAGCAGATGGGGCAAGAAACCTTTGGTCCCGCATATCAGCCCGAAGAAGACCATTGAAGGAGCCTTCGGCGGTTTGGCATTTAATATCCTGGGGGCATTGGTTAGCAAGTTATTTTTACCCTTTGATTATCCGCAGTTGCTGGTTGCGGCAGTTTGCTGCGGCGTCCTTGGGCAGCTTGGGGATCTTTCGGAATCTTTGCTCAAACGGGACTGTCAGGTTAAGGATTCAGGAAACATATTCCCCGGTATGGGCGGGGCCTTAGATCAAATTGACAGCCTGCTTTTTACCGCACCGGTATTTTATTTCTATCTTAGCGCGATTATAAAATAATGAAAAAGATTGCGGTTTTGGGTTCCAGCGGCTCCATCGGCCAGAGTACGCTTGCGGTAGTAAGGAGCCTGCCGAAAGAATTTAAAGTTTTAGCTTTAAGCGTTAATTCCGATATCGTTAAGTTAAAAGAACAGATCGAAGAGTTTGGCCCGGCCATAGTTTGCGTAAGAGACAAAACAGCTGCGGCTAGGTTAAAAGTCCAGGTGGGGTCTTTGCCAAAAGTCCTCTGCGGGGAAGAGGGGCTAAATGAACTGGTCGGGGATAAAGAGATCCAGCAGATAATGTTTGCGATTTCGGGTTCCGCCGCGCTTCTCCCTTTGATTAGCGCGATTAAAAGCGGCAAGGATATTGCCTTAGCCAACAAAGAAACAATGGTCATGGCCGGCCCGATAATTATGCGCCTGGCAAAGAAATATAAGGTCAAGATTTTACCGGTAGACAGCGAACAGTCGGCTATCTGGCAGGGTTTAGCCGGTTTAGATCAGGCTAATGTCAGGAGGGTGTATTTGACTGCTTCCGGAGGGCCATTGAGGAATTTCCCGGCAAATAAATTCAAACAGGTCAGCATAAAAAAAGTATTGCGGCATCCCCGCTGGAAAATGGGTAAAAAGATTACGGTGGATTCGGCAACTTTGATGAATAAAGGGCTGGAGCTGCTTGAGGCAATGTTCTTATTTAATTTAGGAGTAGAGAAAATAAAAGTATTGATTCATCCTGAATCCCTGATCCATTCAATGGTTGAATTTAATGACGGTGTAATTATGGCCCAGCTTTCGGTTACCGACATGCGCATACCGATCCAGTATGCTTTATCTTATCCGCAGCGCCTGACTTCTGAGCTTGCCGGAATAGATTTCTACCGTCTAAGTAAATTGCACTTTGAAAAGCCGGATTTGAAAAAGTTTCCCTCGCTTGTGCTTGCTTATCAGGCAGCCCGGGAGCTGGGGACAATGCCTGCGGTCCTCAATGCGGCCAATGAAGAAAGCGTAAATTATTTTTTAAACCAAAGGATAAATTTTTTGACCATACCCAAAATAGTGGAGAAGGTAATGCGGGCTCACGCAAAAATAACTAATCCCAGCCTTAACCAAGTATTAGCTGCTGATGCCTGGGCCAGGGAAGAAGTTGGCCGCCTAGGCTCTTAACCTTTAATTAGAAGATGATTGCTACGGTTATTTTTATTTTAATTTTAAGCTTGCTCATTATTGTGCATGAATTCGGGCATTTCATTGCGGCCCGTATTAATGGCGTGCGGGTTGAGCAGTTTTCTCTGGGTTTTGGCCCGCAGGTTTTTAAAAGGAAAAAAGGGGATACCGAATACAGCATCAGCCTTATTCCGTTAGGCGGTTACGTTAAGATGGCCGGAGACAACCAGGCAGAATACAAAGGCAAGCCCGATGAGTATCTTGCTAAGCTCCCCGGCAGGAGATTCCAGATTATTTTCTTTGGCCCGTTTTTAAATTATATCCTGGGATTTTTATTTTTTTGGTCCATATTTTTTATCGGTTACCCTACCTTAACTACCAAGATCGGCGGATTAATTGACGGTTACGGAGCAAAAGACGCCGGTTTAAAAGTGGCGGATAAGATTACCGCCGTTGACGGCAGGAAGGTTGATGTCTGGGAGGATTTGCAACGCCAAATCCAGGAAAGAAAATCAAAAGCTCAGGTAACCCTCACTGTCTTGCGGGATAATCGGGAATTGACATTGAATGTCCCGATAAAAGATAAAGTAATCGATGACCAATTGGGGCAGAAGCGCGCTTTGGGGATTATCGGTATTTCTCCTTTTGATGAAATAACTGAAGTTAAGCACGGTTTTCTTGAGTCGGCATATCTTAGTTTTCAGAAAACCATTAATTTGACGATTATGACTTATAAGGGCTTATGGATGCTGGCCACCGGCAAAATGTCGATGCGGGATTCCATGACCGGCCCTCTGGGGATATTTTTCATAACTTCCAAGGCGGCAAAAATGGGCCTTATCGCAGTGATGCATTTGATTGCGATATTAAGTGTCAGCCTGGCCATATTTAATCTTCTGCCGCTACCTATTCTGGACGGCGGCCATCTATTTTTGCTGGGTTTGGAAAAAATAAGGAAAAAGGCATTAGGGATCAAGGCCGAAGAGATAGTTAATAATATCGGTTTTACCCTTATAATTGCCCTGGCGTTATTTGTTACTTACAATGACATCGTGAGGATTTACGGGGACAAGGCCGCTAAATTGGTATCCAAATAATATGGAAATTAAAAGAAGAAAATCCAAAGTTATAAAAATCGGCGATTGCCTGATTGGAGGGAAAAACCCGATAGCCATCCAATCGATGACCAAGACCAAAACCTCTGATATTGAGAATACCACCAGGCAGATTAAGCAGCTGGAGTCAGCGGGTTGTCAGATCGTGCGCCTGGCGATTAAGGATGCCTCTGATGCGGCGGCCTTAAAGAAAATCAAGGCCAAAGTAAGAATCCCTTTAGTCGCGGATATTCATTTTTATTATCGTTTAGCGATTGCCGCCATTGAAAACGGCGCGGATAAAATCAGGTTAAATCCCGGAAATATCGATAAGCCTCAGGAGATAGAGACGGTTATCCGCGCACTAAAGTCGGCCAATATTCCTTTACGTATCGGGCTTAACAGCGGTTCGGTAAAAGATGCGGGCCCAAGAAAATCCCCGATGACCGATAAGCTGGTGGCTGCGTGTTTGGATTATGTAAAGAAGATAGAAAAGCTTAAATTTGATAAAATAGTAATTTCACTTAAAGCCAACAATGTTTTGGATACGGTTGAGGCATACCGTAAGATGGCCAAGGTTTGCGCCTATCCTTTTCATCTGGGGGTTACGGCAACCGGCTTTCCTTATAACGGGATTATTAAGTCCAGTGTTGCAATCGGCGCTTTACTATTAGAGGGCATTGGTGATACAATAAGGGTGTCCCTTACCGATAATCCGGTTGAGGAGGTCAGGGCAGCCAAATGTATTCTGGAATCTTTAGGTTTGCGTAATTCTTCTGTCCGGTTAATTAGCTGCCCTACTTGCGGACGCTGTGAGGTGGATTTAATCAGCATAGTTAAAGATTTAGAAGATAAATTGAGCAGCTTAAGTTTTTGTCCAGCGAAATCCGGCCATCCTTTAAGTATAGCGGTGATGGGCTGCGTAGTTAATGGCCCGGGAGAAGCAAAAGAAGCTGATTTAGGGGTTGCTTTTGGAAAGAACAAAGGGATTTTGTTTTCGCATGGTAATATAGTGAAGAGGATCCCGGCAAAAGATTGCGTGCGGATTTTATTAAAGGAATTGCGCGGGTGTGCCCTTCTGGGCAAGGAGAGAATATGGTCCAAGAGACGCTAAAAAGCAGGGTTCGTGAAAATTTTATCGCCAAATACAGCAGCATCTTATTTAAAAACAGTGATGTCTTATTTAAAAGTGCCGATAATAAGGCGGAAGTTGCCGCTCTAATCAGGAACATTCTCGAAGGAATCTTAAGTAAGCCCCGCGGCGTTCTTAAAGAGCAGGAGAGGGATAAGATTATCAACGAGCTGGTCGATGAATTTTCCGGCTTTGGGCCGATCGAGAAATTAATGATGGATCCCGATGTTACCGAAATTATGATTAACGGCACGCAAAACGTATACATAGAGAAGGGCGGAAAAAAACAGTTGACCGATATGAAATTCGAGAGCGATCAACAACTAATGTATGTTATCCAGAAGATCTTAGCGCCGACCAGAAGAAGGGTGGATGAGACGGTTCCCTATACGGATGTTTGCCTGCCCGATGGTTCCCGGGTTAATATCATCATTCCGCCCCTGGCTTTAGCCGGCCCGACAATAACCATCCGCAAGTTTCTTAAAAAAATCGTCAAGGCCGAGGATCTTATTAACTTAGGCACCCTGGATAGAAAAATGGCGGATTTTTTAATTGCCTGTATCAAAGCCAGGGTAAATATGATATTTTCCGGCGCTACCGGGAGCGGAAAAACCACTACCGTGGGCGTGCTCTCCGGTTATATCGGTAATGATGAACGCATCATTACTATCGAAGATACAGCGGAACTGCATTTGGCCCAGGATCATGTAGTCAGGCTTGAGACAAAGCCGGCCAATATTGAAGGAAAGGGTGAAATTTCCATTAGGGATCTTTTCCGCAACACCCTGCGGATGCGGCCTCAGAGGATTATCTTAGGTGAAATTAGAAGTGCAGAGGCTTTAGATATGCTTCAGGCGATGTGTTCAGGCCATAATGGCGCGCTTTCAGTTATCCATGCCAATACTCCTGCGGAGGTTATGCACCGGTTAGAAACAATGATTCTGATGTCCGGAATCCCCATAAGCTTAGAGGCCATACACCGGCAGATTGCCGCATCTTTGCATTTAATTATTCAGCAGGACCAGCTTTCCGACGGCTCGCGCAAAATTACCCGGATTACGCAGGTAAACGGCCTGAAGAACGGTTGGGCGAACTTAGAAGATCTTTTTGTTTATGAAATTACTAACGTTGTTGAAGGCGGCAAAGTTTATGGCCGTTTTAAAGCCACCGGCGTAGAGCCGGCTTTCTATCCGCTTTTTGCTAAAAGAGGGGTAACTTTATCCAAAGAAATTTTTAAAAAGGATTAATATGTTTTGGACCAGGGCTTTTATTCCGACATTAAAAGAAACACCCAAGGAGGCAGAATCATTAAGCCACCAATTATTGTTGCGTGCCGGCTTTACCCGTATGCTTATGGCTGGGGTTTATACTTATCTTCCTTTGGGGTTACGGGTTTTAGAGAAAATTCAGGGGATAATCCGCCAAGAGATGGATGCCTGCGGAGCCAGCCAGCTCCTTTTACCGGCCTTGCATCCTCTGGAGCTCTGGCAGAAGACCGGCCGCGATAAGGACTTAGGTGAAGTAATGTTTAAATTTAAGGATCGCCGCGGCAGAACCATAGCGCTTGGCCCCACGCATGAAGAAGTGATTACGGATTTGGTAAAAAATAATTGCTCAAGTTACCGGCAATTACCGCTGGTTTTATATCAAATCCAAACAAAATTCCGCGATGAAATACGCCCGCGTTTTGGTTTGATCCGGGCCTGCGAATTTATTATGAAGGACGCCTATAGCTTTGATCAGGATGAAGCGGGCCTGGATAAAAATTATCAGTTGATGTATGAGGCATACAAACGGATATTTTCCAGATGCGGCCTGAAGACCTTGATTACCGAAGCGGATTCCGGGGTTATGGGCGGTAAAGTTTCGCATGAATTTATGGCCCAAGCCCCGCTTGGCGAAGATGTCGTAATGCTTTGCCCGAAATGTCAACTGGCCATGGCTTTTAAGGAAGGCAATAGCTCTTGTCCCAAGTGCCAGATCGATATGGATAAAGTCAATACGATTGAAGTCGGCCATATTTTTAAGCTGGGCATAAAATACAGCCAGGCAATCGAAGCTAATTTCTCCGATGCTAAAGGCAAACTTAAGCCGGTGATTATGGGTTGTTATGGGATCGGGGTATCCCGCCTGGTTTCGGCGATTATCGAGCAGAATAATGATACCGATGGAATCATCTGGCCTAAAGAGGCCGCTCCTTTTGGCGTCATTATTTTGCCTTTAGATGTAACTAATCCGGCAATCATGCAGGAAGCCTTAGATCTTTATAATCAAATCAATGCCGCCGGATTTTCCTGCCTTCTTGATGACCGGGATGAGCGTGCCGGAGTAAAATTCAAGGATGCGGATTTAATCGGTGTGCCTCTGAGCATTGTAATCGGCAAAAAAAGTATCACGGAAAAGAATATTGAAGTAAGGATCCGCAAAGATCGCTCAACCGTGCTTATACCCAGGGAAGAGTTGGCAAGTTTTATTAGCGGATACGTATTGAAAGACCGCTAAAAAGGAATAAGCCTTGATTAAAGAAGAACTGATTAAAGAGTTGAATGAGTTGATCGGTTCCTGCCTTAGCCGGCAAAACCTGGAGCTGGTTGATCTTATTTGTCGATATGAAGGCAACAATTTAGTTTTAATGATTTTGGCGGACCGTACCTGCGGCGGTATAACTTTAGGGGAATGCGCTTTGCTTAATCGCCAGCTTAGCGAATTACTGGAAGAAAAAAATATAATTGATGGTAATTATGTTTTGGAGGTTTCGTCGCCGGGGCTTGACCGCTGCCTTAAGACGCAAAAGGATTTTTCACGCTGCCCGAATAAAGAAGCGGTATTTTTTCTTAATGATTTAGTCGGCGGAAAATGCCAGTGGCAGGGAGTAATTAGCAAGGTGGATAGGGCAAGCGTATTTATTGATCATTCAGGGCAGGTTTTAGAGATTCCATTCATAAAAATAAACAAAGCACGATTAGTAGTTTAAAAAATAACTGGAGAGTAAAAAATGAGTCAGGAATTACTTGCAATTATTGAACAGATCGAACGTGAAAAGGGAATCAAGAAGGAAATTATGCTGGAGGCAGTTGAAAGCGCTATGCTTAGCGCGGCTAAGAGAGTAATTGACCTAAAACCGGATGAAGAGTTTAAGGTCCAGATTGACCGCTCAACCGGTGAGATTCGCGCTTTTCGGAATAATGAACCGGTAACTAATATTGATTTTGGCCGCATCGCCGCCTCTACCGCTCGCCAGGTGATTATCCAGAAAATGCGCGAAGCGGAGAAGGATGTGGTTTTTGGCGAATTTCAAAGCCGGGTAGGGGAGATTGTCAGCGGGACGGTTTATCGTTTTGAAAAAGGCAATGTTATCGTGGATCTGTTAGGTAAGGCCGAAGGTATCCTGCTTAAGCGCGAACAGTCTCCTAAGGAGGAATTCAAACAGGGCCAGCGGATCCGGGCCTATGTTGTTGAGGTAAAAAAAGACACTAAGGGCCCGCAGATTATCTTGTCGCGCGCTCATCCTAATCTGGTCAAAGAGTTATTTGAATTGGAGGTCCCCGAGATTTATGAAGGGATCGTCGAGATCAGGGGTATTTCACGCCAGGCCGGTGAACGCACTAAAATTTCGGTTTATTCCAAGAATGAAAAAGTGGACGCGGTGGGGGCCTGCGTAGGCATGCGCGGCAACCGGGTAAGGAATATCGTTAATGAACTGCAGGGAGAAAAAATTGATATTGTGCGTTTTAATGATGATGTGCGTGAATATATCAAGGCCGCTCTTTCTCCGGCTAAGGTTTCTGAAATCAAGCTAGACCGGGATAAAATTAAGGCTGAGGTTATTGTTGATGATGACCAGCTTTCGTTGAGCATCGGTAAACACGGACAGAACGTGCGCTTGGCTTCCCGGCTCGTTGGCTGGGAGTTAGATATCCGCACTAAAAGTATGATTGCCGCTGAGGCACTCGGCGAGAAAAAGGAAGAAAAAGCTGCGGTTGGGCCAAAGGCAGAAGAGGGTAAAGAGGAAGAGCCTAAGGCTAAAAAAGCCAAGAAGGCAGTTAAGAAAACAGCCAAAAAAGAAGGCGTTTCTTTAGGGGATCTATCCGGTATAGGGCCAAAAATTGTAGAAAGTTTAAAAGAAGCGGGAATCAAGAGTATTAATGATATAATTGAAGCAAAGGCAGAGGGGCTGATAAAAATTAAAGGCATCGGAGAAAAGAAAGCCCAGAAAATTATCGCCGAAGCTAAAAAACTATTATAAGTTTTTCAATATAAGATGGAGAGATTATGCCCAAAGCCAAAAAAGAAAAAACAATAGTAAAGAAGATAGTTAAAACCAAGGTTAAAGTTGAAGCAAAAGCCAAGAAGTCCCCTGCTAAGGCTCATGCCTTGAAGCCTAAGCCCGCAGCTAAGCCGCTTAAGCCTAAGCCGGCAGTAAAAAAGGTAAAGGAAGAAATTAAGCCGGTACTAAAATCCGTAAAGCCCGCGGTAAAACACGCGGCGCCTAAAGTTGAGGTTAAAGTTGAAGCCAAGCCGGAAATTAAAATAGAAGTAAAACCTGAAATAAAACCTGAAGCTGCGCCGGTAATTAAACCCAAGCCAGCTGTCCATATTCAACCGGAACCTGTTCCGGAGATTAAAGTAGAAGCTGCCCCGGGCAAAGAGATCGAACTTGAACTTCCGATTACGGTTAAGGATTTGGCGATAAAATTGCAGGAGAAATCATCGGTTCTTATTAAGCATCTTATGGATATGAAAGTGATGATCGGTATCAACCAGACTTTGGATGAGGATATCTTAAATAAGCTTTGCCTGAAATATAACTTTAAAATTAAGAAGGCTCCTGATGCCGAAGAATTAGCTTTAGAGATGCATAAAAAAATAGACCAGCCGCAGGAACTTAAAAACCGCCCGCCGATAGTTACTCTTATGGGGCATGTTGACCATGGTAAGACCTCTCTTCTTGACGCGATACGCAAGACTAAAGTTACCGAAGCAGAGCACGGAGGGATTACCCAGCATATCGGCGCGTATCGGGTAAGCCTTCCTCAGGGAGAAATTACATTTTTGGATACGCCCGGCCATGAAGCTTTTACCGCCATGCGGGCCCGCGGCGCGCGGATTACCGATATTGTGGTATTGGTAGTAGCAGCCGATGATGGGATTATGCCGCAGACCCAGGAAGCAATTGATCACGCGCGGGCAGCCGGAGTGGCGATTATCGTGGCGATCAATAAAATAGATAAAGCGCAGGCAAATGTCGATATGGTCAAAAAACAATTATCGGAAATCGGCCTGACCGCCGAAGATTGGGGCGGAAAAACCATTACCGTGCCGGTTTCTGCCAAGACCGGAGAGGGAATAGATAATTTACTGGAAATGATTCTTTTGCAGGCAGAAGTTATGGAATTAAAAGCAAATCCCGACCGCCTGGCTTACGGAGTAGTTGTGGAGGCAAGAATGTCCAAGGGCAGGGGGCCGGTAGCCACGCTTCTTGTGCAGAATGGCTCCTTAAACCTTAATCAGAGTATAATCGTCGGTACTTTATACGGAAAGATCCGGGCAATGCTTAATGACCGGGGCCAGGGAATAACTAGCGTCGGCCCGGCAAGTCCTGTAGAGGTCTTAGGCATAAGCGGGATCCCGCAGGTAGGTGAGCAGTTTTTTGTGATTGAAGATGAGAAACTGGCAAAAAGTTTAATTCAAGCGCGCGTAGAAAAAGAAAGGCTGCAGCAGGTAAAGGAAGTCAAACGCGTAAGCTTGGAAGATTTACACGCCCAGATTGCCGGAGGTAAAATTAAAGAATTGAAATTAATTATTAAGGCCGATGTGCAGGGTTCCCTTGAGGCAATTAAGGACACGCTGGATAAGTTGAATGTCTCCGAGATAAAGATCGATATAATCCATATGGGAGCCGGAAACATCAATATTTCGGATGTAGTATTGGCGATGGCTTCGGACGCGCTGATTTTGGGATTTAATGTCAGCGCCGATGAACCGGCCAAAGAGTTGATCTCTAAAGAAGGCATTGATGTAAAAACCTATAGTATCATTTATGAGCTGGCTAATGATATCAAAGCCGCGGTGGAGGGCATGCTTTCTCCGAAGCTAAAGAAAGTATTTTTAGGCAGGGCCGAAGTTAGAAAAATGTTTAAACTTTCCCGTTCCGGTTTAATCGCCGGTTGTTTTGTGACCAAAGGCAAGATTAATCGTAATTGCATGGTCACGGTGATGCGCAACGGGGAAGCTGCTTTTGAAGGCAAGCTTTCAAGTTTGAAGCGTTTTAAGGATGATGTGCGTGAGGTTGGGGAGGGTTTTGAATGCGGTATAGCCATTGGCGGATTTGACCAGTTAATGGAAGGCGACATCATCGAAGCCTACGACATAGAGAAGATTGCCAGGAAACTATGAAAAAAAGAATATTAAGCGGGATGCGCCCCACGGGTAAATTGCACCTGGGCCACTTGGTCGGGGCCTTGGCTAATTGGACCAAACTGCAGAATGAATATGATTGTTTTTTTATGGTTGCCGATTGGCACGCGCTGATGTCGGAGTATGAAAATCCGGATGATCTAAAAGTAAATATACTGGATAATGTCATTGACTGGTTTGCCTGCGGAATTGATCCTGAAAAATCCACTATTTTTATCCAATCGCATGTTCCCGAACATCTGGAACTTTATTTCATTCTTTCCTTGATTACGCCTTTAGGGTTGCTTGAGCGCTGCCCTACTTATAAGGAGCAGTTACGGGAAATAGCCAACCGTGATTTAAAGACTTATGCTTTTCTGGGTTATCCGGTTTTACAGGCTGCCGATATCCTGCTTTATAAGGCGGCTACGGTTCCGGTGGGGGAGGACCAACTGCCGCATTTAGAGCTGAGCCGTCAGATTGTGCGTAAATTTAACCATCTTTATAAAACGGATTGTTTTGTGGAACCGGCGGCTTTGCTTACCGAAACTACGCGCCTTTTGGGTTTAGACGGCCGCAAGATGAGCAAGAGCTATAATAATTATATCGGTTTATCCGAAGAGCCGCAGGTTATCCGTAAAAAGATCCAAAGTATGTTCACCGACCCACAGCGTATCCGCCTGACTGATCCCGGGCATCCGCATAAATGCAATGTTTTTTCTTATTATGGCGTGTTTTTCCCAAAGATGAAAAATGAAGCAGAGGAGCGTTGCAGTAAATCTGAAATCGGCTGCACCGAATGTAAAAAAGAGTTGGCAGACAGGATAATTGGTTTATTGGCTCCGATCCAGGAAAAAATAAATTCCCTGCAGAAAGACAAAAAGTATATCCAGGAAATATTATCTTCTGGAAGCGCCAAGGCAACGGAGGCGGCAAAAAAGACAATTGCCCAGGTAAGAGAGTTGCTTAAAATATAAGATGAACTACAAAATACGGTTAGATATTTTTGAGGGGCCGCTGGACCTGTTGTTATATCTGGTAAAGAAAGACCACCTGAATATCTATGATATTCCTATTGCCGAGGTAACCGCGCAATATCTGGAATATATAAATTTTATACAGCTTTTGGATTTAAATATTGTCGGTGAATTTTTGGTGATGGCCTCAACACTGATGCAGATAAAATCCAAAATGCTGCTGCCGGCTGAAGAGTTGGCAGTTTTGGAGGAAGAAGAGGATCCCCGCGCTGAACTGGTCAAGCGGCTGCTTGAATATGAAAAGTTTAAACAGGTCGCGGAAAACTTAAGGCAGAGGGAGGTTAGTCAGCAGGAAGTTTTTAAGCGCCCCAAGACTGAAAATTCTCAAGGTGATCAAATACCGGATAAAGGAGAGAGCCAGTATTTTGAGGCCAGTATATTTGATTTGATCAATGCTTTCTCCCGGGCCTTAAAAGATGTACCCCGGGAAGTTTTTTATGAAGTAGTTAAGGATCAATTTACAGTTGAACAGAAGGTGCACGGTATCCTGCACTTGTTATTGGTGCAAACAGAGATTAAACTTTTGGAATTATTCCGGGAATCAAAAAGCAAGATAGAAATAATCGTGATTTTCCTGGCGATCCTGGAGTTGGCCAAAATGAAAGAAATTGTTGCCCGCCAAGACGTGGAATTCGAGGATATCGTTATATCCAGGAACAAAGAAAACATTATACCTTATGAGCGAAGAGACCAGACGCACACTGCTTAGGCCCGAGCCGGTTATTGCCGAGGCTAAGGAATCCGAAGAGGATATTGTCCTGAATATATCCTTAAGGCCGAAGAAGTTTGGCGAGTTCATCGGCCATAAAGACATCATCGATAATTTAAAAATCGCCATCCAGGCGGCCAAACAGAGAAAAGAACCTCTTGAACATGTGCTTTTAAGCGGCCCGCCGGGTCTGGGTAAAACCTCCTTATCCCATATTATCTCGCATGAAATGGGCGCAAAAATTACCGCAACCAGCGGCCCGGCGATTGAGCGAGCCGGAGATTTAATCGGGATTTTGACTAACCTGGAAAAGGGGGATATTCTTTTTATTGACGAGATCCACCGGATGTCTAAGGTTGTCGAGGAATTTTTATACCCGGCAATGGAAAGTTTTCAGATTGATTTTGTAATCGATAAAGGGCCGTATGCCAAAACGATCAAGTTTAACCTTAAGCCGTTTACTTTAATCGGGGCAACTACGCGCACCGGACTCTTGGCCGCTCCGCTTAGGGGGAGGTTTGGTATATTTTATAGCCTGGATTTCTATAAAATAGAGGATTTGGCTAAAATTATAAAAAATTCCAGCCAGTTATTGGCGGTGCAAATCGATCAAGATGCCTGTATGGAAATTGCCAAGCGCGCCAGGGGTACTCCGCGCATTGCTAACCGGCTCTTGCGCCGGGTGCGGGATTACGCCCAGGTTTTAAAAATTGAAAAGGTGGATCAGGCGGCGGCTTCCAAGATTCTTGATGAGCTGGGTATTGATCAGGCAGGTTTTGATGATTTGGACCGCAAAGTTTTAAAATTAATCCTTGAATCATTCGGCGGCGGGCCGGTGGGGATTGAATCTTTGGCTGCCAGCCTCAATGAAGAGGTTGATACGATTGCCGATACGGTGGAGCCGTATCTTTTAAAGGCCGGTTATTTAAAACGCACTTCCCGGGGCAGGCTGGCTACCAAAAAGGCCTTTGAGCACTTTGGCTTAAAATTTAATAAAGAGCAACAGGAAGAGATTTTCTAGCGGTTTTAAATATGGAGATCCTACTGCATATCTGTTGCGGCCCGTGTTTGATTTATCCTTTTAGCAGGTTAAAAGGCCGGGGATTTAGCATAAAAGGATTTTATTATAATCCTAATCTCTATCCCTGCCAGGAATATGGCAGGCGTAAAGAAACTTTGGAAGTTTTAAGCAGGGATTTAGGGCTTGGAGTAGAGAGCCCCGAGTATCAAGAATCCGATTTTTCCCGGGCAATTAAGGCTAAAGAAAATACCCCGGAGCGCTGCGTAATTTGCTGGTCGCTGCGTTTACAAAAAACAGCTGAACATGCCAGGGAAAACGCAATACCGTTCTTTAGCACAACCCTATTAGTCAGCCCATACCAGGATCACCAGCGGCTTAAGCAGTTAGGCGGAGAAATCGCCCAAGAAACAGGCGTGGATTTTTATTATGAAGATTTTCGGATTGGTTTCAGGCAGGCGTATAAAGAAGCCAAAGTAAAAGGGCTTTATCTGCAAAAATACTGCGGGTGCAAGTATTCAATAAAAAAATGAAAATAAAAAATAAGAAAGTTGCTAAAACACTGTTTTTATTGTTATTCGGTTTTTTATTGAATTTCAGTTTTGCTCTAGCTGAAGGCGGGCAAGTTCAGGTTAAAGCTTCCGGCCGGGGCATCTGGGTATCGGTGTTTTCCGCCAAAAAAATCCTTTATTCAAAGGAGGGAGTGGAAAAGCTGATTGCCCAATGTAAGAAAGCCAAGATAAATGAAATTTACCTGCAGGTTTTTCAATCCGGTAATGCTTATTATGATTCTAAGATCTGCGATAAAATAAAATACGAGCAGATGGTTAAAGCCGCAGGCCTGGATACTCTGGACCTTTTGCTTAGGGAGGCGCAGGAGAATAATATTAATGTTTTTGCCTGGGTAAATGTTTTAAGTCTGGGTGTTAATGAAAAGGCGGACATTTTAAATAAATACGGCACCTCCATTCTGACCCGCGACCAGTACCAGCGGCCTTCTAAAGGCGTCTCGAATATGGAACTGGACAAGTATTATTTAAGAGAGAATATGATCTTCCTTGAGCCCGGAGATCCCCGGGTAGAGGAGTATGTCCTAACAATCATTAATGAAATCATTAACCGCTATCCATTAATTAGCGGGATACATTTGGATTACCTGCGTTATCCTTCACCGGTGCCGTTTTCTCCGGGTTCAAGGTTTAATAAATTCGGCCTCTCTTACGGCTATGGGGCAAAAAATGTGGAGCGATTTAAAGAAAAAACCGGTTTGAACAGCCTGGAGACGTTGAATAACGAAGATGAGTATTTGGCCTGGGATAATTGGAGGCGAGCGCAGGTTACGGAATTAGTGCGTAAAATCTCAAGTTTAGTTAAAGTTAAATCCGCAAACCTGGCTGTTTCCTGCGCGGTTATTCCGTTGGCTGAGCGCGCCTATGCCAACGCCTTCCAGGATTGGTCAGCTTGGTTAGAAGAGGGGATTATCGATTATGCCGTATTAATGGCTTACACTAAGGATAATCAGTTCGCTAAGGAAATCGTCAAATCCAGCCTTGGCCACCGCGGTAAGGGAAAGATTTACATAGGCCTGGGGTTATTTTTAATGAAAAATAACCCGGACCTGTTCTTTAACCAATACCGGATGGTTACTGAGCTGGCTCCCGACGGAGTAGTCATCTTCTCCATTGACGATTTAACTGATCAAGTGATTGGTTACCTAAATTAGAAAATTAGAAATTAGGGACAGCGACTATTTTTTAATCAATCAGCATCTTATCTAAAAAATGGTCGCTGTCCCTATTTAAATTATGTTAAAACTTGCTGAATTCGATTATTTACTGCCTAAAGAATTAATTGCCCAATATCCTTTGAAAAACAGGGAAGAGGCCAGGCTCCTGGTTATCAATCGCAAGAGCGGCCAAATTATCCATAGCGTATTTAAAGATATCCGGCAGTTCCTTAAAAAAAATGATTTATTGGCCTTTAATGATACCAAAGTTTTGCATTGCCGTTTAATCGGCAAAAAAGTAACCGGGGGCAGAGTGGAGATTTTATTGACCCGGCGGATCAACGGGATAACTTTTTCTTGCCTCATTCAGCCCAGTCGCACAAAAGTCAGCGAAAATATCCTTTTCGCTGACGGTAAGATTAAGGGAGTTATAAGCGGCCGCGGGCAGATCCGTTTTAAACAATCCGACGCGGATACAATCTATGATTTTGGGATTGTCCCTTTGCCGCCCTACATCAGGCGAGAGCCTGAGGATTTAGACACGCTCTATTATCAGACGGTTTACGCAAAAAACGCGGGGGCGCTGGCCTCACCGACCGCCGGCCTGCATTTTAGCCAGGAGTTACTTAAGGATATCCGGCAGGGATCAGTTAATTTTGCTTACCTGACCTTACATGTGGGTTTGGGGACATTTCGCCCGGTTAAGTGTGAAGATATAACCGAGCATAAGATGGAACCGGAATATTTTTTAGTTCCCGATGCGACGGTTGCTTTGGTTAATCAGGCAAAGGCCGACAAAGGAAGGATTATCGCTGTCGGTACTACCGCGCTTCGGGCGCTGGAAACTTATGCCGCCGGCCGCAAAGAAGGCAATACCGAATTATTTATTTATCCGGGTTATAAATTTAAACTGGTCGATTGCCTTTTAACCAATTTCCATCTTCCCAAAACCACTCTGCTAATGCTGGTTTGCGCATTTGGGGGAAGAGAGCTGATGTTAAAAGCATATCAAGAGGCAGTGGATAATAAATATAGATTTTATAGTTATGGTGATGCAATGTTAATTATTTAGCGGGTGACTGCCAAGACGAAGCCCTTGCCGCGCGCAACGAAAGTGAGCACGGCGAGGTGGATTGGCAGGCAGGACCCGCGTAAGGTTAAAATATGTTTACATTAATTCATAAAGACAAAAATAGCAAAGCCAGGTTAGGCAGGGTTACTACCGCCCACGGCTCTTTTGACACTCCGGCTTTTATGACCGTGGGCACCCATGCTACGGTAAAAGGGCTGATGCTCAAGGACGTGGAGGAGGCCGGCGCCCAGATAATCCTGTCTAACGCTTACCATGTATTTTTACGGCCGGGTATGGAGATAATTAAAAAAGCAGGCGGTTTGCATAAATTTATGGGCTGGGATAAGCCGATACTTACCGATAGCGGAGGTTATCAGATTTTTAGCCTGGCGCTTTTCCGCAAGATGCATGACCATGGGGTTGAATTCCAATCACATATCGACGGCCTAAAACATTTTCTTACTCCTGAAGATGTCATCAAGATCCAGGAAACTTTGGGTGCCGATATTATGATGCCGCTTGATGAATGCGTGCATTATCCGTGTGTTAAGGATCACGCCAGGGTAGCGATGGAGAGGACAATTGCCTGGGCCAAGAGATCAAAAGAAGCGCGTCTTAAAGAAAAGGGGGCATTATTCGGTATTATCCAAGGGGCTACTTATGAAGACCTGCGCCTTGATTGCGCCAAGCGTTTAGTGGATATGGATTTTGACGGTTATTCTATCGGCGGAGTTTCGGTTGGCGAGAGCAGTAATTTAATATATAATATTATTGAATTGGTTACCTGTCTTCTCCCGGAGAATAAACCGCGTTATGCCATGGGCATCGGTTATCCGTTTGATTTGGTGGAGGCGGTAGACCACGGAGTGGATATGTTTGACTGCGTAATCCCCACCCGTTACGGAAGAAACGGCACAGCTTTTACCTCTACCGGTAAAATTATTATCCGCAATGCCCCGTATGCCGAAGATTTCCGGCCTCTGGACGCAAAATGCGGCTGTTATGCCTGCAAAAATTTTTCCCGGGCATATTTAAGGCATTTATTTAACGCCAAAGAAATGCTCGGCCTGATTTTACTTAGCTTGCATAATGTTTATTTCTTCCTGGATTTAATGCGCCAGGTACGGGCGGCGATAAAAGAAGATAAATTCAGCCAGTTCAAGCAGGCGTTTTTAATTAATTACAATAACCAGATATGCGCATAGATATTATTTCTATCTTTCCTAAAATGTTTTCCGCCGTGCTGGATGAGTCGATAATTAAGCGGGCGCAGAAAAAGGGCAAGGTTAAAATTTTTGTCCACGATTTAAGGGATTATGCCCTGGATAGGCACCGCAAGGTTGACGACCGGCCCTTTGGCGGAGGTTCGGGCATGGTTATACAGGTGGAGCCGATTTTCAGGGCAATCCAGGCAATTAAAAAAAAGATTAAAGGTAAGAGTAAAGTAATCTTGCTTTGCCCTCAGGGAAAGAAGTTTAGCCAGGAACGCGCCAGAAAATTATCCAAATGCAAAAATTTGATATTCGTCTGCGGCCGTTATGAAGGGGTGGATGAAAGGGTCAGGCTTTATCTGGTTGATGAAGAAATTTCAATCGGAGATTATATTCTGACCGGCGGAGAGCTTGCCGCGATGGTGGTGGTGGATAGCTTAGTCAGGCTTATTCCCGGGGTATTGGGTGATAAAAATTCCTTGAATTTTGAGTCATTCGAAGGTAATCTATTAGAGTATCCGCAATATAGCCGGCCCTCCCAATTCAAAAATTGGCCGGTGCCTGAAGTTCTGATTTGCGGAGCCCATGATAAAATCGAGGCCTGGCGCAAACTGGAATCGCTTAAGCGCACAAGACAAAGAAGGCCGGATTTACTGCAAAAATAGGAGTAAGATCCCGCCTCAAATTATTCGGCGGGATAAATTCGCGCATTGACTTACTCGCACTATCGTGTTCGTAAGTTAAGCGCTCATTTAAAGGAGGCAACAAGAATGGACATCAAATCAATTGAGGCGGGATTTGCCAAGAAGCAGATGCCTGCCATTAATGTCGGAGATACGGTAAAGGTGCTGACCAGGATCCCGGAAGGTCCGGATAAGTTCCGCCTGCATCCTTTTGAGGGCGTGGTGATCGCCAAGAGCGGCTCCGGAGCCAAACTTAACTTCACGGTGAGAAAAGTTTCCTTCGGCGAGGGGATTGAACGCGTATTTCCGCTTTATTCTCCGGTTATCGAGCGTATTGAGCTGATCCGTTCCGGTAAAGTTAAAAAAGCCAAGCTTTACTACCTAAGGGAAAAGGTCGGCAAGCACGCTACTAAAATAGAAAGTAAGGAAGAAGCAACAAGTTAGTGCTGCGCTACGAAAAGAAACTAAAAGGTAAAGGTTTTGATTTAATTATCGGCGTGGATGAGGCCGGACGCGGCCCGTTAGCCGGGCCGGTAGTGGCTGCAGCAGTGTGGTTAAAGGATTTTCGTTTCGACAATCGTATTGATGACTCTAAGAAACTAACTCCCGCAAGAAGAAAAGACGCGTTTTTTGAAATAAAAAGCAAATCTTTATACGCAATAGCAATAGTCGGCCATAAGCAGATTGACCGGATCAACATCCTGCAGGCTACAATTTTGGCCATGCAAAAAGCAATCTCTAAATTAGTCAGGCAGTGTGATCCGGTAAAATTAAAACGCGCCTTTGTGCTTATCGACGGCAATATGCGTTTTAAGCTGGGACTTCCTTATCAGAGCATTGTCAGGGGGGATGGAAAATCCCTAAGTATTGCCGCCGCGAGCATATTGGCAAAAGTCCGGCGGGATCAGATTATGGATGCTTACCATGAAATTTATCCGCAATACGGTTTTATTAAACATAAGGGGTATCCGACGCGAATGCACCGGGACATCTTAAAACAAATTGGGCCTGCAGCTATTCATCGAAAGAGCTTTTTAAAGTGCCTCAAAACAAATTAGAATTTGGTAAGGCAGCTGAAAAAGCCGCGGTAGATTTTTTAAAAGTTAAAGGTTACAAGATCCGCCGATGCAATTACCGGACCAGGTTTGGGGAAATCGATATAATCGCGCAGGATAAAGATGTGATCTGTTTTGTGGAGGTTAAGGCCAGGCATTCCCTTAATCTGGGTTCTCCTGAGGAAGCGGTTTTTGCAAGAAAACAAAAACAAATCTCTAAAGCCGCTATTCATTATTTGAAAATGAATAAACTTTTGGAGCAACCGGCGCGTTTTGATGTGCTTGCGCTTTTATATAAGGATAAGGTGCCTGAGATATCTTTGATCAAGGATGCCTTTGAATTAAACGCCTGCTTTAGCCTTTAAAATTATGAAATATAAAACTGCAAGTTTAACTAAATACCTCAATGATTTATCCGCAAGGCTTCCCGCTCCGGGAGGCGGGTCGGCCGCGGCAATGAACGCGGCTATGGCTGCCAGCTTGATTAGTATGGTGGTTAATTTTACCTTGGGTAAGCCTAAATATTCCAAATATGAAGCAGAGCTTAAAGCAGCCTTAAGAAAATCCAATAAATTAACAAATGATTTCTTAGATTTGGTAGATTTAGATGTCGCAGCGTACAAAAGTAAAGATCCCCGTAAAGCAGCGGATGTGCCGTTAATGCTGGCCAGGCTTTGTGCTGAAGGGGCAAAAATACTGCCATCTTTAATTAAAAAAACAAACCCGAGTTTAATCAGCGATCTGGCAGTGGCGGCAATATTTTTAGAGTCGGCATTTAGCGCCGCTTGTTTTAATGTCGATATAAATTTGAAGATCCTTGATGATCATAAATTAGCTAAAGCAATAAATAAAGAATTACGGCTAAAAGCAAAATTAATTAAGCAGAGCAGGGCTCAGATGGAGGAAAAAGTTGGCAAAATTATTAGAGGGTAGGCCTGTTGCTGAAAAAATTAAAGCTCAGATAAAACTTAACGTGCAAAGCTTAACTTCGGCTCCGGTTTTAGCCAGTGTGTTAGTGGGGGCTAATCCCGCTGCGGCTGCTTATGTGAGAAGCCAGGAAAAAACCGCTTTGGGCCTGGGCATTGCCTATAAGCTGCATCAGCTGCCTGAGAATATTTCCGAGGATGAATTGATCGATTTTATCATTAAGCTTAATGCCGATAAGTCGGTTAACGGTATTATTTTGCAAATGCCCCTGCCTCAATATCTGGACTACAAGAAAATAAGCGGGTATATTTCGCCAAAAAAAGACATTGAAGGCATGCATCCTTGTACGCCGACGGCGGTAATGGAACTGCTGGACTCTACGGGAATAGATTTGTACGGAAAAGAAGTGGTTATTGTCGGCCATAGTGAGATCGTCGGTAAACCGCTGGCGCTACTTTTATTGGAAAAATTGGCTACGGTTACCATCTGCCATATCGCAACCAGCAAAGCAGGCAGATTAGAAGGGCATGTGCGCAGGGCAGAGGTGCTGATTGTGGCTGTCGGCCAAGCCGGATTAATCAAGGGCAATTGGATTAAAGAAGGGGCGATTGTTATCGATGTGGGTATTAACCGTTTAGGTGATAAGATTGTCGGGGATGTGGAATTTGAAGCAGCAGAAAAAAGAGCCTCTTATATTACTCCAGTGCCGGGAGGAGTGGGCCCCTTGACTGTAGCTATTTTAATGCGCAACCTGGTCGAGGCAGCCAAACTTCAGCAGTAAATAATTTATGACATTTAAGGAAAAAATACAGGCGCGAAAATTTTTAGTGACTTCGGAGATCGGCCCGCCCAAAGGGATCCAAACGCAACAGTTTTTAGAGGACGCCGAGCTTATCCGGGGCAAAGTTGACGGAATTAATGTCACTGATTTGCAAAGTTCAGTGATGCGTTTAGGTTCATTAGCTGTAAGTTACCTGTTAAAACAAAAAGGTTTTGAGCCGATTTACCAGTTAACCTGCCGTGACCGCAACCGGCTTGCCCTGCAATCAGATTTACTTTCTGCTTCGGCATTAGGTATCCAAAATGTGCTGATTTTAACCGGGGACCATCCCAGCCTCGGGGATCATCCACAAGCCAAGCCGGTTTTTGATCTGGATTCAGTGCAGTTATTGCAGGCGGCCAGGACATTAGAAACCGGCCAGGATATGAACGGTAATAAGTTAACCGGCAATCCTCCAAAATTTTGCCTGGGCGCGGTGGTTAACCCAGGTTCTGATCCTTTAGAGCCGCAGATCATGAAGATGGAGAAGAAAATCAAGGCCGGAGCAGAATTTTTTCAAACGCAGGCAATTTTTGATGTAAGGAGTTTTGAAAAATTTGCCGCTAAGATAAAGCAGGTAAAAGTGCCGGTTATGGCAGGCATTGTCTTGCTGAAGTCGGCAAAAATGGCCAACTATATGAATAAAAACATACCCGGAGTTTTAGTCCCGGACAGTTTGATTAGAGAGATGGAGTCAAGTAAAGACAAAGCATCTACTTCTATAGAAATCGCCAGCCGCCTGATCAAGGAATTAAAACCCATGTGCCAGGGAATTCATATTATGCCGATTGGCTGGGATAAAATTGTGCCTAAAGTTTTAGAGGCAAGCGGATTATAAATGTCCAACCTGCCGCAAATACCGGGAGCCAGAAAAAAAGGGGTAGTTTTATTAAGCTCTGAGGATGATTTTAAGAAACTAGACGATTACCTGATCAACGATACGGTTTGTATTGATGGGCCAGCGCAGGTTTCCTTGAAGCTGGCTAAGTTAATTCAAGAAAAACATAAAGTCGGAATTAAGCTTGTAAATAGTTTGGATAAGTTTAGCGAAGCCTTGCCGGCGGATATCGAAGTAATCAATAGCCCGATACAGGAGATTGTGGGCGAAGGCAGGGCAGAGGCAGTCAAATTTAAAGATGGTAAAGCGGTAGGGGTATGTTTAGTTTTGTTTATCGATAAAGCAATGTCGGCTAAATCAGAGGAGCCGGACAATATCCAGGATATGACTAAGGTGATTGTAGATCTGGGAACAAAGGGAACGGACACGGTATTAAACCTTACCCGTCAATCTCTGGATAGCGCGATAAGCCGTAAAGGCCAAAGCGCAAAAATTGAGTTCCCTGAAACTAATTATTATTTGCCTTTAATCAACGCGCTTTTGAATATTGAGGTGAAAAATCTTGGCGATTGTTTGGCTGCCTTTGTCCAGGCCCAAGGTTTGGCGAATAACCAGGCAACTGTGAGCGGCCTGGTTATTAACAGCCTGGGCGGCCTGTTGAATAAGGGGGTTGCTACTTTAATCTGCGAAGAGATTTTGGCGGCCTTAGCCGTATTAAATCAGGAGCATCCTAAAGAAGGATTGGGTTTTATCCCAGATAACATTTTGCGTTCACTTGGGCTGCAGTTAGTTGACGGAAGAATCAGCGGTATTGCCGTAATTTTGGGTCCGGCCGAGGATGAGGAGTCAGCCGCGGGGTTAATTCGTGATTTTCAATCTAAAAGTATTGTCAGTTTACTGGCGGGCAATATTAATGGAAACACTTTTAGGCAGCAACTTCTCAACCAGGGGATTGAGCTAGGTTTAGAGAATTATATTGTTCCCCTAGGCGATGATTATCTTTCCGCAATTTACGCGGTAAATTTCGCGGTGCGCGCCCCTTTAATTTACGGAGGCAATAAACCCGGGCAGTGGGAGGGTATAGCCGATTATATCCGTAACCGTGTTCCGGCATTTATCCTCCTGCTTAGCCATATTGATGAGGTTTTGGCGGCTACGGGTTTAGGCGGCCTGGCGTTTGGCCTGCCCATAATTACGGATTTAGAAGTTCCGCAGTTGCCTAAGATCGATACTACTTTATTTGAAGCTTTGGTTACCGAGAAAGATTACCAAAAATTACCTTCTAAATGTATTTTGACTCGGGGAATTAAAGTTAAAATGTCCGAGGTGGCTATACCACTGCCATACGCGGCGGCATTCGAAGGCGAACGCGTGCGCAAGGAGCAATTGGCTGTTGAGTTCGGAGGCAAAGTAAGCCGGGCGATTGAATTTTTAGAAGCCAGAGATGAAGCCAGCGTTGATGACGGCAAAGTGGAGTTGATCGGCCCGGATATTGATCAGCTTCCCGCAGGGTCCAAAGCATTGCCTTTGGCGATCATGGTCGATGTTTTCGGCCGTAAGATGCAGAAAGATTTTGAACCGATCTTAGAGCGGCAGATCCATCGTTTTACCAATTACGCGATGGGCCTTATGCATATGGGGCAGCGCGATATGGTTTGGATCAGGGTATCCAATGACGCTTATAGCAAGGGTTTTCGCCTGGCGCATTTGGGGATTATTTTGCACGCGATGTTACACCAGGAGTACAGCGCGATCGTGGATAAGGTGCAGGTTAAGCTTTATACCAATCAAGAAGAGGTAGAGAGATTGTCGGCTCAAGCGCAAAAAATATACAGCCAGCGCGATGAACGCTTAGCCGGGATGACCGATGAGAGCGTGGATACATTCTATTCCTGCTTATTATGCCAATCTTTTGCCCCAAACCATGTCTGCGTGGTTACTCCGGAGCGCTTAGGTTTATGCGGGGCATATTCCTGGCTTGATGCCAAGGCTTCTTTTGAAATTATTCCCACCGGCCCGAATCAGCCCATCCTCAAAGGCAATCTCTTGGATGAGCGGCTGGGCCAATGGGATAATATCAATAAATTCGTACAGCAGAAATCCAATCATACCATTGATACGGTAAGTATGTATTCGCTGATGGATGGGCCGCAATCTTCCTGCGGATGTTTTGAATGTATCGTGGCCATTATCCCCGAGGCTAACGGGGTAATGATCGTCCACCGGGACTATCCCGGAACGACTCCTTCCGGAATGAGTTTTACTACTTTAGCCGGTTCAGTTGGCGGCGGGGTGCAGACCCCCGGATTCCTGGGTGTCGGTAAATTATACATCCTGAGCAAGAAATTTATTTCGGCTGAAGGCGGATTAAAAAGAGTGGTCTGGATGCCCAAAGAGTTAAAAGAGATCTTGGGGGATAAACTAAGAAGGGCGGCCGGAGAAATCGGGCAGGCGGATCTATTGGATAAAATTGCCGATGAGTCAACAGCCACCAGCTCCGAAGAACTTATGGCTTTTTTAAAACAAGCGCAACATCCGTCCTTAACCATGGAAGCGATTATCTAAAGTCGATCTAAAGTCAAATTTTTCTTGACGATTGCATATTAAATGTATATAATTAATAAATAAATGAATAAAGACATCCTGCCTAAATTCCTAATTACTTTAATTGTATTTTTATGCGTTTTTTCCTCCGGCGGAATTTTCTTTGCCCAAAGGGCAATAGCCAATCCTGCCCAGGAAGATGCGGACCAATTACATCTGCAAGCCCAGCAATACCGGCAAGCAGGATTAGAAAAACAGCGTATTGGTAATCTGGCTGAAGCCATGAGTTTATATCAGAAGGCTATTACCATTGATCCCGGTTATGCGGTTGCCTACAATGATTTAGGGGTTATTTATGAAGCTATGGGTTTTCCGGAGCGGGCAGAGGAAAGTTATTTAAAGTCGCTCAAAATTGACCCCGGTTATTCAGGAGCTTACACTAACCTGGCGCTTTTTTATGAGAATCAGCGTGATCTGGAAAAAGCCGCATTGTATTGGGGCAAGCGCGCTCAGGTTGGTTCTCCGGATGATCCCTGGACGCAAAAGGCAGCCCGCCGCCTAAAGATATCCGCGTATCTAAGCAGCCGATTTCTGATCAGCGGGAAGAATAAAATAGAAGCGTACCGCAAGAATATCTTTCCCTATAGTGAATTCCTTGCATATTTAATTAATGGCTGAAAAAAGTTTATTTTTGATTGACGCGACCGCCTTCTGCTACCGGGCGTTTTATGCCTTAAGCGGATTAAGCACCTCTTCGGGCCAGCAGACCAACGCGATTTACGGGTTCCTGAATATCCTTAACAAAATATTAAAAGAACAGAAACCGGATTATCTGGTTTGTTGTTTTGATGTATCAAGGGACACCTTCCGGCTGGCCAAGTTTGCCCAGTATAAGATGCAAAGGCGCCCGATGCCTGATGGCCTGGCTAGCCAGATTCCGATAATCAAAGAAATTGTCGCTGCTTACGGTATTCCTATATTTGAGAAAAAAGGTTTTGAGGCCGATGACATAATTGCCCAGCTTGCCAGGAGTGCCGCGGCTAAAAAGATCGCGGTGACCATTGTCAGCAGCGACAAAGATATCCTGCAATTAGTGGGCAAGCGTATTTCGGTATTCAGCCCTTACAAAGACAGCGGGGTGTTGTATGATCCGGTTAAAGTTAAAGAGCGTTTTGGGGTAGCCCCGGAGAAGATTAGCGACATCATCGCCCTTATGGGGGATGATGCGGATAATATCCCGGGAGTTCCGGGGATCGGGGAGGTGACCGCAAAAAAACTTATTTTGGAATTCGGTTCGCTGGATAAATTGCTTAAAAACATTTCCAAAGTGGAGCCAGAAAAAATCAGGGAGGCGCTGGCCGGGCATATCGAACGCATAAAATTGAATAAAGAGCTCATCAGCCTCAATCAGGAAGTAGCTATGAAGCTGGATTTAAAGAAAGCTAAAATCGGCCAGCCAAATTACGCAGAGTTATCCCGGATTTTTAAAAAGTTAGAATTTAAGAAGCTGCTTGGGGAATTGCCGGATACCGAGGACAAAAAAACCGCGGTTAATCTGCATAGCTGCGGCCAGAATGAAATAAAAGATTTACTTAAAGACTATGATGAAATTGCCATTTTTGGAACTTGCGCCGAGGACTTGCTTTTTGCCGTTAATAACAAATGCTTCGATGCAAGGAGAGCCAAAGAAGAATTGCTTAAGGTAATTTCCAGTGTTCATATAAAGAAGACCGGGCATGACCTTAAAAAATTAAAAGTTTCCCTTTTTAAGGAAGGGTTGATTTTAAACGGTTTAGGTTTTGATGTTATGATCGCCGCCTATTTATTGAATCCTTCGCGCTCAAGTTACGCTATTAGCGACCTGGCATTGGAAAATTTAGGTGAATTTATCCGTCAGGGAGAGAGCCTTGAGGCAAAAGAGGCATTGGCTTTAGTTGCCAGGTTAAAACCGGTGCTTGCCAAGGCCTTACAGGAAAAAGATTTGTTGGAGTTATTTTGTAATCTGGAGATGCCCTTGGTGAGTGTTCTGGCCCAGATGGAACAGGACGGTATAAAATTGGACCTAAAACTGCTTAAAGGCCTTGCGCATGAAATCGAACAGCGCCTGATAAAATTAATTTCGGATATTTATGAGACAAGCGGCACGCAATTTAATATTAATTCACCCAAACAGCTGGGTCAGGTTTTGTTTGAGAAGCTGGGCCTTCCGGTAATCAAAAAAACCAAGACCGGCCCGTCTACGGATGAAGAAGTGCTGAATCGGCTGGCGGCCAAACACGCCCTGCCCGCTCTTTTGTTAGAATACCGGCAGCTGACTAAACTAAAAAACACCTATGTGGATGCCCTGCCTAAACTGGTCGACCCTCAAACCGGCAGGGTGCATACATCGTTTAACCAGACCGGAACCGAGACCGGCAGGCTTAGTTCAAGCAACCCGAACCTGCAGAATATTCCCATTAAAACCGATATCGGGGGCAAGATCCGTCAGGCAATTATTGCCACAGGAGCGGATAATTGTCTGTTATCCTGCGATTATTCGCAAATTGAATTACGGGTGCTGGCGCACCTTTCCGGCGATGAAACATTAGTTAAGGCTTTTCATGGCGATCAAGATATACACCGCTTGACCGCGTCTTTAATCTATAATATCCCTGAATCCGAGGTTAAGGATAATATGCGCGAGGTGGCCAAGAGGGTTAATTTCGGTATTGTCTATGGCCAAAGTGCCTACGGTTTGAGTAAAGATTTGGGTATCCCGGTGAATCAGGCGCAGGATTTTATCGATGCTTATTTCCTGCGTTACCCTAAAGTAAAAAAATATATCGAGGCGCAAATTAAAAAAGCAGAAGTTGAGGGATTTGTCACGACATTATTGGGCAGAAGAAGGTATCTCCCTGAGATTAATAATAAGAATTTGGGTATCCGGCAGTTTGCCCAGCGTCAGGCGGTAAACACTCCGCTTCAGGGGGCAGCCAGCGATTTGATTAAACTGGCAATGATCAATATATCGGCGCAGATTAAATCCAAGGGCTTAGAGGCTAAAATGATTTTACAGATCCACGATGAGTTGGTTTTTGACCTGGCCAACCGTGAATTAGATGTCCTTGCGGCTTTGGTCAAAAAAGAGATGGAGCAGGTTATGAAATTGGATGTGCCGATAAAAGTAGCTATGAAAAAAGGGAAAAATTGGCTGGAGATGTCGGCTTACCCGAAGGTAAAGGGGGATAGCTAATGAAAATAGCAATGGCAGCTTCTGAGGTTGTGCCTTTTGCCAAGACCGGGGGGCTAGCGGATGTAGGCGGGGCTCTGCCTTTGGCCCTGGAGTATTGCGGCCATGAGGTTATTGTGATTATGCCCGGGTATAAGTGCGTTACGCAGAGTAAATTTAAAATTGAACGGATTTCCAAAGACATATCCTGTTCGGTTATTGGGAAAAATATTAAAGTTTATTTCATCGAAAACAGCGTTTATTTTAACCGCGATGGCTTATATATGAATAAGTACGGTGATTATAAAGATAATTTAGAGCGGTTTAGTTTTTTCTGCCGGGCCGGCCTGGATTTATTAAAGGAGATTGATTTTTGCCCGGATATCCTGCACTTGCACGATTGGCAGGCCAGCCTTATGGCGGTGTATTTAAAAAATTTATATATCAACCGGGATTTTTATAAAAATATCAAGAGCGTTTTGACCATCCACAATATCGGCTACCAGGGGATTTTTGCCAAAGAGGAATTTACAAAACTCGGGCTGGATTGGAAAGTTTTTGCTATCAACGGCCTGGAATTTTACAATAAGGTCAACCTGCTTAAAGGCGGAATAATATTTTCGGATTTTATCAATACCGTCAGCCCGACCTACGCCAAGGAGATCCAGACCGAAGAGTTTGGTTTTGGTTTAGAAGGCCTTTTAAAAGAGCGTAAAAGTGTTTTAAGCGGGATATTAAACGGGGTGGACTATTCTGTTTGGGACCCGGATACGGATGAATTCATCTTGCAGAATTTTTCCGCGGGCTGCCCGGAATTTAAAGTCTTAAATAAAGAGAATTTGCAAAAGGCCTGCGGATTACCGGTAAACAGGAATATACCTGTATTGGGGATTGTCAGCCGCCTGGCGGAACAGAAAGGTTTTGATATCTTTGCCCGGGGTTTAGATGAGATTTGTAAAATGGACCTGCAGTTGGTTATCCTGGGGACCGGAGACCAGAAATACCACCGGATCCTGAAAACATTTGCTAAAAAATACCCGCAGAAATTTTCCTTAAGTTTAAAGTTTGATGATCCCCTGGCGCATAAAATTTATGCCGGCAGCGATATTTTTCTTATGCCATCAAGATATGAGCCTTGCGGCCTGGGGCAATTGATCAGCCTGCGCTACGGGGCGATACCGCTTGTTTTTAAGACCGGCGGCCTGGCGGACACGATAAATAAGAACAATGGTTTTGTTTTTGACGATTATACCGAGGAGGAATTGCAAAAAATAATCCAGAAAGCGGTGCTTGCCTTTAAAAATAAGGATAAGTGGGGCCGCCTGGTTGTTAATGCCATGGAATGCAATTTTTCCTGGAAGGCCTCGGCCGACAAATATATCCGGTTATATGCTAAAGCAAAGGAAAAATAAGTTTGTCCTGGGGGTTACCGGCAATATCGGCTGCGGAAAAAGCACGGCCGCGGCGATGTTTAAAACAAAAGATGTCCGGGTTATCGATGCTGATGTTCTGGCGCATAAGCTGTACCGGCCCGGCAACGGCATCTATAGAAAGATCAAAAAGGCTTTTGGCCGGGAGATTATCAAGCCCAATAACCGTATTGACCGGGTGAAGTTAGCAAAAATAGTTTTTGCCGATAAGAAGGCCTTAGCCCGGCTTAACAATATCGTGCATCCGGAGTTAATCCGGGAGATTAACCGGCGCATTAAAAAATCAGAGAAGAAGATTATAATCCTGGATGCAGCGTTAATTATTGAAGCGGGATTAAGAAAAATGGTTGATAGTTTGGTTGTGGTTACGGCTAAGAAAAGCCAGCAGATTTTACGCAGTCAAAAAAGTTCAGGGTTTAACAGGGATGAAATTGCCAGGATAATGAAATCTCAGATTTCGCAAGGTGCAAAGTCGCGTTTTGCGGATTTCATCATAGATAACAGCGGTTCAATCAGAAAAACCAGGAAACAGGTTTTAGCAATAAGGAGGAATTTGTGGAAAAGTTAGATATAAAGAATCTCAAAGAAATGAAAATTAGCGAGTTGAATAAATTAGCTAAAGAATTAAATGCCAACGGCACCAGCGGCTTGAAGAAACAGGACCTGATTTTTAAAATACTTCAGGCTCAGGCTGAGAAAGAAGGGTTGATGTTCGGGGAGGGTGTATTAGAAATCCTTTCCGAGGGCTTTGGTTTCTTAAGAAGCCCCAATTACAATTATCTGCCTTGTCCGGATGATATTTATATTTCTCCGTCGCAAATTAGGAAGTTTGAGCTGCGCACCGGAGATACGGTAAGCGGCCAGATCCGCCCGCCTAAAGAAGGGGAAAAATATTTTGCCCTGCTTAAGGTGGAAGCGGTGAATTTTGAAAATCCGGAAGAAGTAAAAGAAAAAGTTCTTTTTGATAACCTCACCCCCGTTTATCCCCGCGCCCCGTTTAACATGGAAACTAAGCCGGATGAATTATCTATGCGGATTATGAGCCTGCTTACTCCGATTGGCCGGGGCCAGCGCGGTTTAATCGTTGCCCAGCCTTATAGCGGCAAAACTGTTTTGCTGCAGAAGATCGCCAATGCTATCACCACCAATAATCCTGACGTAATTTTGATCGTTTTGCTTATTGATGAGCGTCCGGAAGAAGTTACGGATATGCAGCGTAATGTTAAAGGCGAGGTAATTTCCTCCACTTTTGATGAGCCGCCGGAGCGCCACGTGCAGGTAGCCGAAATTGTTTTGGAGAAGGCCAAACGTTTAGTTGAACATAAACGCGATGTAGTAATTCTTTTAGACAGCATAACCCGCCTGGCGCGCGCCTATAACTCGGTGGTCCCGCACAGCGGCAAGGTCCTTTCCGGCGGTATTGATTCCAACGCCCTGCAGAAACCAAAAAGATTCTTCGGAGCGGCCCGGGCGGTAGATGAAGGCGGCAGTCTTACGATTATCGCCACAGCCCTGGTTGATACCGGAAGCCGGATGGATGAAGTTATTTTTGAAGAGTTTAAGGGCACCGGCAATATGGAAACCCAGCTGGACCGTAATTTATTCCAGCGCAGGATTTATCCGGCCATTGACATCAAGCGTTCCAACACCCGCCATGAAGAGCTTCTGGTCAAACCGGATGTATTGTCGAAAACCTGGATCTTGCGGAAAGTTTTAAATGAGTTAAATAATGTGGAGGCGATGGAGTTATTGATTGAAAAGTTAGGAAAGACAAAGAATAATGAAGAGTTTTTAAACAGCATGAACCAGAAATAGATCCCGCCTCAAATTATTCGGCGGGATAAATTCGCGTATTAACTTACTCACACTGTCGTATTCGTAAGTTAAGCGCTCATTTAAAGGAGAAAAGAAATGAAAGAAAAAATTCACCCCAATTACAAAGAGAGCACGATTGTCTGCGCCTGCGGTGAGACGGTGCATACCCGCTCGACTAAACCCAGTATCCGCGTTGAGATTTGCTCAAAGTGCCATCCGTTCTTTACCGGAAAACAAAAGCTGGTGGATTCCGCCGGCCGGGTGGATAAGTTTATGAAAAAATATGGTAAAAAATAAAATGCATGAGCAGTTAGAAAAACTAACTGCGCGTTACCAAGAGCTGGAACATCTTCTAGCTAGCAATGAACAGATTGCCGACCGCCAGCAATATAATAAACTGGCCAAAGAGCTTTCCGATCTTAAGGAGGTAGTTTCGATATTTCGCGACTACAAAAACCTGCTTAAGGAGATAAGCGGCCTGGAGAGCGTGTTATCCGGAAAGCATGATAAAGATTTCCTGGAGTTGGCGCAGGAGGAGCTTAGAAACCTGGAAGCCAAAAAAACAGACAAGGAGTCGGAATTAAAAAAAATCCTGGCCGGCGAGGATAAAGACGCCGGCCGTAATTGCATCATTGAAATCCGGCAGGGTACCGGCGGAGATGAAGCCGGGCTTTTTGCGGCGGATCTTTACCGGATGTATTCAAAATATGCCGCGCTTAAAGGCTGGGTGATTGAGCCGATGTCCTCCAGCGTCAATGAAGCCGGCGGAATCAAAGAAATAATTTTTGGCGTAAAGGGAAAAGATTCTTTTCGTTTCCTTAAATTTGAAAGCGGAGTGCACCGCGTGCAGCGGGTTCCGACTACTGAGGCGCAGGGAAGGATCCATACTTCTACCGCGACCGTTGCGGTATTGCTTGAACCTGAAGAGGTGGATTTGGTTATTGAGCCAAAGGACTTAAGGATTGATACCTACCGCTCAAGCGGGCCCGGCGGCCAGCATATGCAAAAGACTGATTCAGCGGTAAGGATTACGCATATTCCAACCAATACAGTAGTTGCCTGCCAGGATGAGCGTTCGCAGATAAAGAATAAAGCCAAGGCAATGCGGGTTTTAGCCGCCCGTATCTTAGAGGTTAAAATCGAAGCCGAAGCAAAAAAATTATCCAGCGCCCGGAAAATCCAGATTGGGACCGGCGACCGCAGTGAAAAAATCCGCACTTATAATTTCCCGGACCGCAGGGTTACCGACCACAGGATTAATTATACCTCGCACCAATTAGAGGCGATCCTGGAGGGGCAGATGGATGAACTCTTTGCGGCTTTATTAAAGGCAGAATTAGAGAAGAAGAATGAATGAGGCGGAATTAGTTTTAAGCCAGGTTTTAAATTGCGACCGGCTGTCTTTATACCTGAATAAAGATAGGGTTTTAGATAAAGATAAAGCTGCCATTATCTCAAATATATTAAAGCGCAGAATTTCCGGTCAACCGCTGCAGTATATTTTAGGCAGATGCGAATTCATGGGATGTGAGTTTAAAGTAGATCAGCGCGCCTTGATCCCCCGCCCGGAAACAGAGATTTTAGTTGAGTCCGCCATAGCAGAATTAAAGGCGATGGCTAAGGCTTCTCCTAAAATTCTTGATTTGGGCACAGGTTCAGGCTGTATTGCCGTATCAATTGCCAAACTATTGCCCCGGGCGCGTGTTTGGGCTGCCGATATATCGAAAGAGGCTTTGCAGCTGGCTGGCGAGAATGCCCGTTTAAATAAAGTAGAGGTTAAATTTTTACGCACAGATCTTTTTAGCAAGCTTAAAAATAAAAAATTTGATTTAATTATCAGCAATCCTCCTTATATATCCAGAGGAGAATTGAGCGGACTGGCCAAAGAGATATCCTTTGAGCCAAAACAGGCATTAGCTGCCGGCGTCGATGGTTTGGATTTTTACCGTTTGATAATCAGCCAGTCGGCAGTCCATTTGCGTGATAACGGTTTGTTAGCTTTTGAGGTGGGGGCTAAGCAGGCTAAAGCGGTGAGAGCGATGCTGGAAGAGAAAAATTTCAGCGAGATAAAAATAATTAAGGATTATAATAATATCCAACGCGTAATTATAGCCAAAAAAAGGACTGGATAAAATGGATAAACTGATTATTGAAGGCGGGGCGAAATTAAAAGGCGAGGTTACGGTTTCCGGGGCAAAAAACGCGGTATTGCCGATATTGGCGGCGACTTTACTTACTGATGAGCCGTGCGTAATTAAAGGCGTTCCGAATTTGCGGGATACCAATAGTATGCTGAAGATTTTGCGCGCGCTAGGAAAGGTTGCCGAATTTGATAAGGGCAGGGTAAGTGTCGGTGCCGGTAAAGCCGGAAAATATGTTGCTGAATATAAATTGGTTTCGACGATGCGGGCTTCATTCTGCGTTTTGGGCCCGCTTTTAGGTAAATTAAAACAAGCCAAGGTTTCTCTTCCCGGGGGCTGCGTTATCGGGGTGCGCCCGGTTGACCTGCATCTTAAAGGTATTAAGGCCTTAGGTGCTGATATCAGTATTGATTCAGGTTATGTAATTGCCAAGGCCAAGAAGCTGCATGGCTCCTACATTTATCTGGGCGGTGTATACGGTTCGTCGGTTTTAGCGACCGATAACGTGATGATGGCCGCGGTATTAGCCAGCGGTAAAACGATAATTGAATCGGCGGCATGCGAACCGGAGGTAGTGGACTTAGCGGAGTTTTTGATTAAGATGGGCGCCAAAATCAAGGGCCAGGGCACACCGGTTATTGAAATAGAGGGAGTAAAAGATTTGCACGGAGCAACGCATTCGATAATCCCCGACCGCATTGAAGCCGGGACATTGATTTTGGCTTCTTTGATTACCGAAGGAGACGTATTAATTAAAAATGTTGTGTATCATCACCTGGGGGCTCTGATTGATAAATTAGATGAAGCCGGCGCCCGGATTGCTTGCGTTGACGGGGCGTTACGCGTTCAGGGCAACCGGGGGTTAAGATCAGTAAATATAACTACGCTTCCTTATCCCGGATTTCCGACGGATATGCAGGCGCAGATGATGAGTTTAATGGCGGTAACCAGCGGCATCAGCGTAATTACCGAGAAAATTTACCCGGACAGGTTTATGCATGTTTCCGAACTTAACCGTATGGGCGCCCATATCCAGAGAGAGGGGCCGCACGCTATTGTTGAAGGAATAAAAAAATTATCCGGAGCCCCGGTAATGGCCTCGGATTTGCGCGCCTCCGCGGGTTTGGTTTTGGCCGGTTTAGCCGCAGGCGGAAAAACATCGATTTCCAGGATTTATCATTTGGAACGCGGCTATGAATTTATCGAAAAAAAATTAGTTAACTTAGGCGCCAAAGTTTGGAGAGAAAAAGAATGATTTTAATGATTGATAATTACGACTCTTTTACCTATAACCTGGTGCAGTATTTAGGGGAATTGGGGCAGAAGGTTTTAGTTTACCGCAATGACGCCTTGGCCATTAAGGATATTAAAAAACTTAATCCGGATAGAATTGTTATATCTCCGGGGCCGGGGAGGCCGGAGGATGCCGGGATTTCCTGCGCGGTTATCCGGGAATTCGCGGGTAAAATTCCGATTCTGGGGGTTTGCCTGGGGCATCAGGCGATCGGTTATGTTTTTGGCGGCAGGATCGTCGGAGCCGCAAAACTCATGCACGGGAAGACCTCCAAGATTTATCATAATAAAAAAGATATTTTTAAAAATATTCCCAATCCATTTTTGGCTACCCGATATCATTCCCTGCTGGTTGAGAAAAAAAGTTTACCGGCTTGCCTGGAAATAACCGCCAGCACCAAGGAAGATGAAATTATGGGGTTAAAACATAAAGAATACTCTATCTGGGGAGTGCAGTTCCACCCTGAATCCATACTTACCAAAAGCGGAAAACAGATATTGGATAATTTTATCAAGATCAAATGATCAAAGATTTAATTAAACAACTGGTTAATAAAAAAGATCTGACCGATCTGCAGATGCAGCAGGTGATGCAGGAGATTTTAAGCGGCGCGGCGGAAACCGCCGATATCGTCGAGTTTTTGACTTCTTTGAATGCTAAAGGCGAAACAGTAGGAGAGCTAACTGCCGCGGTCAATGTAATGCTTAAATACGTTGAGCCGATTATCGTCGATAAGCCAAACATACTGGATACCTGCGGAACAGGCGGGGATAAAAAAGGGACTTTTAATATTTCAACGGTAACTGCCTTGGTAGCCAGCGGCGCAGGGGTAACCGTGGCCAAACACGGCAATCGCTCGGTATCCAGTAAATGCGGCAGCGCGGATATCCTGGAGGCACTCGGCGTTAATATTAATATGGATAAGGCAAAAATCAAAAAATGCCTGGAAGAGATAGGCATTGCTTTTTTATTCGCCCCAAACCTGCATCCGGCAATGCGTTTTGTTATGGCGGCTCGAAAACAAATTGCGCGTAAGACCATGTTTAATATTTTAGGGCCTTTGATTAACCCGGCGCGGGCAACTAACCAGCTAATCGGCGTATATTCCAAGGAATGGACCAAGCCGTTAGCGCAAGTTTTACATAATTTAGGCACCAAGCACGTTTTAGTGGTGCATGGCGCAGATGGCCTGGATGAAGTTACGACTACTGATAAAACTTTTGTCTCCGAGGTAAGAAACAGCCAGTTAAAAGATTACCAAATTACTCCGGAGGATTTTGGCTTAAAGAGGGCTAAATTTGCTGATTTATTAGGCGGGTCCATCGCTGAAAATGTAAAGATTGTCCAGGAGGTATTGGCCGGCAAGAAGGGAAGCAAGAGGGATATTGTTTTACTTAATGCCGGATGCGCTATTTACGCCGCGGATAAAACGGAAACGATTGCCGCGGGAATAAAACTAGCGCAGAAAGCAATTGATTCAGGCGCGGCGCTTAAAAAACTTGAGCTATTAAAGGAATATTCGCAATAAGATGGCTAAAACCGACATACTCAAAGAGATCGTCGCCAAAAAGAAGGAAAGAATTGCTTTAAGCCAACAACAATTAAGTCCGGAAGATTTAAAAGCAAAATTAGCCGGCTTGCCGGCTACGCGTGCGTTCAAAGAGGCAATCAGTAAACCGCGGCAGATTTCACTTATCGCTGAAATAAAACAAGCTTCGCCTTCCCAAGGGGTAATCCGCCAGGATTTTAATTTAGCTGATATTGCCCGGGCTTATCAAGAGGCAGGGGTTCAGGCGCTTTCCGTATTAACTGAAGAGGATTTTTTTAATGGCAATCCCGCTTACCTAAATGAAGTAAAGGCCATATTTAGCGGCCCGGTTTTAAGAAAAGATTTTATTTTGGAAAGCTATCAGGTTTATGAATCGCGTTTTTTAGGGGCTGACGCGATTCTTTTAATCGCGGATTTATTGACCAAAGACAAATTAGTTGAGTTTATGCGGATTGCCGATGAGCTTGGCCTGGATTATCTGGTCGAGGTGCACGATGAGAAGGAATTAAAGAAGGTGTTGAATTTAAAGGTGCCGATAATCGGAATTAATAACCGCAATCTGCATACACTGGAGGTTGATTTTAAGACTACGGAAAAATTATTTACTTTGGTCCCCAAAGATAAAATAGTGGTTGTGGAAAGCGGAATTAAAAATTCCCAGGATGTTTTATTCCTGAAAATTCTGGGGGCTAGCGCCGTATTAGTCGGAACTGCTTTTATGGAGTCAGCGGATATAAAAAGTAAAGTGGATGAGGTAATGGGTTGGTAAAAGTTAAGATTTGCGGGATTACTAATTTAGAGGATGCTTTGGCGGCATTGTTTGCCGGAGCCAGCGCTATCGGATTTGTCTTCTATGATAAAAGCCCCCGTTTTATCAGCCCGGCCAAAGCGGCAAATATATCGCGGATTTTACCGAAAAAAATCAAACGGGCGGGGGTTTTTGTCAACGAAGATATCGCAAAAGTAAAAAAAATCGCCAGGCTCTGTAATTTAGATATACTGCAGTTTCACGGCCAGGAATCACCCGATTACTGCCGGAAATTTAAAGGATATAAAGTAATCAAGGCCTTCAGGATAAATAATCAGGAAGATTTAGAGGACGTAGCCAGGTATAAAACTTTTGCTTATCTATTCGACAGTTTTTCAAGAACCAAGCTGGGCGGGACAGGGAAAAAATTTAACTGGAAAATACTCGCGCAAACAGCTAGAATGGAGCCTGTTGTATTTTTGTCAGGCGGCTTGGCTGCCGGCAACGTGAAGAAGGCGATTAAATTATTAAGGCCCGATTGGGTGGATGTTTCCAGCAGCCTGGAATCAAAGCCCGGCAAGAAGGACCATAAGAAGATCCAGGAATTTATGAAGAAAATTTAATTATGAAAAATAAACTACCGGATAAAAGCGGGCACTTTGGTATCTTTGGCGGAAGATTTGTCCCGGAGACGCTGATCTATGCCCTCGATGAATTAGAAAACGAGTATTCCAAAGCCAGGAAAGATAAAAAATTTGCCAAAGAACTCACTTATTATCTGAGCGATTACGCCGGCCGGCCCACTCCGTTATACTTAGCGAAAAATTTAAGCCAGTATTTAGGGATAAAAAAGGTTTATCTAAAACGCGAGGATCTTTTACATACCGGCGCGCATAAGATTAACAATACTTTGGGCCAGGTGCTTTTGGCGGTCAGGATGGGCAAGAGAAGATTGATTGCCGAGACCGGGGCAGGCCAGCACGGAGTAGCTACCGCTACGGTGGCGGCTTTATTCGGATTGGAATGCGATGTGTATATGGGGGAAGAAGATATCCATCGCCAGGCTTTAAATGTCCTGCGGATGAAACTACTGGGCGCCCGGGTAATTAGCGTTAAAAGCGGAACGCAGACTTTAAAAGATGCCATGACCGAGGCCTTGCGCGACTGGGTAACTAATGTACGTAATACTTATTATGTGATCGGAACAGTAGCTGGGCCGCATCCGTATCCTGAAATGGTGCGCAACTTTCAATCCGTGATCGGAGTTGAAGCCCGCGCCCAAATTTTAAAAAAAGATAACCGCCTGCCGGATTATTTGGTTGCTTGTGTTGGCGGAGGAAGCAACGCTATTGGTTTATTCCACCCATTTTTTAATGATAGTAATGTCAAGATGATCGGGGTAGAAGCCGCGGGTTTAGGAATAGCATCGGGAAAACATTCGGCAAGCCTTGAATTTGGCTCAACCGGAGTTTTGCACGGTTCAAAATCAAAAATCTTAGAGGATAAATTCGGCCAAATCAAAAACGCGCATTCAATCGCCGCGGGGCTGGATTATCCAGGGGTCGGGCCGGAACATGCCTATTATCGAGAGATAGAACGGGCCGATTATGCGGCCATCACCGATAAAGAAGCTGTGGAAGGTTTTAAATTATTATCCAAGGTGGAAGGGATTATCCCGGCGCTAGAATCCGCCCACGCCATTGCCTATTTGAAAAAAGCGGGGAAAAAGATTAAGAAAGACGCCACTGTGATCGTTTGCCTCTCCGGAAGAGGGGATAAGGACCTGCATGAATCGTATTGATCAGAAATTTATCCAATTAAAGAAGCAGGGCAGGAAAGCATTTATTGCTTTTATAACCGCCGGTTATCCGGATTTATCGACAACCGCAAAATTGGTGATTGAACTTGAAAAAAGAGGCACAGATATAATTGAATTAGGGGTGCCTTTTTCAGACCCTTTGGCTGACGGCCCGGTAATCCAGGAGGCCTCCGGTTATTCTCTTAAAAAAGGAACCAATCTGGTTAAGATTTTAGATTTGGTAAAGAAATTACGCCAAACTACAGAGTTGCCGATATGTTTAATGACCTATTACAATCCTGTTTTTTGTTTTGGAGACAGGCGGTTTATCAATCAAGCCGCAGCCGCCGGAGTTGACGGAGTAATTATTCCGGATTTACCGCCTGAGGAAGCAAAAGATTTTATGCATTACGCCAATAAGAAGGGCCTGGTCAATATTTGTTTTGTCGCTCCGACCAGTTCCAACGCGCGGATCAAATTAATATCTAAAGCTGATCAAGGTTTTATTTACTATGTTTCTTTGACCGGAGTAACCGGCAGCCGCGATAATTTAAGCGCGGATCTTAAAGCCAACCTTTTAAGGATAAAAAAATTAACCGCTAAACCGGTTTGCGTCGGTTTTGGTATTTCTAACGCGGTTCAGGTAAAAGAAGTTTCGAAGATTTCCGACGGCGTAATTGTCGGAAGCGCTATCGTCAAACAGATCAAAGAAAATATCGGCCGCGGCAACTTAGTGCAAAGAGTAGGCAGCTTTGTAGAAAGGCTTAATGTATAGAAGGAGCAAATTAGGCAATGGCTTAAGGATAATTTCCAAATCCTTAAGCCAGGCCAAATCCGTATCTTTAGGTATTTGGATCAATATCGGCGGCCGCTATGAGGCGGCTTTTCAAAAAGGGATCTCGCATTACCTGGAGCACCTTCTTTTTAAGGGCAGCAAAAAATATTCCTGCCGCGCGATTAAAGAGTCGATTGAGGGAGTCGGCGGGACATTGAATGGTTTTACCTCCGAAGAGTTTACTTGTTATCTGGTAAAAATCCCCAGCCGTTATTTGATCCACGCTTTAAATATCTTGTCCGATATGGTCCTTAATCCGTCTTTAAAACAGGCGGATATTACCAAAGAAAGAACAGTCATCCTGGAAGAGCTGAAGATGTACCGCGATCTTCCGCAAAACTATGTTTATGAGCTGCTGGATGAACTGCTTTGGCCGCACCAGCCATTAGGCTTACCGATAATCGGCTCCGTAGATTCGGTAAATAGTATTAACCGGGATAGTTTAAAAAAATATCAGGCCAGCCGCTACACCCCGGCTAATATCGTAATCAGCGCGGCCGGATTGCTGGAGCATGATTTACTGGTAAATGAGGTTTCCGCCATTTTTTCAGCGCAGGCTGCGGCTAAATTAAATACATTCACGGCGGTTAAAGAGGGCCAGGGAAAACCGCAGTTAAAAATTTTTCACAAAGACACTGAACAAACGCATATGGCCCTGGGTTTTCATGCTTTAAAACGCGGAGATCCTTTAAGGCACGCTCAGGCGTTATTGCACATAATCTTAGGCGCCAATATGTCCAGCCGGCTTTTTAATGAGGTTAGAGAAAAAAGAGGTTTGGCCTATGAAATTGGAACAGGGATTAAACGTTTTGCCGATACCGGGGAGTTCCTGGTGCACGCCGGGATTGATAACCATAAAGTAGAAGATTGCCTGGGCCTGATATTTCAAGAGCTAGGAAAACTAAGAAAAACCATTGTGCGCAAAGATGAGTTTTGCCGGGCAAAAGAATTTTATGCCGGCCAGCTTAGCTTGGCTTTAGAAGATACGATGGAGTATATGCTTTGGATGGGCGAGAGCGTTGCCTGTTTAGATAAGGCATATACATTGGAGCAGATTATCAAAGAAGTAAATAAAGTGAATATGGAAGATGTACGCGAGGTTGCCGGTAAGATTTTTAATAATAAAAAGATAAATTTGGCCTTAATCGGCCCGCCCGGGAATAAAGAGAAAGATATTTACGCAAAACTTAATTTAGGATAAAGATGATATTTTTAATTTTAATAATCCTGGCTGTGCTTTCGTTCTTTTTCTCTGCTTCCGAGACTTCAATTATCGGATTAAGTAAAATCAAGTTGCGCCATATGGTGCAAAAAGGGATTACCGGGGCTTCCAGTATCCATCGCCTTGTGTCTAAATTAGATAAAGTAATTGCCGCCATACTTATCGGCAATAATATCGTCAATATTGCCGTCTCATCGATTGTAACCGGTATTTTTGTCCAGGTTTACGGTTATCGCTGGGGGGTGGTTGTTTCTACTTTTGTGACCACCATGGTCCTGCTTATTTTCTGCGAAGTTACTCCCAAGATCCTTTCGGCTAAGCATACGGAAAAGATGGCCTTAATTACCGCGCCATTAATGGAGGTAGTTTTGGTAATCTTTAAGCCCCTGATCATATTCTTTATCGGGATCAGCAATTTCATTTTAAAAATTTTTGGTTTAAGTGTTGCTAAAAAATCCCCTTTGATTACCGAAGAAGAATTAAAAACGATGATTGAAATAGGCCAGGAGGAGGGGGTTTTAACCCAGGATCAGCTTAAGATGCTGCATCGTATCTTTGAATTCGGCGATACTAAGCTGACGGATATAATGGTGCCTAAAGAAAAAATTATTGCCGTAGATATAAATACTACTTCCAATGACCTGTTAAATATATTTGTCGAGGAAGGCCACGCCCGGCTTCCGGTATATAAGGAGAGTAAAGATAATATTGTCGGCATAGTTTATGCCCAAGACCTGCTTTATATATTGCGCGAAAAAGGTTTATTCCTATTGCAGGATCTGCTTCATGAAGCCTGTTTTGTTTCCAGTTCAACGCGGGTAAATGACCTCCTAAAAAGGTTCCAGACGGAGAAAAGGCAGATAGCCATTATCGTGGATAAAGACAGAAAAACTCTGGGGTTGGTGACATTAGAAGATTTGATTGAAGAAATTGTCGGAGAGATCGAAGAAAAATATTCCCGAAGGAAAAGCATCAGTAAATAATTTGACATCAAAATTAACCTGTGTTAGAATCAAGGGGTATTGAAAACGATAAGACATTCTCCCGCCTCAAATTATTCGGCGGGATAAATTCGCACATTAACTTACTCACACTATCGTGTTCGTAAGTTAAGTGCTCATTTAAAGGAGGAAACAAATGGCAGAAACAGGATATTGCGTAAAATGCAAAGGCAAGAAAGCGATGAAGGATGAACAGAAGGTCACCATGAAAAACGGCCGCGCCGCGATGAAAGGCAAGTGCCCTGAATGCGGGACCGGTATGTATAAGATTTTAGGAAAAGCCAAGTAGCCGCTTTTTAGAATAGAGGTAATAAAATAGACTCGAAACAATTAGCCCAACGCATTGCCTGGGTTGCTAAAGCCAAAAAAGCCGAGGATGTTGTAATTCTGGATGTTTCCAAGATAGCCGGGTTCTGCGACTATTTTGTCATTGCCAGCGGTACTTCGATCAGGCAGGCCACGGCGATCGCCCAGGCAATTCAGGACGACCTGGAATTAAAAAAAATAAAATCTCTCTCTAAGATTTCGCGAAACGATGAGTCGGGCTGGATCGCCCTGGATTATGTTTCCGTAATCGCCCATTCGTTTTATGAACCGGTGAGAGAGTTTTATTCTTTAGAGGGGCTTTGGTCTGACGCTAAAAAAGTAAGAGTGATTGCCCCTAGAAAATAGCTTACCTTTATTCGCACCAACCGTAATTTAAAAATAAAAATGAAGAATGATGTTCAACAGCAGCTTATTGCTTTAGTTAGCGCAGGCCTCGCGCGTTGCGGCCTGGCCGCTAATCAAAAGGAAGATATTTTTCTTGAACTTCCTACCGATAAGCGTTTCGGCGATTTTACCACCAATATCGCCTTAAAATTAAGTAAAGAGCTAAAGCAGCCGCCGCGGGTTATTGCCAGCCAGTTAGTTGAATCCATTCAGAAGGAAATCGAAAAAAATAAAGATTTAAAAGATTTAATCACCCAGGTAAAAGTGGAGGGCGCCGGGTTTATAAACTTTTACCTTAAAGAAGATTATTTTTATGAGAAGCTGCGTAAAATAATCATTAAAGGCAAAGAGGCGTTAAGGGTAGATAAAGGATGCGGCAAAAAAGTTTTAATTGAATTTGTCAGCGCCAATCCCACCGGTTCTTTATCGGTTGCCCACGCCCGTCAGGCGGCAGTCGGGGATTGTCTGGCCAATGTTTTGTCTTTTATCGGTTTTAAGGTCAGCCGGGAATATTATCTTAATGATGAGGGTAACCAGATAAATATTTTGGGCAAGTCTGTCCAGTTACGGCTTAAAGAATTAAAAGGCGGAACTATTGAGTTCCCTGAAAATTATTATCAGGGAGATTATATCAGAGATATTGCCAAAGAAGCGCAAGATAAGAAAATCAAAGAGGATAATCTGGGAGATTTTGCCGCTGAACACATCTTAAAAATAATCAGGCAAGAGCTGGATGATTTTGGAGTTAAATTTGACTGCTGGTATTCGCAGAAAGAGTTGGCTAAAAGCGGCAAAGTCGAGCAGGCGTTTGAGCAATTAAAACAAAAAGGATTTTTGTACGAGCAGGACGGAGCGCTTTGGTTTAAATCAACCGCTTTTGGCGATGATAAGGACCGGGTAATTATTAAAAGCGATGGCAGCCAGACCTATTTGGCGCCGGATATCGCGTATCACGAGGATAAATTTAAGCGCGGGTTTAACTGGTTGATCAATCTCTGGGGCCCGGACCATCACGGTTATATCAACCGGATCAAGGCTTCGATTGAGGCCTTTGGACATAATAAAGATGACCTATCCGTAGTTATTGTCCAGCTAGCGACTATTTTTAGGAATGGACAAGAAATCCAGATGTCTACCCGGCGCGGCCAATATATCACTTTGCGTGAGGTTTTGGAGGAAGTGGGTAAAGATGCCTCCAGGTTTTTCTTTTTAATGCGGCGCACCTCCAGCCACTTGGACTTTGATTTAGAGGTAGCCAAGAAACAATCCTCGGAAAACCCGGTTTACTATGTCCAATATGCCCACGCGCGTATCTGCAGCATATTGCGCGGCAGCGCGGTAAAAATTAAAGATGATTTAGATCTTTCTGTGCTTAAAGAGAAAGAAGAGTTAAGCTTGATCAAGAAATTGTTAGAGTTTGAGGCGGCCTTAAACATTTGTTTGGTTACTTGCGACCCGTATATGCTTACAGTATATCTTCAGGAGCTCTCGGAAAGTTTCCATAAATTTTACGATTTACACCGCGTTTTAGGCCAGGATGACGCCTTAACCGGCGCCCGCCTTGCCTTGATTAAAGGAGTAAAAATTGTTTTATCCTGTGGATTAGAGCTTTTAGGTATTGCTCAACCGGAAAAAATGTAATGTCCTCGCATAAAATCTTAAGGATTGCCACTCCCCATGTTTCTCTGCAAAATCAGTTTTCCAAAGAATTAGGCATCTCAAAAATATTAGCCCAAATATTAATCAACCGCAAAGTCACCACGGTAGCTTCGGCGGAAAAATTCCTCAAACCTTCAATCGGCGATTTATTCAGCCCGCATTTATTCGCGGATATACCTAAAGCAATCAGCCTGGTGAAGAAGGCGCAAGAGAATAAAGAAAGGGTAATGGTCTTTGGCGATTATGATGTGGATGGGATAACCAGCACGGTCTTGCTTAAAACTACGCTTGAGGCAATGGGCTTGGATGTTTTGCACCATATTCCGCACCGGATTACCGAAGGTTATGGCCTAAATAATGAAATTGTTAATTTTGCCAAAGAAAAACAGGTAAGGCTTATGGTTACCGCTGACTGCGGGATCGTTAACCACAAAGAAATCCAGGCTTTGAGGCAGGCAAATATCGATGTCATCGTTACCGACCATCATGAGCCGCAAAATTCAAATTTACCCGCGGCATCCTGTATTATCAATCCCAAAGTAAAACATTCCGGTTATCCTTACCGGGAGCTGGCCGGGGTAGGGGTAGCTTATAAATTCGCTCAAGGCTTAGCCGGTTCTTTATTAGTTGATGACCTGGATTTGGTTACCTTAGGCACAATTGCCGATAGCGTGCCGTTAACCGGAGAAAACCGGATTATTGTCAAAGAAGGTTTGTTTAGATTACCGCAGACTAAAAGATTGGGCTTGCGGCAGATCATCGAAAACGCGGGAATCGAAAATAAAAAATTTAATTCTACCTATGTAAGTTTTATTATTGCTCCGCGCTTAAATGCTGCCGGCAGGATGGCTAATGCCGAAGTATCCTTAAAACTGCTGATGAGCCAGAGTATCACGGATGCGCAAGATTTAGCCAAAGAATTAGAGAAGTTAAATCGCGAGCGCCAGAAGGTTGAAGGGAAAATTTTAGAAGAAGCTGAGGAGCTGATTAACCATCAGGTTAATTTTAAGGACCATAAAGTCATTGTGATTGCCAAAGAAGACTGGCATCAGGGTGTTTTAGGGATTGTGGCTTCCAAGCTGGCGGATAGATTTTACCGGCCGGCGATTGTTATCTCAATTAATGAAAATTTATGCAAGGGCTCGGCGCGCTCCATCCAAAATTTCCATCTCTTTGACGCGTTGATGGATTCTAAGGAGCTCCTGGATAGTTTTGGCGGCCATGCCCATGCCGCCGGCCTCTTAATTACTAAAGATAATATCGATGATTTCAGGAAAAGTATTAATAAGTTGGCCAGCGACCGGTTGAACTTTGATGATTTGCTTCCCAGCCGGGATATTGATTTAGAGCTTAGTTTCGCGGATTTAAATGAGGGGTTAGTTAAGGAATTGGAACTTTTGGAGCCGTTTGGTATGGCCAATCCCGAACCTTTATTTTATACGCGCGCATTGAGGCTTAAAGGAGAAGTTCAGCTTTTAAACCGTGGGACTTTAAAGTTTTGGGCAACTGACGGAGTGACTACCAGCCAGGTAATTGCTTTTGGGATGAGCAGTTTAAGAGAAAGTTTGTTGCAGGCAACTTCTTTTGACTTGGTTTATACCCCGAAAATAGACAGTTGGCGCCAGGAGGAATCAATGATCCTTGAGGCCAAAGATATCTTTTTTAAATAGCAGGTTTGGGTTTTCTGGGAACCGCTTTTTGGAAATTGCCTTTTTTGATGCACTTGGTGCAGATGTAGGCCTTCTTCGGCGTGCCATTAACTACTATATGCACAGTCTGAAGATTGGCCAGAAATTTGCGTTTGCTCCAGCGGGCGATCTTGGAACCGGTTCCGCCCTTGGACTTATACTGTCCTTTTCTGGATAAAACTTTTCCGGTAAGGGCGACTTTTTTACAGATTACGCATTCTTTAAGCATTTTAAATATCCTTTCAATTTAGTTTAATAAGTATACTTGAAATCCCGGCGTTGTCAAGCTAGAATATATACGAATTCCGTGTCATTGCGAGTCCGCCGAAGGCGGACGAAGCAATCTCGGTTTACGCGGGTCCTGCCGATGCCTGTTTCTCGGCCGCCTGAAGCGTCCTCGAATCCAGCCATCGTCACCCGCTGATATACATTAAAAAAAATTACTTAGTAAATTGGGCACGTTTTGGGCACAGAATAGAGAGTGGTATTTCTAATTAGTTGCCAGATAATAGATAAAAGTCAATTGGTGTAGAACGAGGTGTTCTAGGGTTTAAAGAAGGAGGGTTCTAGTGAATAAATTGCAAAAATGGCTTACTATTGCTGCTCTTTGGGTTCTGACTACTATAATACTCATAAAGAGTTTCCCTAAATTTCAGCATTATGAAATGATTAGTGCATGGGGGACCGTAGCTGCAGCTGTAATTGCAATTTGGGCAGTTATCCAGGAGAATCATCGTTCCAGACTTGTTTTGAATATTGATATAATTTTAAAACTAGATGAACGTTTTAACAGTCGCGAAATGATGGATGCTAGAAAGAAAACTGCCAAGTCTATTGAAAGTTGTCACGAGAATCATTGTAAAGATGAGGGGGGCGTGCTTGAATTCTTTGGAACAATAGGAATTCTATTTCGAAAAGGAGTTCTTGACAAAGAAGTTCTGTGGAGAATGTTTTTTTATTGGCTTCACGGATATTATTTTTTATTAGAAGAGTATATTAAACGCGAAAGAGAAAAAGATCCTTCAAGTTTCGATAGTTTGATATATTTATATAATGAGCTTCTAACTGTTGAAAACAAGTTAAACCAGGGAAGATTTATCAGTAAATTCAACAAAGCAGAATTTTTAAAAGAAGAGATGTCGTTGTCGAAGTAGGAGACAAATAAGAAGATAAGTTTACTTTTGTAAGTGTTCATTTTTCAATAAGTAATAGCCAATTGATGTAGAGCAATATAATCTAGTCTTTTATAGCAAGGATGAGGCTTTATTATGTTCCAGCTTGGTAATTTTAGTCCATCTAATTTATTCGCAGGTTTAATTTTCGGTTCCATTGGTTTTGTAGCTTTTATTTATGGCAAGAAAATAGCGTCATTTAGGCCGATGGTTATTGGGATTGTTTTAATGATCTATCCCTACTTTATATCAGGGACGCTGTTTCTTTATCTTATTGGCATTGTTTTAACCGCATCACTGTATTTCTGGAGAGGATAAGAAGATAAAAATAATGGGACCGTTTCTATTTTTATCATGAATAACGAAATTGAACGCGATCTTGGGGAGCAGCCGATTGCTAAAATTATGGCTGAACATGGGTTTAAGTCGCATGATTTGGTAAGTAATTCCACCGAGCAGATTACGCATAAAATGGTTGCTCGCGCGGCCAAAGGCAGGCGTTTGAATTTAAAAATCCAATACCGGATACTTAATGCTTTGAACAAGGCCGCGGGTAAACAATATCTATTAAAGGATCTCTTCAATTATTAAAAACCAGAAGTGGATGGAGGTGGCAAAAATGGGCAAAACAATTAAAGGTTCAAAGACAGAGAAAAATCTCCTGAAAGCTTTTGCCGGGGAATCTCAGGCACGGAATAGGTATACTTATTTTGCCAGCGCGGCACGAAAAGAGGGGTACGAACAGATCACCAATATCTTTAGCGAGACAGCGGAAAACGAAAAGGAACATGCCAAGATGTTTTTTAAACATTTGGAGGGCGGTGATGTGGAGATTACCGCGGCATATCCAGCAGGAATGATTGAGGATACCAAAAGCAATCTTGAGGCGGCCGCTGCCGGAGAAAATTTAGAATGGACAACTCTTTATTCGGATTTCGCCAAGATAGCAAAAGACGAGGGGTTTGCTGAGATAGCGCGGAGTTTTGAGCAGATATCCAAAGTAGAAAAATTTCATGAAAGCAGGTATAGGAAACTGATTAATAATATCGGCAATGCTGAAGTATTTAAGAAAAACGCGGTTGTTAAATGGCACTGCATTAACTGCGGCTACGTGGTAGAAGGGACTGAGGCGCCTAAAGAATGCCCTGCCTGTAAACATCCGCAGGCATATTACGAAGTTTTAGCGGAAAATTATTGAAAAAAATAAGTGGGAGGCCTAGATGCAAATAGAAATCTTTGCTTTATGTGACGCGGCAACCGCGGATTTCGGTAAACTTAGCATGCTTGGCGCCTTTGACACGATTTGGGTAACCAAAACTCCGGCGGTGCATCAACAGTGCGCGATTGCCTTGAGAGCGCGATTTGAGAAAATTGAACGGGGAGAGCATAAAGTCGTGGTGCATTTTGTGGACGCGGATGGGAAAAATGTCATTCCACCCGCCCAAGGGGTAATAACCATGAATTTCCCCGAAGAGCAAAGCTCCGGTTCAGCGCATTTGATTCTGAATATTCAAGGATTAAATCTGCAGAGGCTGGGAGAGTATTCGATTGATTTAGCCATCGATGGGCAGCAGAAAGCCTCATTGCCGCTTTTTGTAAAAGAGCGTAAATAGAGAAAATATGTCAGAATACTACACGCCAAAAAGAGACAGGAACCTTTATAATCCTAAAAGCGTCGAGCCCTTTAAGCTGAGCCGTTCCAAGATTGAGCTTTTTACGAATTGCCCGCGGTGTTTTTACCTGGACCGCCGGCTGGGGGTGGGGGCTCCGCCGATGTTCCCGTATACCTTAAACAGCGCGGTGGATACCTTGTTGAAAAAAGAGTTTGATTTATTGCGTAAAAGCGGCCAGGCGCATCCGTTGATGAAAAAATACGGAGTGGACGCGTTCCCGGCAAAACTTGCCCAGTTGGATGAATGGAGAAATAATTTCAAAGGGGTTCAGGTATTGGATAAGCCGACGAATTTACTAATCTTTGGGGCAATCGATGATTTATGGCAGAACAGTAAAGGCGAATATATGGTGGTGGATTATAAGTCTACCAGCAAGCCTGAAGAAATCAATGCTTTGGATGAGGAGTGGCACGGTGGATATAAGCGCCAGATGGAGATTTACCAATGGTTGCTGCGGGGTAATGGTTTTAATGTAATCAACACAGGATATTTTGTATATTGTAACGGTAATACCGCGCTTGAGAAATTTGACGCAAAATTAGAGTTTAACTTAACGCTTATCGCGTATGAAGGCAATGATAGCTGGGTTAGCGGCACAATTAAAGAGATACATCAGTGTTTAAATAGCGATACGATTCCGCAAGCCGCGGAAGACTGTGATCTCTGTGTCTACCGAAAAGCTGCCTCGGAAGTATTAGGGAATAAATAATAAGGAAATAACCTGTTAGATTTTACCTCTTACTACGTCAATTGATGTAGAGAAGAAAATTATGAACTTGACAATACAACTATTTAGTTGTATACTTTAAGAGGTAGAGAAAGTGTCTAGTGTAGTATGCGTTTATTTTAAAAACGAAAGCGGCAGGTGTCCGGTTAAAGAGTTTGTTGAAGCGCTGGACAGATATTCTCAAAACAAATAGTTTCATTAAGAAAACCAATAAAACACCGGCTAATCAGAAAAAGTTAGCTGTAGATAGAAGAAAGGCGTATTTAGCGCTGCGCAAAGATTGAAAAGGCAGGATATCATGAAAAGTGAGAGAGTAGAAGAACATCTAAGGGGTAAGCTTAAAAATCCGGCGTTTAGAGAAGTTTACGAACTGGATCAGCAAAAGCTTATTATTGCCAAACTGATTATTAAATATCGTATCAAGCATAATTTAACTCAAGGAGAATTTGCCGAAAAGGTAGGGGTAACTCAACAGCATGTTTCAAAAATTGAAAGTGGTGAATTCAGTAATATGTCAACGCTTGAAAAAATGCTAGTTCCGCTTGGTTTAGGCCTAAAATTCAACGTAGTCCCTTTACGTTTAAGGTCACAAACCGTGACCTTAAAATAATCTCGCCTGAGTCCTTTTTGTTTCAATTCTTTAATTAGAGTGGTATAATTTTATTATGGATAAAGTATTAGAAGGATTAAATAAAGAGCAGGTGCAGGCGGCTACCCATAAAGACGGGTCGCTTTTAATTATTGCCGGCGCGGGGACGGGCAAGACCCGCGTAATTACCCAGCGCATTGCCTGGTTGATTAATCAGAGCTTGGCCAAGACCGATGAAATCTTAGCGCTTACTTTTACCGATAAGGCAGCTAAGGAAATGCAGGAAAGGGTGGATATCCTGATGCCTTACGGTTATACGGATATTTGGATCTCTACATTTCACGCTTTTGGTGATCGTCTCTTGCGCGAGAACGCTTTAGTTGCCGGATTAAATCCGGATTTTAAGGTGCTCACCCAGCCGGAGGCAGCGGTGTTTTTCCGCGAGCATCTTTTTGAATTCACGCTTGATTATTACCGGCCGTTAGCTGAGCCCACCCGTTTTATCGAAGCGCTGATTTCATTTTTTAGCCGGGCAAAAGATGAGGATATTTCAGCCAAAGAGTATTTAAAATACGCGCAGGATTTTCTAATCCAGGCCAAGAGCAATCCGGAAGACAAAGCCACGGAAGAATTGGCAGCGCAGCAGATGGAGGTAGCCGCTTCTTACGTTAAATACCAGGAACTTTTGGCCAGAGAAGGATTGGTTGATTTTGGCAATCAGTTTTATTTAAGTTTACAACTGTTGCGGGAGCATCCTTTGGTTTTACAGAATTACCAGAAACAATTTAAATATATTTTAGTTGATGAATTCCAGGATACTAATTTTGCGCAGTTCCAAATTGTCAAGTTGCTTGCCGGCTCCTTAAAAAATGTTACGGTTGTCGGAGATGATGACCAGTGTATTTATCGCTGGCGCGGAGCTGCCTACAGTAATCTGGTAAATTTCAATAAAGAATATCCTGATGCTGAAAAAATTACCCTGATCCAGAATTACCGCTCGACCCAGCCAATTTTAGATAGCGCCTACCAGTTGATCCAAAATAATAATCCCGAGCGTTTTGAGGTCAAAGCTAAAATCGATAAACACCTGATCGGCTTGACTAAAAAGGGCGAAAAGCCAATCCATTTGCACTTTGATACGCATTCGGCTGAGGCTGATAATGTAAGTAAGATTATACTAGATAAAGTAAGTTTAGGTAAGTTTAAGTATAGGGATTTTGCCATCCTGGTGCGCTCCAATTCCGATGCCCAAAGTTTTATCCAGTCGCTGAATATGCAGAATATTCCCTGGCAGTTTAGCGGTAACCAGGGTTTATACGCCCGGGAAGAGGTCAAGTTGTGTATTAATTTCCTGCGGGTAATTGCCAATCCTTCGGATTCATTAAGTTTATATTATCTGGTAAGTTCTGAAATCTATAAAGTAAACCTAGCTGATTTGACATTGTGCAACCACTTTGCCCGGCGCAGGAACCGTTCGCTTTATTCGGTGTTTGGCGATTTGGAAAAGATCCCGGAGTTAGCCCAGGTTCAGGACCAGACTAAGGATAAAATAAAGCGGGTGCTTGAAGAAATTGAAAAATTTCTGCAGGTTTCCCGTAATGAGACAACCGGCAGGCTGCTGTATAGTTTTTTGACTGATACGGGTTATCTTAAATATTTAACCCATAATCCAACTTTAGAAAAAGAAGCTAAGATTCAAAACATCGCTAAATTTTTTAATCAGGTGCGTGATTATGAACTGATCGCTAAAGAGGACAGAGTAATTAGTTTTATCAAACACCTTAACCTCTTGATTGATTCCGGAGATGACCCGCCGACAGTCGAGGCGGACCTAGATCAGGATGCGGTGAATATTTTGACTATCCATAAAGCTAAAGGTTTGGAATTTAGAGCGGTATTTTTAGTCAGCCTGGTACAGGGAAAATTTCCCCTGCCTAGACGTTCACAGCAAATCGAATTGCCGGATGCTTTGATTAAAGAAGTTTTGCCGACCGGAGATTTTCATACTCAGGAGGAGCGCCGGCTTTTTTATGTGGGAATGACCCGCTCCAAAGAAGAATTGTATTTAACCAGCGCTGATGATTATGGCGGCAAGCGCCTGCGTAAGGTAAGCCAATTTGTCTTGGAGGCGTTAGGTAAAAAATCCGTGGAAGAAGTGGAAAAGAAAAAAACCGCGGCGATTGAAAGTATCCAGCGTTTTACTCCGGTTAAGGAGTTGTCGAAATCAGCTCTCCAGGAAATCCCGGAAGATAAGTTAATCACTTTAAGTTATTATCAGATCGATGATTATCTGACCTGCCCTTTAAAATATAAATATGTCAATATCCTGCGCGTGCCGATTATGGAGCATCATACGGTTATTTACGGCCGGGCAATGCACGAGGCAGTCAGCCAATATTTATTGCGTAAGCTTAAAGGGGAAAAGGTGTCTATGGATAAACTCCTGGATTGTTTTGAAGCTAGTTTTGATCCGCAGGGTTTTTTAGATTCTAATCATCAGGAGGAGCGTTTTCGCATCGGCAGGGAGGCTTTATCCAGATTTTATAAGGATGAAGAAAGGCGTAATTTGACTCCCAAATTTATCGAGGAGCCTTTTTCTTTTGTTATCGGAGGCAATAAGATTACCGGCAGGTTTGACCGCATCGATATACGGGATGACGGAGCGGTGATTATGGATTTTAAGACCTCCGAGATCAAAACCCAGAAGGACGCGGACAAGCGGGTCAAGGAAAATAAGCAGTTGATCCTTTATGCCCTGGCCTATCAGCACATTTCCGGAGTCTTGCCTGCCGCGGTAGAGTTATACTTCTTAGAGTCCGGGATTGTCGGCAGGCATAAGGTTACCGAGGATAAAATAGAGGAAGTAAAAGAGGATATTCTGATCGTTTCTAAGGGTATTCGCCAGCAAGAGTACCCGGCCAAACCCGAATACAAAGCCTGCACTTATTGCGCTTATAACCAAATTTGCCCCTTTGCCGTAATCCGCTAATAGAGGTTGACAATCGCCGGTATTTGGGTTAAAGTTAAAGGTAAGAATTAGAGTAAAAGTAAGAGAATGAAGACGATTATTTCGATTTGGATCTGGATTGGCAGTATTCTAATAACCATTCTGCTGTTTTTTGTGGTCTTAGTTCTAACCATTCTGCTTTTCCCGTTTGATAAAAATAAGAAGATAACTCACGCGCAGTGTTTCTGGTGGTCGGATGCGGTAATCGGCTTAAATCCTTTTTGGAGCGTAAAAGTCAAAGGCCTGGAGAATATCGACCCTAAAAAAACCTACGTAATCATTGCTAACCATCAGAGTATGGCGGATATCGCGGTGCTCTACCAGCTCAAGGCGCAATTTAAATGGGTGGCTAAAGCAAGTTTATTCAATGTTCCTTTTATCGGCTGGTGCCTAAGCTTGATTAAACACATCAGGCTTACCCGCGGTGACTTTGCCAGTATCAAAGAGATTTATCATCAGGCAAGCGCCTGGCTGCAAAAAGATATGTCGGTTTTATTTTTTCCGGAAGGCACCCGCAGCACCAATGATCGGATGGGTGAATTTCAGAACGGGGCGTTTAAGCTGGCAATTAAGGAAAGAAAGCCGATTCTTCCGGTTTGCATCAAGGGGACGCAGGAAGCAATCCCTAAGGGCAGTTGGATTTTTAATACTAAAGTAACAGGCGTAGTTACTGTTTTACCTGAGATTGCAACAGACGGGTTTGGCCCCGGAGATTTTGCTTCGCTTAGAGATACTGTCCGCTTTAAGATCCAGGAAGCGCTGGAGGAATGACGCCCGACGCTAATTGGTATTGCGTCGGCGCGCACTAGGTAGTGCGATGAAAACAAAATTTAAAGTTATAATTTGGGTTTTTGCGGTTTTATTGGTAATTTTTCTGGTGGCCAGTATTTTGACCGCAGTTTATGCGCCGCGGATTGTCGAGCAGCAGATTGAGCAGAATTTAAAAGTTAAAACCAGCCTGAGAAAAATAAGTTTAAGCCCGCCATTTACCATTACCCTTGAGGGATTAGAGATTGGTGATTTTGCCAGTATTAAAAAGGTAGCGTTATCGCCCAATCTAATCGGGCTATTATTCGGTAAGATAGTTATCCACGGTTTAAATGTTGTTGAGCCGGTGATTAATCTTGTGCAGTCAGCGGATGGAAAATTGAATCTACCGGTTCTAGAGCAGAAAGGGAAGCCTCCGGCGGTTTATCTAACCAGCTTAAGAGTGCAGAACGGAAAAGTAATTTTTACGGACAGAAAAGTTATTCCCGAAGGTTTTCAGGTAGTCGTAGATAAATTAAATGTCAAAGTGGCTAAAGTCGCTTTGCCGGTTACTTCGCTGGCGACAAATTTTAAAATAAGCGCCGAACTGGTTAATAGCCAGGGCAAGGCTTTTGGTAATATTGTATTTGGCGGCTGGCTGGATTATCTGGCCAAAGGTATGGATGCCAAATTAGAGGTTAAGGATTTGGATGTTGTTAATCTTTCTCCTTACTACGGTAATTTCATATCCAGCAAAAAGCTGGCTCAAGCCATGCTTGACCTAAACTCCGCCTTTAAGGCTAAAAACAATGCTTTAGAAATTATTACGAATTTTAATCTTTCCAAGATGGTTTATGAAAAAACTGAAGAGCAGCAGCTGCCGGAGCTGAATTTGGTGCAAGACGCTTTGGACTTTTTCACTGATGCTGACGGCAATTTAAAATTGGAGTTTAAGATCGATACCACGCTGGATAATCCGGCCTTAAGCCAGGAAAAGATCAGAAAAATAATTTTAAAAGCAGCAGCGAAAAACTTGTCCAGGCAGTCCCCGGAGCAGTTGGTGGATAAAGTAACCAACGCCATCAATAAGTATAAAGATTTAGGCAAGGAACTAAAAAGCATTTTTGGAAAATAAAGGAATCAGGATAAATGGAAGAGGCTAAATCAAAATCACTCCGGAATATCGAAGCCAAAATGGAGAACTTAGATGTTAATTCCCTGCGTTACCATATCTTAGAGAGCGCCAAGAATTTCAAATGCTCCTGGATTGAGCTGGGCCGTTCTTTATATTCGGTCTACAAAGACAAGATGTATAAAGAGTGGGGGTATGTTAATTTTGATATTTATGTCAGCCGTGAAATCGGGATCCGCAAACAAACCGCGATGAAGCTGCTGAAGTCGTATTATTTTTTGGAAAAAGAGGAGCCGCAGTATTTAAAAACCGATTACGCCGATTCAGCCAAGCCCGCCAATATCCCCAGTTATGAGTCAGTTGATATCCTGCGCCAGGCGAAAAATAAGAAAGGTTTGGATGAAGAAGATTACAGTAATTTAAAGAAAGAGATTTTCGAGAAGGGCCGCGACGCGCGGGAGATCAAGAAAAATTTAGGAGTGATTATCCGGCAGAGGCAGGAGCTTGACCCGGTTGAGGCGCAGGAAAAAAGAAAGCGCACGGCAGTAAGCAGGCTGCTTGGCCAATTACGCCTGCTTAAGCAGGAAGTCCAGGTGTTAAAGCTGCTTCCCTCACCGTTGATTAGAGACCTGGATGCGTTAATCAAGAATATTGATTTAGAGATCAAGGAGTAATTTTGATGCTGCCTGAAGCAAGTAAGACAATGAGCCTGGAAGAAAGAATGGCGCAACTGGGCGTGCGTGAAGATGACATTGTCGAAAAATTTATCCGTTCCAGCGGCCCCGGCGGACAGAACGTCAATAAGACATCTACTTGCGTGTATTTGAAACATTTACCTACGGGATTAGAAGTAAAATGCCAGCGCCAGCGTTCGCAGTTATTAAATCGTTCTCTGGCCAGGCACATCCTTTTAAGCAAGATTGCCCAGAGGATGCGGCAGGATAGTTTACAGAAGCAGTCGCTGAAGGCCCAAATCATGCGAGGCAACCGCAAAAAGCCAAAGGGCCTGAAAATAAAAATCCTGGAGAACAAGCGCCGGCATTCGGAAAAAAAGTCCACGCGCAGAAAAATCCGTGAAATTGAGGTTGCATAAACATGTTTTTATGATAAAATATTAAATCACGCATTAATTTGTTGACTTGTCGGGTTAGTTATCGTATAATCTTTAAAAAAGTGGCACGCGGCGCTAATTGGAATTGCGCCGGTGTGTGTCCGTACACAAGGAGGTAGAAATTTGGTTTTGGTAAAGGAACAAAAAGAAAAATTGATCAATGACTTTAAGGTGCATTCCAGGGACACCGGCTCTGCCGAAGTCCAGATAGCTATCTTAACCGAGAGAATCAATGATTTAGGGGAGCACTTTAAAACACATAAGAATGATCTCCATTCTCGCCGCGGCCTTCTTCTATTGGTAAGCAGGCGCCGCAGACTCCTCAAGTACCTCAAGGACAAGGATATGAAGAAGTACGAAGAGATCCTGGGAAAACTTAAGCTTAGAAAGTAAGTCCCGTAATTAAATCCAAAAAAAGAAAGAGCTAGATTATGCAAAGTAAAAGTTTAAAAATTAAATTTGGCAAAAACGATCTTATTTTAGAAACGGGTAAAATTGCTAAGCAAGCTAATGGTTCGGTCACCGTTACCTACGGGGCAACCGTGATCCTGGTTACCGCCTGCATGTCTGGTGAAATCCGGGAAGGCCAGGATTTTTTCCCTTTGACCGTTGAGTATCAGGAGAAAACTTACGCCGCCGGAAGGATCCCCGGGGGATTTTTTAAGCGCGAGGGCAGGCCTTCGGAAAATGAGATTTTAGGTTCCCGTTTAATCGACCGGCCCATACGCCCGTTATTCCCCGAAGGATTTTTAAATGAAGTCCAGGTGATGGCGATTGTCCTTTCAAGCGACGGAGAGAATGATCCGAATGTTTTGGCGTTAATCGGAGCAAGCGCGGCTTTGTCCATTTCGGATATTCCTTTTAAAGGCCCTTTAGCCAGCTGCCGGGTTGCCCGGATCAACAATGAATTGGTTTTAAACCCTACCTACGCTGAAATTGAGAGCGCGGATTTAGAAGTAGTCGTGGCTGCTAATAGTACCGGCGTAGTGATGCTTGAATCAAAAGCTAAAGAAGTTTCCGAAGAAGCATATCTTGAGGCGGTAAAATTCGGGATGGACAGTTTAAAGCCCATCTTAAATATGCAGGAAGAATTCACCCGCCTTTATGGACAGACTAAAGCTAAAGTTGAACTTAAATTAATTGATCCTGCTTTAATGCAGAAGATTGAATCGCTTTCTCAGAATAAATTAGCCGATGTTTATAAGCTAAGCAAGAAGGAAGAGCGCGAGGAAAAAGTAGCTTTACTGGCTAAAGAGCTGGAATTGCAATTGATCAGCGAAGGATTTTTAAGTCTGGATATCCGTAAGGGCCTGGAGGAAGTAGAGAAGCGGCAGGTGCGCAAAACGATTACTGAAGAGAATGTCCGTATTGACGGCAGGTCTTTTAAAGAGATCCGCCCGATTTCTTGTGAAGTTTCGATTCTTCCGCGCACCCATGGCTCAAGCCTGTTTACCCGCGGACAAACTCAGAGTTTGGCTGTAACCACATTAGGCACCGGTGAAGATGAGCAGCTGATTGAGGCCTTAGACGGAGAGAGGAAGAAATCTTTTATGTTGCATTATAATTTTCCTTCTTTTAGCGTGGGAGAAACCAGGCCGGTGCGCAGCCCTGGCAGGCGTGAAATCGGCCACGGCGCTCTAGCCGAGAAAGCATTACTGGCGGTAATGCCTTCAAAAGAAAAATTCCCTTATACTATCAGAGTAGTTTCTGAAATTTTAGAATCTAATGGCTCCAGTTCCATGGCTTCGGTGTGCGCTGCGACCTTATCATTAATGGATGCCGGTGTTCCGATTAAAGAAGCTGTGGGCGGGGTTGCTTTAGGGTTGGTTAAAGAAGGCAATAAAGCGATAATTTTAACCGATATCGCCGGACTTGAGGATCATTTCGGAGATATGGATTTTAAAGTTGCCGGAACGCGCTCCGGAGTTACCGCGGTGCAGCTGGATCTTAAAATTGACGGGATATCTCTAGATTTGCTTAAGGAATGCCTGGCGCAATCCAAAGAAGGAAGGTTATTTATTCTGGATAAGATGGGTGCGGCATTAACCGCTCCCAGGGAAGAGCTTTCCAGCTTTGCCCCGCGCATCGATGTTTTAAAAATTAATACTGAGAAAATCGGAGAACTGATCGGCCCGGGAGGCAAGACAATTAAGGCAATAATCGCGGCAACCGGAGCCAGTATCGATATTAAAGATGACGGTACGGTTTTAGTCGGTTCAATCGACGCGGCCAAATCCGACGCGGCGATTAAAATGATCAAAGCAATTACCAATGACGTTGAGGTAGGCAAGATTTATTTTGGCAAGGTAAAGAGGATTATGCAATTTGGCGCCTTTGTCGAGATCGCCCCGCGTAAAGAGGGGCTGGTGCATGTTTCCGAATTATCCGCTACATTCGTCAAGAAAATCGATGATGTGGTTAAGGTCGGCGATGAATTTAAAGTTAAGGTTATCGGTATCGATGAGTTAGGCAGAATTAACTTAAGCAAAAAACAAGCGGAAACCGAGCAACCAAGCAGTTAAATTTTGAAGTGAGAGAAAGAAGAATAAATGAGGTTAAAGGCGTCATTCTAGTAGCAGTAGGGCTGATGGTTTTAGCCAGCCTTATCCGCTTCGACCGCCTTGACCTTGTCTTTTACACTTCGCATCCAAATTTCCCCCCTAAAAACCTTCTGGGAGTCTTCGGCGCGTATTTAGCCGGTATCATCGTCTTGCTTTTTGGCAATATCTCCAGTTTCATTATTCCGTTTTTAGTGATCGCCCTTGGCGTAAAATATTTCCGCCAGGACAAGCCTTATTTAAGCATCCCGCGCATCTTAGGAATGTTTGTATTGCTGGTTTCGATAAGCTCGCTCATCGGGATGTTTAATTTAAGTAACGATTCTTTTAGATTTCAAACCGCCGGGTTCTTTGGCACCCTTACCGCTAATTTTGTCACTACTTATTTTAGCCGCTTAGGCGGGTTTATTATTTTCATTACCTTTGTTATACTTTCTCTGGCTTTAGTCACTGAGATCCTCATCTCTTCCTTGTTTCTCAACGCAGTTGAAAAATTAAAATCTATTTTTTCCGGGTTATTCGCTTTTTCGAATACGCGAAAAGCTGCTTTGGTTAAGATCAAGCCCCAGAATAAAACCAATCTTTTTTCTAAGAAAGAAGAGCAGCAGGTTTCATCAAAGCCAAAAATATTTATACCTGAACCCCGTAGTGAGTCAAAATTAAATATTCAGATTAAGGCCCGGCCGCAAGACGAAAAGGTTAAGCCAAAGGCAAGTGACTTAAAAATCGGTGATTATCATTTGCCTTCTGTAGATTTATTGGATGAGCCGCCTGCCCCGGATACCAAGCAAATTAAAGAGGACCTTGAGGCTTGCGCCCGGACATTAGAGGATACCCTAGAAGATTTTGGAATTTCGGCAAAAGTTACCGACATTATCCGCGGCCCGGTAATTACCCGCTATGAACTTGAGCCGGCTCCGGGAGTAAAGATTAACCGCATTGAAGCATTAAGCGATGATATTGCCTTGGCGATTAAAGCCCAGTCGATCAGGATTATTGCTCCGATTCCGGGCAAGGGCAGGGTGGGGGTTGAGGTGCCTAATTTGCACAGCGCTTTAGTCTGCATCAAAGATTTAATTACCTGCGCGGACTTCCATAAACAAAGATCAGCTTTGACCTTGGCATTGGGCAAAGATATTACCGGTAAACCGATATTTGGCGATTTAGATGATATGCCGCATCTTTTGATTGCCGGAACTACCGGGTCAGGTAAAACCGTATGCGTGAATACCTGTATTTTATCTTTACTTTTTAAGGAATCTCCCAATGATTTAAAATTTTTAATGATTGACCCGAAGATGGTCGAGCTGATGCCTTTTAACGGCCTGCCGCACCTTTTATGCCCGGTGGTTACCGATGCCAAAAAAGCGGCGGTCGCGCTTAATTGGGTGGTCTCTGAGATGGAGTCACGCTATGTGCTTTTGTCTAAAGCCGGGGCAAGGAACATTGAAGCTTATAACCAGAAGCAGGAAAAGATTCCTTATATTATCGTAGTCGTGGATGAGTTCGCGGATTTAATGAGCGTGGCGCGCGACCAGATTGAGAACGCCATCACCCGCCTGGCCCAGCTTTCCCGCGCAGTAGGCATACATTTAATTCTTGCTACGCAGCGTCCGAGTGTTGACGTGATTACCGGGGTCATCAAAGCGAATTTACCGGCCCGCGTATCTTTTAAGGTAGCTTCTAAAGTGGATTCGCGCACAGTTCTGGATATGAATGGGGCGGAAACTTTGTTAGGTAAAGGGGATATGTTATTTTTACAGCCCGGAAAAGAAGATTTAATCCGTATTCAAGGGGCCCTGGTTAAAGATTCAGAGATTGAAAGGGTTGTCGATTTTATTAAGGCCCAAGGAGAGCCGGTTTATGATGATCAGATTCTTAAGGATCAGCAGAAAAGCAGTTCATCCGGCGGCGGGGAAAAAGATGAGCTTTACGACGAAGCGGTGCGTGTTATAATGGAAAGTAACCAGGCCTCGGTTTCTATATTGCAGAGGCGTATGCGTTTAGGGTACACGCGCGCCGCGCGGATTATCGATACTATGGAGATGGAGGGTTTGGTCGGCCAGTTTGAAGGCAGTAAGCCACGCAGGATTTTAGTTGACCGGGAAGCCTGGCTTAGAGATTTGACCGCCGGTAACACCCCGCGCGAATAAGGAATTGCGCGGGTGTGCCCTTGTGGGCAATACCCCGCGTTTATAAGGAGTTACGCGGGTATGGCCTTGTGGCCAAGGAGGTAGAAAAACCATGAATATCGAAACAGCCGGAGCCCGGCTAAAAAAGATCCGTCAGGAAAAAGGCTTATCCCTTGAAGACATACAGAAGAAGACTAAAATCCATCTTAACGTCTTGCGCGCAATCGAAGGCGACAGTATCTCGAATTTAAGCCCGATTTATTTAAAAGGTTTTATTAAAATTTATTGCGGTTCGCTCGGTCTTGATCCCAAAGAATATATCGGTTCAAGCAGCCAGCCGCCGACTAAGCCGGTATTGAATGCCACTGTCGGCAGGCCGCTAGGAGGGCGTATTGAAAATACGACTTCTTTTATTAAAGATGCTTCAATGAAATTAAATACCATGAACCTTTCGGTTAACCTTAAGAAAATAGCTGTATTGGCGGTACTGGCGTTGATTTTTATATTTTTAGGAGTTAATTTGATCAAGTTTATTTTTTCGCGCAAAAAGAGCCCTTTAGAAAGAGCCAAAGTTCTTATGGTTACTTCTGTGCCAAAATCCGCCACCCTGCAGAACAAGGTTTCCAAAGATCTGGTTCAGGGGCTTACGGTGGGGATATTTGCCCGCAATAAATCCTGGGTATCCGCTAAAGCCGACGGTAAAACTATTTTCCACGGAGTACTTACGCGTGGCAGGAGCGAAACCTGGCGCGCTAAAGAAAAAATTGAATTGTCGTTAGGGGATGCCGGAGCAGTAGAGTTGCAGGTTAATGACCAGCGTTTTCCTAATCTGGGCAGGCGCGGAAAGCCTTTGAAAAATATCCTGATCAATAAAGAAGGCTTAAAAATTTCCAGATGAAGCAGAAATTAGGGGTATTAAGTCTAGGCTGCCCCAGGAATCTGGTAGACGCTGAAAACATACTTGGACGGCTTAGTTCTAAGGGCTATTCTATTGTTGATGACTTAAAAGACGCACAGGTAGTTTTAGTAAATACCTGTGCTTTTATTGAAGAAGCAAAACGTGAGTCAGTTGATGCTATCCTTGAGCTGATCGAGCTAAAAAAGCAAGGAAAGCTTAAAAAAATAATTGTTCACGGATGCCTGGCGCAGCGTTATAAGGATTTAAAAAACCAGCTGCCCGAAGTTGATGCTTTTGTGGGAACGCCGGGGCCAAACCAGCAACAATTAAGGTTTGCTCTAACTCCTAAGCACTACGCTTATCTAAAAATATGTGAAGGCTGTCTGAATAAGTGCAGCTATTGTGTAATCCCTAAGATTAAAGGTAAACTGGTAAGCCTGGATGAAGAAGTAATAATTCAAAAAGTCAGGCGTTTTAACCGGGAGAAAATTTCAGAGCTTAATATCATCGGCCAGGATATAACCGGGTTTGGCGTAGATCTTGGCGGGGCAAGCCAGTTAGCCGGGCTTTTAAAAAAAATAATCAAGAATTCGCCTGATATCGGCTGGATTCGGCTTTTGTATTTAAATCCCGAACGTATTACCGATGAACTGCTGGAGTTAATCGCTTCTTGTAAACGGGTATGTAAATATATTGATTTGCCCATACAGCATATCAATGACCGTATCCTGAAGCTGATGAATCGTAAAATTACCAAGCAGGAAATCGTATCTTTAATCGGCAAGATCAGGAAGGAAATTCCCGGTGTTTGTTTGCGCACTTCGCTGATCGCAGGTTTTCCTTCGGAAACAAAGAAGGAATTTAACGAGTTGCTTGAATTCGTTAAAGAGGTAAAATTTGATAGGTTAGGGGTTTTTATTTATTCCCGGGAAGAAGGAACTGCGGCCTACAGCTTTAAAGGGCAAATTCCCCGCAAGCTTAAGCAGGAGAGGTTTGCGGCGATTATGTCGGCGCAGCAGAAAATAGCCGCGGAATTAAATTCCAGGTTTTTAGGCAAAACTATCTCAGTCCTTGTTGAAGAAAAACAGGATGGCGTATATATCGGCCGCAGCCAGGCAGATGCCCCGGAGGTAGACGGAATGGTTTATGTGAATAGTAAGAAGCGGCTTTTAGAAGGTGAATTTGTGAAGGCCAAAATTACCGATACTTTAGAGTATGACTTAGCGGGGGAATTAAAACTATGAATCTTGCCAATCGCCTTACTGTGTCGCGGATCTTATTGACTTTTGTGTTTATGTTTTTTTTGTTTTGCCATGGGCTCTGGTTTAAAGTGCTTAGCCTGGTAGTTTTTACCTTGGCCGCCTTATCCGATTTGTTTGACGGCATGATTGCCCAGCGCAGGAATATGGTCACGGATTTCGGCAGGCTGATGGATCCGATCGCCGATAAAATCCTGGTCCTGGCTGCTTTTGCGGTATTTGTCCAGCTGCAGTTAATCGATGCCTGGATGTTTGTGATTATTGTTTCGCGGGAAATCCTGATTACTTCCTTACGCCTATTTGCTTTAAATAAAGGCAAGGTCTTATCCGCCGGCCGGGCAGGTAAACATAAAACTGTTTTACAAATGACCGTCATTTTTGCTATTCTTGGTTTTATCGTGTTTAAAGAAATCGTGCTGCAATATTATACCTGGAATCCCGGATGGGAAAAGGTCTTCCGCCAGGGGATCTTTTTCCTGATGTTAATTACCGTAGGACTTACTCTTTATTCCGGTTTGTCATATCTTTGGGAAAATCGTAAGGTAATTACCCGCCTATGAAGTTGAACAACTTGGGAAATTTTCTGGTTAAAGCAATAGCTTCGGTTTTTTTTATCGGCTATTTGCCTTTGATCCCGGGGACATTCGGCAGTATTGCCGGGGTCGGTTTGTTTTATTTACTTCAAGGGTCTGGTCGGCCGGTCTATTTTTTAGGTATCCTTTGTATAATAGTTTTGGGGCTATTTACCAGCGGCCGGATGGAGAAATTGTTGAATAAGAAGGACCCCAGCTGTGTGGTTATTGATGAAGTGATGGGCATGCTTATTGCCCTTAGTTTTCTGCCGGCGGATTTGAAAATAGTTGTTCTGGCTTTTGTAATTTTTCGGATCCTGGATACCTTTAAGCCCTATCCTGCCGGAAGGCTGCAGAATTTGCACGGCTCAGTTGGGGTGATGGTTGATGATTTGATCGCCGGGATCTATGCCAATATCGTAGTTCAGGTAATTTTAAAGCTAGTTTCTTTTAAGACAGTATAAGTTGGACATTCCTTACCCAGCGTACTCTGAAATAAAGTAATTCCCCGGGTGTTAAATTCCAAATTTTCATAAACCACATCGTTTTTTACCTGATCAATTCCCTTCTCTAAATCGCAAGGATTAAGGCGGTGTTTAATGCGGCCGATAGTAATATGGGCGCGAAAGGGTCGGCCTTCTTTGGGGATTCCCAGTCCGGCAAGCTTGGTTTCCAGTTGCGCGACAATCTGTTCTAAGGCTTTGGGCGCCTGGTCGGTGCCTATCCAGATTATCCGGGCGCAAGCTTCATTTGGGAAAGCTCCCAGAGACTCCAATTTAATTTTAAAGCCAGTAATTGTTTTTACTGTCTGGCTAATTATTTGATTAATACTGTCCAGTTGTTTGGGAGAAATCTCGCCGAGGAATTTTAAAGTAAGGTGCAGGTTAACCGGTGCAACCCAGTTGACCTTAGGCAGGCTGGTGTTTAATTTATCCTGCATTTTAGAAATAGCATTTTTGATATTTGAAGGAAGATCTATAGCGATAAACGCGCGCATAATAAACGTAGAGCCTCTTGTGCGGATTTTTTACGGATATCCTGGCGGCTGCCTCGGAATGAAAATTTCCGGCAGTCGTTTTTGTTTTTATCGGACAGGCAGATGAAGACAGTGCCTGCGGGCTTATTCGCGGTTGCTCCCGTTGGCCCGGCAATCCCGGTTATGCTTAAGGCCAAGTCGGATTTTGCTTTTTTGCGGACATTTTTTGCCATTAATACCGCTACCTGGCTGGATACTGCTGTGTATCTGGCGATTGTTTGGGCGGGAATATTCAAGATTATTTCCTTGGAACTGTTGCTGTAGGCAACTACCCCTAAAAGAAAGTATCCGGAAGAGCCGGAGATATCAGTTAAGAGGTAAGAGAGCAGTCCTCCGCTGCAGGATTCAGCAACGGCGATGGTTTTTTCATTCCTAAGTAATTTTTTATGCACCTGTTTTAGGATTTTGTCGAACATAACCATATTATAATCGTTTTTAATTGTGTTGACAAGGCTAGTTTTTCTGTTAAAATAATAGACAATTAATCTTTAGGGCAAGGTGTAAATCCTTACCGGCGGTCGCGCAACAAGCGCGCACCGGCGCTTCCTAATAGCGCCAAGTGAAAAGCCCGCGAGCAGGCGCAAAGATGCAGGCGCCCGCAGATCTGGTGAGATTCCAGGGCCGATGGTCCATGCAGATGGACACCCGCGTGATTCCATTTAGCGCGGGGTGTTGCTTCTATATGGGAAAGTCCAGATGAGAGAAGATTAAAATCAATACGCCCGAAGATTCTGTTTTCGGGTTTTTTATTGAGCGGATAACTTATGTTTAACACCATTCCAGAAATTATCGAAGATTTAAAAGCCGGTAAGATGGTGGTCGTCATTGATGATGAGGACCGCGAAAATGAGGGTGATTTAGTGATGGCTGCCTCAAGCGTCAAGCCTGAAGATATAAACTTTATGGCTAAATTCGGCCGGGGGCTTATTTGTGTTCCAATGGAGGAGGAAAGGCTGCGCTTCCTGGAGCTTGACCCGATGCTTAAGAATACCCTGGCAGCTTCCAAAGAAGATCCTTTTAAAACTGCCTGGATGATTTCAGTGGACGCGGCTCACGGGATAACTACGGGAATTTCGGCTCATGACCGGGCTAAGACAATTGAAGTTTTAATTAATCCTCAAGCTAAGCCGGAGGATCTAATTCGTCCGGGGCATATTTTCCCTTTACGTTCCCACCTGGGCGGGGTTTTAGTCAGGGCAGGGCATACTGAAGCCAGCCTGGATTTAATGCGCCTGGCCGGGCTTTATCCTGCCGGAGTGATTTGTGAGATTATGAATGATGACGGGACCATGGCCCGCCTGCCGCAGCTTCGGGAGTTTGCCAAAAAGCATAGTTTAAAGATCTGCACTATTGCCAGCCTGATTGAATATCGCCGCAGGAGAGAAAAATTAGTGGAAGCGGTTGTCCAGACTAAATTGCCCACAAAATTCGGAGAATTTAAGTTAACTATTTATCGCGATAAAACCAATGGCCAAACCCATATTGCTTTGTGCATGGGGAGCGGGTTTGATGAATCGATATTGGTGCGCGTGCATTCAGAGTGTTTAACCGGAGATGTTTTTGGTTCATTACGCTGTGACTGCGGCCGGCAGTTAGAGAAAGCCATGCAGATTATTGCCCGCGAGAAAAAAGGGATAATCCTTTATATGAACCAGGAGGGCAGGGGGATTGGATTGGTTGAGAAGATACGCGCGTACAATCTTCAGGATAAGGGAATGGATACGGTCCAAGCCAATGAAGCATTAGGGCATAAGGCTGACCTGCGCGATTACGGGATCGGAGCCCAGATCCTGGTAGATTTAGGGGTTAAAAAGATCAGGTTGTTAACGAATAATCCGCGCAAGATTGTGGGTCTGGAAGGTTATGGCCTGGAGGTTTCCGAGCGCCTGCCTTTAGAGATCGCGCCCAACGCGGAAAATTATAAATATTTAAAAACAAAAAAAGAGAAACTAGGGCATCAGTTGGAACTTTAACAAGGGAGGAAACATGGTAAAGGTAATTGAAGGTAAGCTGTTGGCAAAGGGGCAGAGTTTTGGTTTGGTGGCTTCCCGGTTTAATGATTTCATGACCAAAGAGCTGGTCAGCGGCTGCGTTGATACTTTGATCAGGCATGGCGCCGAAGAAAAAGATATTACGGTAGCCTGGGTTCCGGGAGCATTTGAGGTTCCGCTGGTTGCCCAGAAAATGGCTAAAACAAAATCATTTGATGCTTTGATTTGTTTGGGCACGGTGATCCGCGGGGCAACTCCGCATTTTGATTATATCGCTTCGGAAGTCGCCAAAGGCGTTGCCAAGGTATCTTTGGATTGCAACTTACCGGTTATCTTTGGTATAATTACCGCCGATAGCATCGAACAGGCGGTAGAACGCGCAGGTTCTAAAGATGGCAACAAGGGCAGGGACGCGGCTCTTTCGGCTATTGAGATGATCAATTTATCAGGACAGCTAAAATAATAACTTGATCCCGCCTCAAATTATTCGGCGGGATAAATTCGCGCATTAAGTTATGTCGATACATTCAACATGCATCTCCATAACTTAAGCGCTCATTTAATGAGAAAACGGACTAAAGCGCGTGAATATGTGTTGCAAATGCTTTACCAGGTGGAGATTACCCGCGGTAATTGGCAGGAAACTTTGGAAAATTTCTGGCTGAGTAATGAGCGGGATGATATTCCCGGTGAACTTAAGGATTTTTCCGCGGAACTGCTTGGCGGGGTAGTCAACCATATGCAGGAGATTGATAAAAAGATCAGCAAATACGCGGCCAACTGGCAGCTTGAACGTATGGCATTTGTGGACCGCAATATTATGCGCCTGGGTTGTTTTGAACTCTTGTTTCGGCAGGATATTCCGCCTAAGGTTGCCATCAACGAAGCTGTGGAGTTGGCCAAGAAATATTCCGGCCTTGAGTCCGGAAAATTTGTCAACGCCATTTTGGACCAAGTAAAAATTGAGAAAGAAAAATGAAATACGCTGATTTGCACGTGCATACTTTGGCTAGCGACGGTACATTTGGGCCGGCGCAATTAGTCAAGGAAAGTATCAAACGTAAGCTTTCGGCAATTGCCATAGTTGATCACGATACCGTGGATGCGATTTCTGCCTCAATAGCTGAAGCAGAAGGTAAAGATCTGGAAATTATTCCCGGGATTGAATTGACCGCCCGACATGAAGGCCAGGAGATACATATACTCGGGTATTTCCTGGATTATCGAAATAAGGCGTTGCTTAGAAAATTAATTTCATTACGGGAAAACCGTGTTGAGCGGGTGTATAAAATCGTAAAAAATTTAGCAGGATTGGGAGTTAATCTTGATGCCAATACTGTTTTTGGCATTTCCGGAGAATCTACGGTGGGCCGGATGCATATTGCCCGGGCATTAGTCAAAGAGGGCCATGTCGCCAATATCCCCGAGGCATTTCGTAAATATATAGGGGACAGGTCCCCGGCCTATGTTTTGGGTTTTTATCTTTCCGTGCAGGAGGCGATAAAAATGATTAAAGATGCCGGCGGGGTGGCTGTTTTGGCGCATCCCTATTTACTGCGTAATGACGCTTTGATTACTGAATTCGCAGGATATGGCTTACAGGGAATAGAGATTTATTACCCCGAACATTCCCAATCGCTGGTTAATTTTTATTTGGAATTAGCTAAGAAACTTAATCTTGCGGTTAGCGGAGGCAGTGATTTTCACGGCAGCGCAAAACCGGATATAAAGCTGGGTATGGTTAAAATACCGTTTGAACTGGTAGAAAAACTTCGCGGGCTAAAAAATGATTAAACGTACGGATGAATATTATATGGGATTAGCTTTAAAGTTAGCGCTTAAAGCAAAAGGAAAAACCTCCCCCAATCCTTTGGTCGGCTCATTGGTAGTAAAGGCCGGCAAGATTGTCGGACGGGGTTTTCATGCTAAAGCCGGGCTGGCGCACGCGGAGATTATTGCTCTGGATGAAGCGGGAAATAAAGCAAGAGGGGCAACTCTCTATGTTACTCTTGAGCCCTGCGCCCATACCGGCAGAACTGCGCCTTGTGTTAACCGGATAATTGAAAGCGGCATAAAAGAAGTGGTTGTCGGGATGATTGATCCTAACCCCTTGAATAATGGCCGGGGCCTGATGTTGCTTAAGCAAAGTAATATTAAAGTAAGAGCGGGGTTTTTAGAGGATCAACTAAAAAAAATTAATGAGAGTTTTATAAAATATATTACGACCAGGGTTCCGTTTATTACGGTAAAAGTCGGCCAGTCTTTGGATGGACGGATCGCCACGCGCACCGGGGACTCTAAATGGATTACTTCCGATAAGTCCCGGAGTTTTGCGCATAAATTACGCCAAGATTATGACGCGATTATGGTGGGGGTTAATACCGTCTTACGGGATAACCCGCGCCTGGATACCTGGTTTTCCCAAAAAAAATTAATCAAGATAATTGTCGATAGCAATTTGAGTACGCCTGAGAATTCCGATATTTTTTCAGGGGATGCCCAGGTGATCATTGTTACTTTACCCAGCCGCCCGGGCCAGGAGACCGAAAATCGCAAGCACCTGGCGGCAAAAGCCAAAATCCTTGAGGTTAAGGAGAAAAGCGGCCAGATTAATTTACGCGACGCGCTTAAGAAATTGGCACAATTACAAATTAGCAGTATTATCGTCGAAGGCGGAGGGACTTTGATCGGCTCGCTCTTTGATGAAAAGCTGGTGGATAAGATTTTATTTTTTATCAGCCCTAAGATTATCGGCGGCAAAGACGCTGTTTCTTCGGTGATGGGTACCGGGGTTAAGCGCGTAGACCAGGCAATAAAATTACACGGTTTAAAGATCAGGCGTTTTGATGAAGAGTTTTTAATTGAGGCAAGGGTTGGCTAAAATGTTTACGGGTATTGTCGAAGAGTTGGGGCAGGTAAAAAAAATAGCTCACCAGGCAGGGATAACCCTCTTGGAGGTTGGCGCTAAAGAAGTTTTGGTTGATACCAAGATTGGTGAGAGCATCGCGGTTAACGGCGTATGCCTTACCGCAGTTTTTATAGGAAATAATTCGGTTAGTTTTGAAGTCATCGATACTACCCGCAAAAATACCAACCTGGGATTATTAAAAACCGGCCAAAAAGTTAATCTTGAGCGCAGCCTTAAGGTGGGAGACCGGGTCAGCGGGCATTTTGTCAGGGGGCATATCGATTGCCTGGGGCTGGTGCGCAGGAAAGGTTTGCGTAATGGCAGCTTTGAGTTTGAGATTTCAATTCCCGCCTCTTTTATGCGTTATTGCCTGCCTAAAGGGTCAATTGCCCTGGATGGGATCAGCTTAACCTTAGCCGGCGCGCGCGCCAATATCATTAATGTTTGTATTATTCCGCATACCCTTAAGAATACAACTTTAAATTTTAAGGGTCCTGCGGATAAGTTGAACGTGGAATTTGATATCCTCGCCAAAAAGAATCCCGCTTAATCCTTTCTATTATTGCGCATACTCTAAATTTCTGATATACTTATTTAATTAATACGGGGCGTGGCTCAGCTTGGTAGAGCGCAGCGTTCGGGACGCTGAGGTCACAGGTTCAAGTCCTGTCGCCCCGACTTAAATGAGGCCCCAACTTATGGAGCGACAGCGAACATAAGTTTGTTGGCCGAATTTGAGCACCTTAAGTTTTGATCTAACGAAATCCTTGCGAGTGAAACGAGCAAGGAATTTGCTATATGAAGAAACAACTACACCTTTTTTATTCGGGTAGAGTCCAGGGAATAGGGTTTCGCTATACTGTCCAGGATATGGCAAATCAACAGAAGGTTCTTGGTTGGGCTAAGAATTTAGATGACGCCAGGGTTGAGGTGGTAGCGGAAGCCGAGGAGGATGTTTTGGATAGCTTCCTTCAGCAGGTCAACCAGTCTTTTTCCCGCTATATCGCAGATGTGCATATAGAATGGAAGCCGGCAAGCGGTGAATTCCGCGATTTTCGAATTGTATTCTAGCCACCCGAACAGCCAAAAATGTCCAGCCAAATTAAAAATCAGATCGAACAATTAAAAGCAAAATTACGAAAATATGATTATCTTTATTATGTTTTAAGCCAGCCGCTAGTCTCGGATAAGGAATATGATGATTTAATGCGGCAATTGATAATCCTGGAAAATAAATATCCCCGCTACCGCACTGATGATTCTCCCAGCCAGCGCTTAAGTTCGGGGATAAGCCCGGGTTTTAAGACGGTAAAGCACCGGCAAGGAATGTTTTCTTTGGACAATACTTGTTCTATCGATGAATTAAGGGCCTGGGATGAACGTGTGCGTAAAGGGTTAGGTAAAGATGCTGTTTATGAGTATGCGGTTGAGCTTAAGTTCGACGGTGTTAGCGTGAATTTAACCTATATCAATGGGAAGTTGGTGATTGGGGCAACCCGCGGCGACGGCCAGACAGGTGAAGATGTAACTGCCAATATAAAAACTATCCGCGCTATCCCCTTGGCGCTTTTAGCTAAACAACCGTTAGATTTTATTGAGATCCGCGGGGAAGTGTATATCGATAAAAAAGATTTTTTGAAGGTTAACCAGGAACGTATGGATGCAGGAGAGGATTTGTTTGCCAATCCGCGTAATGCTACCAGCGGTTCCCTGAAATTACTGGATAGTAATCTTGTTGCCAAAAGGCGCCTTAATTTTTTCGCGCATTCTTTGGGCGCCTATAACGCGGAGCCGATAAAGACCCAGTGGGATTTTTTAGCTAAGCTAAAAGATTGGGGTATGCGCGTGAATACGCATTCTGCCCTCTGCCGCGACATCGAAGAGGTGATTGTCCATTGCAATCATTGGCAGGATAAGCGTGATGAACTTAGTTATGAGATTGATGGTATAGTGGTTAAATTAAATAGTTTCTCGCAGCAGAAGGAATTGGGTTTTACGGCCAAAAGCCCGCGCTGGGCAGTAGCTTATAAGTTTGCCGCCCGGCAGGCAACTACCGAGCTCCTGGCAATTAAGGTTAATGTGGGCAGGACCGGAGTAATCACTCCTACAGCGGAGCTTAAGCCGGTAGAATGTTCCGGAGTAACCATAAGTAATGCTACCTTGCATAATTTTGATGAAATCGAAAGATTGGGTTTGCGCGAGGGTGACCGGGTGCTGATCGAGCGGGCAGGGGATGTAATCCCTAAAGTGGTTAAAGTAGTGGAGCAAAAAGGCAAGAAGCCTTATCATAAACCTGAAAAATGCCCGGCTTGCGGAGAAAAGATCATCAAAGAGAAAGCCGAGGACGTGGCTTACCGCTGCATTAATCCGGATTGCCCCGCCCAGCTTGAGCGGGCGCTTTTACATTTTGCCAGCCGCGATGCCTTGGATATCGAGGGTTTAGGCCAGGCGGTAATTGCGCAATTAGTAAAATTGGGATTATTGAAGAGCCTGGCGGATATTTATAAACTTAAGATTAATCATCTTTTGAAGTTGGAGTTATTTAAAGAGAAAAAAGCCAATAATCTTTTAAACGCGATTGAGAAAAGCAAAGCCCAGCCTTTGGCGCGCCTGATTTTTGCTTTAGGTATCCGCCACGTTGGCCAGAAAGCCGCTTACACGCTGGCTCAAGAGTTTTCGGATATGGGTAAACTTATGCGGGCGCGATTTGAAGATCTGGATAGGATTCCTGAGATCGGCACGGTTATGGCCGGCTCGATCGTGGATTATTTTAATCTTGGCCGGATTAAAAAGCTGGTCCAGGAGTTAAAAAATTCCGGCCTCAATATGCGCCAGGAAATTTCTAAGGTTAGGGCGAATAAATTAACCGGTAAAACAGTGGTTTTTACCGGAGAATTGGAGGGGTTCAGCCGTTCTGAAGCAGAGGAACTGGTGCGTAAATCCGGAGGCTTGGCAACTTCCAGCGTAAGCAGTAAAACTGATTTTTTGGTAGCCGGAGAAAGCACCGGCTCAAAATTTAATAAAGCTAAAGAATTAGGCGTAAAGATTATCGGTGAGCATGAATTCAAGGAGATGATCAAATGAGAATAAAGAAAGTGACCTGTGTTTTATTATCCGGTTTTTTGCTGCTAAGTTTAGCCGGATGCGAATCATTCGCGCGTAAATTTACCCGTAAATCCAAGAAAGCGGATCAGGCTGTGCAGATGGTCCTTGCCCCTGAGGAGTATAAGGGGCCAAACATGACCAAAGAAGAGCTCTACCGGCAGTATTTTCTTTATTGGAAGGCCTGGCAGGATGAGTTGATTAACGCCCTTACCCAGAAGGCAAGCCTTAAAAAGAAGATAGATTGCGCTGGCGAAGCGCTGAAGAACTTAGTCAACATGAAAACGCAGCTGGTCCCGCAGGCCCAGAAGAATTTTGATCCCTCTATCGCCAGATTAAATGATCTTATAGCTTCGATGAATAGCGATATTTATGGCGCAAATGACGCGCGCAATTGCCAGGCTGCCGAGCAGATTAAGGTCAATATCCAGCGGGATTTTATTTATCCAAAAATCAGGAATTATTTAAAGTGATCCTGGAAACCGTTAACGTCGGGCCAATGCAGGTCAATTGTTATGTGCTTGCTTGCGCTCCAGCCGGGGAAGCTATAATCATCGATCCCGGTGATCAGGCACCCAAGATAAATTCAGCCTTAAAAAAACATAAGCTTAAGGTTGCGATGGTGATTAATACTCATGGCCATTACGACCATATTGGTTGTGACGATGAGTTTGGCGTGACTGTTTACGCGCATAAGCTGGATTTGCCGCTGCTTCAGGACGCAGACAAGAATTTTTCTTCCAGTTTCTCATCGGCTTATAGGGTCAAATCTGAAATTAAAACTTTGGAAGATAAGCAGGTTATCAAATTAGATTGCCTGGAATTAGAGGTAATACATCTGCCTGGGCATACTCCGGGAGGCATCGGCCTTTTATTGAGAAAACCGCAGCCGGATATTATCTTTACCGGCGATACGCTGTTTAACCATGGTATTGGCCGTTATGATTTAGCCGGTGGCAGCCGCAGCCAGTTAGAAAAGGCAATAAAAGAAAGATTATTTGTTTTACCTTCTCAAACCATAGTCTATCCCGGCCATGGCCCGGCAACTTCCATCGGCAGGGAAAAGGATAATAATCTATTTAAGGACTGATGAAAGAACTCATTGATTCATTTCTGGATTACCTTTCGGTTGAGCGGGCTTTGGCAAAAAATACAATCTTGGCTTACCGCCAGGATTTAAATATGTATCTGGATTTTATGATTAAGCGCGGGATGGAGGCGCTTTCCAAAATAACTAAAAACGATATTGTTGAATTCATGCTTTTTGAAAAAGATAACGGGGTATCGCCAACCAGCATTTCCCGCCGGCTGGCGGCAATCCGGATGTTCCATCGTTTCTTAAGCAGGGAAAGGGTCCTCAAAAGCGACCCGACTGTCTTAATTGATTCGCCAAAATTATGGAAGAAGGTCCCGGACACGCTTTCTTTAAATGAAGTGGAAGCATTGATCAGCCAGCCGCAAGTGCGTGATCACCAAGGGGCAAGGGACAGGGCGATCTTAGAGACTCTTTACGCCACCGGGATGCGGGTATCCGAATCCACGGATCTTAAGACTAATAATGTGAATTTAGATATCGGGTTCTTGCGTTGTATCGGAAAAGGAAATAAGGAGAGGATCATTCCTCTGGGCAAGAAAGCCATCCAGAGCATTAACCGGTATTTAGAGTTTAGCCGGCCGTATTTTTTAAAGAAAAAAAATTCAGAGTACCTTTTTATTAACCGTTCCGGGGCCAGGTTATCCCGGCAATCTGTCTGGAAATTAATTAAGCGCTATGCCAAAGAGGCCAAAATTAAAAAACCGATAAAAGTGCACACCTTAAGGCATTCCTTTGCCACGCATTTATTGGAGCGGGGCGCTGACCTGCGTTCGGTGCAGGAGATGCTGGGGCATTCAAATATTTCCACGACACAAATCTACACGCACATTGATAAAGAGCGGCTCAAAACTATTCACAAGCAGTTTCATCCGCGGCCATAAAAGATGAAAAGTTATTTAGAAAAATTACCGCCAGAATTAAAAAAGATTATTGATCTTGCCGCGGAGGTTTCCCAAGAAACCGCAATGCCGGCTTATCTGGTTGGCGGGTTTTTACGGGATTTAATTTTGGGGGTGGCCAATTTTGACATAGATATTACTGTCGAAGGCAGCGGCATCATTTTTGCCCAGAAGCTGGCTAAAAAATTAAAATCAGGGATAAGGATCCATGAGCGGTTTGGGACCGCTACGTTAACCTTGGATAATTGCCTGAAAGTTGACATTGCTACTACGCGTAAAGAAAAATACCCCTCTTGCGCCTGCCTTCCGGTGGTAAGTTCAGGATCTTTAAAAGAAGATCTTATGCGCCGGGATTTTACCATTAATGCCATGGCGGTAAGCATTGCGCAGGATAATGAACAAAAATTGATTGATCCTTTTGGAGGAAAAGAGGATTTAAAATCCGGAAGGATACGTATTTTGCATGATTTAAGTTTTAAAGATGATCCGACGCGCATATTAAGGGCGATCCGTTTTGAGCAGCGCTTTGATTTTAAGATTGAACCTAAGACCTTGGCGTTGCTTAAGGAGGCAATCGGGGCCGGCCTGTTAAGTAAGGCCCACGCGCACAGGACGCGCGATGACTTGATCTTAATGCTTAAAGAAAGGGATCCGCTAAAGCAGATCAAGAGGCTGGGCGATTTAGGCGGTTTATCTTTTCTCAGCGATAAATTGAAGTTTGGAAAATCCACGCAGGATTTGTTTAAAGCGATAGATAAAGAGATCTGTTGGTTTATGAAAAACTATTCCGCGCGCAGACAGCTTGACACTTGGTTGGTTTATTTTACGGCACTTTTAAAACCCCTTAGTTTGGCTCAGCTCAAGTTGGTCACTTGCAAGCTGGGATTACGCAAAGGCGAAGAAAAGCGGATCATTAGTTATTGCCGGGATACCCATAAACTTGTTCCTTCTTTGAGCAAGAAAGGAATCCGGCCAGCCCATATTTTTTCTTTGCTTGAGCCATTAAGTTACGAAGAGATTGTTTTGCTGCGGGCAGCGGGATGCCAAAACAAATATCTTAAGGAATATATTACGGATTTTCTTGAGATTTATAATGGGATGCGGCTTTATGTCTCTGGCCGTGATCTGCATGGCTTGGGCATTTTACCCGGCCCAAGGTATCAAAAGATCTTTGCGCAGGTATTAGCGGCTAAACTTAACGGCCAGGTAAAAACCCGTCGCCAGGAATTAGCCCTGATTAAAAGACTAATAAAAATTTACTGACGTTTTGTATCCATTAATAACAGAAACGTCAGTAACATTAGAAACGGAGTTGAACAAATGCCCAGACGTGAAAGAGTTGAGGAAGCGATAAAAAAAGAGGTAAGCACGATTATTCATGATGAGCTTAAAGACCCTAGAATTGGTTTTGTCACCGTAATCCGGGTGGAGTTGTCCAAGGATTTGAGAAACGCTGAAATTTTTTACAGCGTTTTAGGTAAAGAAGACGCGCATAAAAAGACTAAGCTTGCTTTAGATTCTGCCTTAGGTTATATTCGCAGCCTGGTCGCCCAGAGGATCAACATGCGTTTTGCCACCGAACTTATGTTTAAAGAAGACCGCTCTAGCGAATATAGCGTGCGGATCGAAGAAATACTGAATGAGATAAAGGCGCCGCCCGCTAAAGGAACGGACGCTAAGCTCAAGGGAGAGGCGCAATGAGCCTGAATGATGTTTGCGCAAACATAAAAAAATATAATAATTTTTTGATTACTGTCCACACCAGCCCTGAAGGCGATGCCTTGGGCAGTGAACTTGGATTTTATAACCTGGTCAAGAAACTGGGCAAGAGCGGGATAATCATCAATGAAGATAAATTGCCCTACGGCTATGATTTTCTGCCGGGTAATAAACTTATACGCCTATTGAATAAGAGCTCTAAGAACGTTGATTTTGATTGTTTTGCGGTTTTAGACTGCGCGGATTTAAAACGCACCGGCGATGTTTATAAATTAAATAAAGATAAGAAACCGGTTTTAAATATCGATCACCACATCAGCAACCGTAATTTTGGCGACCTAAACTGGGTTGACCCAAAAGCTTCTTCATGTTCAGAGATGGTTTATAAAATGTATAAAAAATTACACTTGCCTATGGATAAGGATACGGCCGTGGCTTTGTATACCGGAATAATGACCGATACCGGTTCATTTCGCTACTCAAATACTTCCAGCCATACGTTTAAGGCGGCTTCCGAGCTTTTGAAATTCGGAATAGATGTTGCCCAGGTTTATCGGGCTACCTACGAGAATATTCCGCCTGCTGATGTAAAATTGCTGCTCAAACTTCTTCCAAAAATAGAATTCTATTGCCAGGGCAGGGTCGTCGCATTTCAGATTCGAAAAGAACTGTTTAAGGCAGGAAAGCCTTGCGTGGATTTAGCGGATCTGGCTTTGAGTTTTGGCCGGGCAATCAAGGGGGTAGAGGTGGTAGCATTGTTTAAAGAAAATCTCGGAGAAAATAATGAGGTGCGCGTCAACTTAAGAAGCCAGGGCAAGGTCGATGTAAATGAGATCGCCGCGTTTTTTGAAGGCGGAGGGCATAAGAGCGCTGCCGGATGCACTTTAACCGGCGATATTAAAAAAATCGTGAAAAAAGTTATCGCCAGAATCCGGCAATCCTTAAAATAATTTTTCAATGATCGTAATCCACGGAATAAATAAAATTAAAAAGTACGCGGGGGCGGTGGCGGCTTTAGGTGTTTTCGACGGGGTGCATCGGGGCCATCGTAATATTTTACAAGCGGCGGTAAGGATAGCCCGCCAGGCCAAAGGGACAAGCATCGCCCTGACTTTTTTCCCGCATCCGCAGAAAGAGCCCAGCCTTTATTCCCTGGAACACCGCCTAAGGTTGATTGCCGAAATGGGTATTGATGTGTGTATAGTGGTAGATTTTAGCAATCGTTTCGCCAAGCTAACCGCCGATGATTTCATCGTTAAAATACTGGTTGAAAAGATCGGTGCCAGGTTTGTCTGCGTGGGGAAGAATTTCCGTTTTGGCAATAAAGCCAGCGGCGATTATAGATTGCTTGCGCAGGCGGCAAGAAAATATAATTTTAAGCTTAAAGTTTTTAACGTCCTGAAATCAAAAGGCACGGCAATCAGCAGCACGGTGATAAGGAAATTAATCAGGAGCTCCAAGATCAAGGACGCCGAAGAGCTGCTTGGTCGCCGGGTAAGTATTTTAGGCTCGGTAATTAAAGGCAGCCGGCTTGCCCGGGTTTTAGGGTTTCCTACCGCCAATATCAACCCGCACCATGAAGTCATTCCTTCAGCCGGTATTTACGCGGTTGAGATCATATTTTCCGCCAAGCGCTATAACGGCATCTGTTATATCGGCAGAAGGCCGACGCTTGATTCTGAAAATAAATCTATCCACGTCGAGGTGCACATATTTGATTTCCATAAAAATATTTATGGCCGGACACTCGAAATTCAATTTGTTAAATTAATACGCTTAGATAAAAAATTCGCTTCTTTGGGAGAATTATTGTCGCAAATCCAAAAAGATATAATTTCCTGCCGCAAGGTCCTGCGGCAGCTGCACAGAAAACCACAATAGCTGGGTATTAGGCTCGTTTTATCCCCAATTGATTGTATTTACTGAATTTAGGAAAATTTTTTCTTGACAAAAGGGAAGATTTTGTCTATACTTTAGTCATCTAGTGGATAAAAGTGGAGTAAAGTGGAAGGGAAGAAAAAATGTTCTACGGTGAATTTGAGCATTCTATAGACCGTAAAGGCCGTCTGATATTGCCTGCCAAATTCCGCGAAGTTGCTAAAAATCAATTCGTGGAAAAATTTTTTATTACCCGCGGTTTGGATAAATGCCTTTTTATGTTTGCCGAGGAGGAATGGCGTTCCCAGGAAAATAAATTTAAAACCATGTCTTTTACCAAACAGCAGTCCCGTATTTTTAACCGGCTGCTTTTTAGCGGAGCTGTTGAGATAGTTTCCGATAAGCAGGGCAGGATCTTGGTCCCCCAATATTTGAAAGATTTCGCCGGGATTAAGAGGGACGTGATGATTGTTGGGGTTTCTAACCGCATTGAGATTTGGGCAAAAGATTCCTGGCGTGATTTTTACGCCAACAGCCGCCAGTCTTTTGAAGAGATCGCCGAGAAATTGATGGATGTCTAAATGTTAGAAGCGCCTTTGCATATACCAGTAATGCTGGCTGAAGTTATAGAATATTTGAAACTTGCGCCCGGGCAAACGATTGTTGACGCAACTATGGGAACCGGCGGGCACAGTTTAGAGATACTAAAAAGGATTACTCCCGGAGGCAGGTTGATCGGTATCGACCGCGATGAAGATTCGTTGCAAATTTGCCGGCAGAGGCTGAGTGAATTTAAAGATAGTTGTGAATTTGTGCACGCTAATTTTTCGGATTTAGACCAGGTTTTAAGAAAGCTGGGCATAGATGGTATTGACGGGATTATTTTTGATTTGGGAATTTCTACTTACCAGCTAAAGGATACCCAGAGAGGGTTTAGTTTTCAGGAGGAGGGGCCGCTAGATATGCGTTTAGATAAAAGCAGCTATATATCGGCGTATGATTTGGTAAATAACCTTAATGAAAACGAGATTTCCCATATGCTCTGGAGTTTCGGCCAGGAGCGCTGGCATAACCGTATTGCCCATCTGTTGGTTGAGGAGCGTAGGGTAACGCCAATTGCTACGACCAGGCAATTAGCGGATCTGGTGGTGCGGGCTATTCCGCACAGGTACCGCAGGAGTTATTACCGTATACATCCGGCTACCCGTACTTTTCAGGCAGTGAGAATCGCGGTAAACCGGGAATTAGAAATTTTAGAAAGCGCGATCAAGAAAGCCGTTGCAATTTTAAGAAAGCAGGCTAGAATATGCGTAATTTCTTTTCATTCTTTAGAAGATCGCGTAATTAAACATACATTCCGCGCGCTCAAGGCCGACGGAATAATCGATATTATTACAGCTAAACCCCTGACCCCCACAGCTAGCGAGATAGAAAAAAACCCTTCTAGCCGCAGCTCTAAATTCAGGGTAGCCCAGAGGATCTAGGACAAAATGAAGCTGACCAAATTTTTATCTACGGTAGTGTTTATCACTTCTTTCTCCGTGCTTTATGTTTACCAGCAAAGCGAGATCTTTCGCCTGGCTTATTTGGGCCAGAAAAAACAGGTTGTCTTCACAGAATTGCTGGATAAAAACACCGCCTTAAGATATAATATTAACAAGAATTCTTCTTTGGTAAATATCGGTAATCGTATAAACCAGACTCGGGATTTTCAGATGCCGGATAATTACCGTTTTGTTAAGTTTATTTCTTCCAAGCAGGGTCTTGCGCTTGCGGACCAGAATCAAAACCGGGAAGGCCTGTTGGCGCGGATCTTTAGCTTAAAGCGGGAAGCTCAAGCAAAAACAATTAACCCTTAATATTTATTACTCCTAAAGGATATAGTGTATATCAGTAATTATCGCCGAAGAAACGAGGCGGTATTTTTAGTCTTTTTTATTTTTCTCCTGCTTTGCGTAGGCCGTCTTTTTTTTATCCAGTTTTTCCGTTCAAATTACCTTACCGCCATAGCCAATAAACAGCATAATCAACTTGTGGAACTTGAGCCGCGGCGCGGGGCGATCTATGATTGCAATCTTAAGATGCAGGCATTCAATATGTCCATGGATTCCCTGTACGCGGTGCCTAATGCGATTAAAAATAAAGAGATTGTGATTAATCAGTTGCTGCCTATACTTGGAACAGAGCGGGCTTACCTGCAGGAAAGATTGGACCGCAAAAAGGCATTTATTTGGATTGCGCGAAAATTAACTCCGGAAAAATCCGAAGCAATCAAGAAATTAAATATGAAGGGTTTAGGGTTTGTCAAGGAGACCAAGCGGATTTATCCTAACAGTTATCTGGCCAGCCACATAATTGGTTTTAGCGGAATGGATAATGTCGGCCTGGAGGGCGTAGAAAGGGATTTTAACCGGTACCTGGCAGGGACCAGCGGCTGGGCGATTTTTTTACGCGACGCGCATTTGAAAAAATTAGACATTTGGGAAAAGATGATCTTGCCTGTCGATGGCCTGGATTTGGTTTTGACTATTGATGAGGTTGTTCAATATATCGCGGAAAGAGAGTTGGATAAGGCTTTTAAGAGTTTTCACGCAAAAGGGGCCAGCATCATCGTTATGGATCCTCATACGGGCAGGATCCTGGCGATGGCCAGTCGCCCCAATTATGATTTAAACAGCCATTCCGGAGTCAGTAAAGATTCGATCCGCAACCGGGCTATTTGCGATTTGTTTGAGCCCGGATCGGTTTTTAAAATTGTCACTGCTTCGGCTGCCCTTGAAGAGAAAAAGGTTACTGAAGAGGACACTTTTTTTTGCGAGAATGGATCTTATAAGGTAGCCGGGCGCATATTGCATGATCATATGCCGCATGGCTTGCTTACTTTCAGGCAGGTAATCGAGGAGTCAAGTAACATTGGTACGGTAAAAGTCGCCCAAATTTTGGGCCCGGATACAATTTACCGGTATTTAAAGGCTTTTGGTTTTGGGTCAAAATTAGGAATTGAACTATCGGGAGAGATCTCCGGAATGATCAAGCCGGTGCGCCAGTGGTCAAAGACATCGATGACCGCCATACCTATCGGCCAGGAGGTTGGGGTGACTGCTTTGCAATTGGCCAGTGCAATATCAGTAATTGCCAATGGCGGACAACTGATGAAGCCTTATATCATTGATTCGGTGCGCGATAGCCAGGGCCAGATAATTAAACAGAATAAACCCACATTAATCCGCAAGGTAATTTCAATTGACACTGCCTTGCGCATAAAGAAGATTCTTACCGGAGTAGTCGAGGAGGGCACAGGTAGGCTGGCCAAGGTTTCCGGATTCAGCGCCGCGGGAAAGACCGGGACCGCCCAGAAGCTTGAAGCAAACGGATCCTATTCGCACAATAAATTTGTCGCTTCCTTTATCGGTTTTTCTCCCGCTGAAGATCCATTGTTGGCTATTGTGGTAACGGTTGATGAACCGCATCCGGTTTATTTTGGCGGGGTAGTCGCTGCTCCGGTGTTCCAAAAGGTCGCTGGTGACGCGATACGTTATCTAAAGGGAAATGAAATGCCCACTCAAGGCCTGGCACAATGAAAATCTCCGGTATCAAAATCAAAGGCATTACTTCTAACTCCAAACAGGTAAAGAAAGGTTTTGTTTTTGTAGCCATCAAGGGAAATCGCCAGGATGGAAACTGTTTTATAAATGAAGCAATTACCCGGGGCGCCAGTGTCGTGGTGATGCAGAAAAATACGCCGAAAATAAAAATTCCTGGAAAGGTTAAATTAATTACGGTAAATGATTGCCGTAAATTTTTAGCTAAAGCGGCAAACAGGTTTTACGGGTTTCCTTCAGCCAAGCTTAAGGTCGTTGGTGTCACCGGCACTAACGGCAAAACAACTATCGCATATTTAATCGAAGCTCTGGCTGGAGAATCCGGATACGCTTGCGGAGTAATCGGCACGATTGATTACCATTTTAAAGGTAGAGTGATTGAATCTAAAAATACCACTCCGGGCTGCGTAGAATTACAAAGTTTGCTTGCCAAGATGCATGCCGGAGGAGTTAAATATTGCGCGATGGAGGTTTCATCTCACGCCTTGGATCAGGAGAGGGCAGCGGGAATTCGCTTTAACTGCGCTATTTTTACCAATCTTACCCAAGACCATCTGGATTATCATAAGAATTTAGAAAATTATTTTCTGGCAAAAGCGAAACTTTTTCGTTCTCTGCCCTCATCCGGGACGGCAATAATCAATAACGACGACAGGTATGGCCGTCGGATTAAGCGTTTGACCGGCGCTAAGATTTTGACCTATGGCATAAAAACGCCCTCGGCGGTTATGGCCAAAGATATTGATTTTGGCATGGATGGGGCTAAATTTACTTTGGTTGCGCCAAAAATAAACCTCCGGATCAAAACCCACCTTGTCGGCCGGCACAATATTTATAATCTACTGGCAGCTATTGCCTGGGGGATAAGTGCAAAACTAAGCATCAAGGATATCCAATCCGCCATCGAAAAATTCAGGAATGTTTGCGGCAGGCTGGAGAAGGTTGCCTGTAAAAGAGGGTTCACTATTTTTGTAGATTATGCGCATACCCCGGATGCGCTATTCAATGTTATCAGTGCTTTAAGGCCGTTGGTTAAGGGCAAGATTATTACGGTCTTTGGCTGCGGAGGAGAGCGCGATAAGCTTAAGCGCCCGAAAATGGGTAAGGTGGTTACCGAGCTGGCAGACTACGCGATTATTACCAGCGATAACCCCCGTTCCGAGGATCCGCTGCGGATAATCAAAGATGTTTGCGCAGGTATTGATAAAAATAATTACTGCCGCAAGCCCGAGCGTTTTGAAGCCATCCGCGCGGGTTTATCTCTGGTTAAAAAAGATGATTGTTTGCTGCTTGCCGGTAAAGGCCATGAAAATTATCAGATATTAAAAGATGGAGCCGTACATTTTAACGATAAAGAGGTGGTCCGGAAGTGTTTAAAGTCAATGAAATAATTAAAGCCACAGGCGGTAAACTTATCCAGGGGAAGCTAAGGGATAAGTTTGAGGTTGTTTCCACCGATTCAAGGAGATTAAAGCCGGGGGAGGCGTTTTTGGCTTTAAAGGGAAATAATTTTGACGGCCATGATTTTATTGCCGAGGTTTTAAAGTCAGGTGTCCGCTGTTTAATTGTCGAAAGAATGCCTGAATGCCTGATTCCTGGAAGGATAGCAGTGATTAAGGTAAAAGATACGACTTTAGCCTTGGGGGATATAGCAAGATTCCAGAGGCAAAAATTTAAACTGCCGGTCATTGCCGTCACCGGTTCAAACGGCAAGACCACCACCAAGGAGATGATTGCCTGGGTTTTATCAGACAATGCCCGGGTATTGAAAAATGAGGGGACCAAGAATAATCAGATCGGCCTTCCCCAGACATTAATTCAACTTTGCGAAAAAGATAATTTCGCGGTAGTGGAGATAGGCACTAATCATTTCGGAGAGGTCAATTACCTGGCCAAGATCGCCCGCCCCAACATTGGGGTAATTACCAATATCGGATTAAGCCACCTTGAGTTTTTAAAAGATTTAAACGGGGTTTTAAAAGAGAAATCAACCCTGCTGGACAATTTAGCCAAGCCTTCCCTTGCCGTTCTTTGCGCCGACGATAAATTACTCAAACGCATAATCATACGCAGGAATAGAGGGGCGCATGTTTTTACTTACGGTATTAATGAGCAGAGCGATTTTTGCGCTTCCGCGATCAAATTCCGTAACGGTAAATTAGAATTTAAAGTCAACTCTAAATTTGTTTTTGCATTATCCACCTTAGGCCATTATAATATCTATAATGCGCTAGGTGCGATTTCCGTGAGCAGGATATTGGGCTTAAGTTATCCGGAAATCGCCGCAAGGCTGGCTGCTTTTAAATTTCCCAAAGGCAGGCTTAATCTTATTAAATTTAAGGGGCTTACTTTTATCGATGATACCTATAATTCCAATCCCCTTTCTTTAGAAGCGGCGCTTGCGGCTTTGGCTGCCGCAAAGTGTAAAGGTAAAAAGATCTTAATTATGGGGGATATGCTGGAGTTAGGCAGGCAAAAAGAATTATTGCATCGGCAAATCGCCAGGAGTATAACTAATACCTGCGATGTATTAGTGGCAGTAGGCAGCTTAGCCCGGCTCACTGCCCAGGCAGCCGCAGAGGGCGGTTTTAAGCGCAAAGACATATTTTATTGCCCCGGCGCTGCGCAGGCCGGGGATTTATTGTTTGATAAAATATCTCCGGGTGCTTCCGATATAATTCTGGTAAAGGGATCCCGGTCGATGAAAATGGAAGAGGTTTTTAAAGTCTAATGCTTTATCATCTGTTTTACCCTCTTAGGGATTTAATTTTTGCTTTCAATGTATTCCGCTACATTACCTTCCGCGCGGTTATGGCTGCTTTGACTGCTTTTATCCTGAGCCTGATTTTTGGCCCGCCGTTAATCAAAAAATTAAAGACACTTAAAGTCGGAGAGAAAATCAATAAAGCGGATAGTTTAAAGCTGGATGATTTGCACCGGAATAAGCAGGGTACTCCGACTATGGGCGGGATCCTTATACTCGGGACAGTGGTAGTTTCAACCCTGCTTTGGTCCGATATTAGCCATCCCTGTATTTGGATTGTTTTATTCAGCACTGTTTGGCTGGGCTTAACCGGATTTATAGATGATTATTTTAAGCAGGTAAAAAATAAGGCCAGGGGCTTGTCTCCCAGCGTAAAACTTGCCAGCCAAGTTGTCCTGGGTTTGATCTTGGGGATAATCCTGATTATGGATACTGGGCATAATCCCAGGCTGGATATTCCTTTTCTAAAAGGGGGCGGTTTTGATTTAGATGGTTTTTATGTTTTATTTGTGATTTTGGTGATTACCGGCTCATCGAACGCCGTAAATCTTACCGATGGCTTAGATGGATTGGCTATCGGTATCATGGTGATGGTGGGTGTTGCCTTTAGCGTGTTAAGTTATGTTTCCGGCAACCTTAATTTAAGCAATTACCTTTTGATCCCTTATATTAAAGGCGCGGGGGAACTGACTATTTTCTGCGCCAGCATTGTGGGAGCGGGCTTAGGTTTTCTTTGGTTCAACTGTTATCCTGCCTCGATCTTTATGGGGGATGTCGGATCACTGGCCTTAGGAGGAGCTATCGGGACAGTGGCATTATTGATTAAAAAAGAGATGCTGCTGATTATTGTCGGAGGCATATTTGTTTTGGAGGCGCTCTCGGTTATATTGCAAGTGGGCTCTTATAAGCTGACCAAAAAGCGTATTTTTAAAATCGCCCCGCTGCACCATCATTTTCAGTTTTTGGATTTGCCTGAGAATAAAGTGATTGTTAGGTTTTGGATCATTGCCGGTTTACTTGCCCTCTTTACCTTGGTTACGTTAAAAATCAGATAACCTATCCATGCGCAATACTAGCTATTTTAAAAACAAAAAGATAACCATTGTCGGCCTTGCCCGGTCCGGGGCAGCCTGCGCCAATCTGTTGCAGAGATTGGGGGCTTCGGTGAGTATTACGGATATTAAGGATAACGCGCAGACCAAAGAAGCTTGCGCTAAGCTTTGTTCAGGCGATATTTTAGTTGAACTGGGCAGGCACAGCCGGGATTTTATTAAGCCGGCGGATTTAGTGGTTATTTCTCCCGGAGTGCCGGCGGATGCCTTACCGATTAAATGGGCCAAAGAATTTAATATACCGGTCATCAGTGAAATTGAGGCAGCTAGCATCCTTTGTCCGGCGACTATTATCGCGGTAACCGGTTCAAACGGAAAAACCACGGTCACTACTTTAATTGGGAAAATTTTGGCCGCTTCAGGAAAGAAAGTTTTTGTCTGCGGGAATATCGGCAACCCATTTTGCGGTGAAGTGGAGGCGATGCAGGAGGGCGATTTTGTTGTCCTTGAGGTAAGCTCTTTTCAGCTGGAGACGATCGAAGATTTTAAACCCAAGATCGCGGTTATTTTGAATTTAACCCCGAACCATCTTGACCGCTATAATAATATGCAGGAGTATTTAGATGCTAAGAAGCGGATTATGATGAATCAGGACCAGGATGATTTTTTAATTTTAAATGGGGATGATGCGTTGCTTAAGGGTATGGCTGCCCAGGCAAAATCAAAAGTTGTTTTTTTTACCAGGCAGGATGGCTTCAATCCTAACCAGAGCACGGTCATTAGCGTTGGAAAAATCTTGGGGATTGATCAGGGCCTGATCCTGGATGTTTTTAGTAAATTCAAAGGGATCCAGCACCGCCTGGAGGATGTGCGGGAAATTAACGGGGTAAAATTTATTAATGATTCTAAGGCAACCACGGCAGATTCAGCAATCTGGGCGATTAAGAATATTGATACCCCTATAATTCTTATTGCCGGGGGCAGGCACAAAGGGATTGATTACCGGGTAATCCGCGAGTTTGCCCGGGATAAGGTTAAACATCTGGTGCTTATCGGAGAGGCAAAAGAGAAGATCGCTTGCGCCCTTGGCGGTGAATTTCCGACAGAAAATGCCTCTACTTTAAAGGAGGCGGTAGAAAAAGCTTTTGTTTTGGCCAAGCCGGGATATTCGGTATTATTATCGCCGATGTGCTCAAGTTTTGATATGTTTAAAGATTATGAAGACCGGGGCATGGCCTTTAAAGAGATTGTGCTGAATTTAGGCAGCGGAGTTACTCTGGATGGTTAAAAAGGCGCGGATTAATCTGTTTACTATATCCATCGTGCTTATTTGTATTGGTATAGTGATGATTTATAGTTCCTCGAGTATTTATGCCTGGGAGAAGTATGGAGATAGTTTTTATTTTTTAAAGCGCCATTTGTTTTTTTTACTGGCAGGTCTAATCTTGACTTTTTTAGTCATGCTTGTTGACTATCGCTTGTTCAAAAAACATGCCCGCTTGTTACTTTGGATCGCTTTTGCTTCGCTGGTTTTAGTGCTTATTCCCGGCGTAGGCAAAGAGGTCTCCGGTGCCCGGCGTTGGTTTAGATTTAAATTTATCAGCTTCCAGCCCGCGGAGTTTGCTAATCTGGCGCTGATTATTTATATCTCCGATTTTATTTGCCGTAAAGGAGATAAGATTAAGCTGCTGCTTAAAGGATTTATGCCTCCGATATGCGTATTAGGGGCAACCACTTTACTCATACTTCTACAGCCGGATTTGGGTACGGTTATTGCCTTAGGCAGTGTGGTCCTGATCATGCTTTTTGTTGCCGGAACAAGAGGAACTTATATTTTGAGTTTACTGCTTTGCAGTTTACCGGCGCTTTATCTTCTGGTTTTTAAGGTGGCTTACCGCCGGGTCAGGATCTTGGCGTTTTTAAACCCCTGGCTTGATCCTAAGGGCACAGGCTTTCAGATTATCCAGTCACAGATTGCCATAGGCTCCGGCGGATTATTCGGCAGGGGGCTTGGGCATTCACAGCAGAAGCTTTTTTATCTTCCGGCAGCCCACACGGATTTTATTTTTTCGATTATCGGAGAAGAGCTGGGATTGGCCGGCACATTGGGAATAATCGCATTGTTTATGATCTTTATTCAACAGGGCCTTAAAATTATCAAGAATGCCCAGGATAAATTCGGGTATTTTCTTGCCCTGGGTTTAGTTTTGATGATTTCGCTTAAGGCGATTGTAAATATCGGTGTTTCTTGCGGAGTTTTTCCTACCAAAGGTTTGCCGTTGCCGTTTATCAGCTATGGCGGTTCTTCGCTGATATTTGATATGGTTAGCCTGGGCATATTAATCAATATTGCCCGTACGGGAGAGTATCCTTAAATATGCGTGTTTTGATTGCTACCGGCTCAAGCGGCGGGCACATCTTCCCCGCGCTATCTTTGATTGAGGCATTAAAGAATTCAGGCGCTGACTTGCTTTTAGTCCTGCCCAAGAAAAGCAAGGATAATAATATCTGCGTTGAATTTGCGCAGGTTAAATATATCCAGGCGGCTTCTTTAAGTTTTAGTTTAAACAGCAGGAATATAGCCGGCGCCTGTTCATTTTTATTGGGTGCCTGGGAAGGGATGCTGATTATTTTAAAATTCCGGCCGGATGTGGTGGTTGGATTCGGCAGCCTTAATACTGTGGCCCTGATATTCTGGGCTTGGTTATTTAGGGCAAAAACCATAATTCATGAACAGAATGTTATCCCCGGCAGGGCCAACCGGTTATTGGCTAAGTTGGTGGACAAGGTAGCGGTATCCTTTAGCCAGACAAATAAATACCTGAATATATCCGGTGAAAAGATCGTCCTGACAGGTAATCCTCTGCGCAAGGATTTGGCCCCCGTAGACAGGAAGCAGGCGCTTGATTTTTTTAAGTTTAAAGAAGGAAAATTTAATATATTAATTACCGGAGGAAGCCAGGGGTCGGCCAAGTTAAACTCTGTTTGTTTTGAGGCAATCGCCGCTTATCCAAAAAAAGATGACCTGCAGCTGATCCATATTTCCGGAATCCAGGATTATCCCCGGCTTAAATTAAAATATGATCCATTGAATTTGAGCTATAGGCTGTTTGAATTTTTTCCGGCTATGCAATATGCTTATAGCGTGGCGGATCTGATCATCTGCCGGTCAGGGGCCACAACCATTGCCGAACTACAGAAATTTGGAATTCCGGCGGTATTAATCCCATATCCTTTTGCTTACGCGCATCAAGAGGCTAATGCCCGGATACTCGCAGATCCCGGGGCCGCCCTGATCATTAAAGATGAGGAATTGCGCGTGGAAAAATTGACCGATCAATTAAATGTGTTTTTGGCAAATCCGGAGAAACTAAAAGCGATGCGCCGGGTATACGCGCAGTTTACGGTTGCGGATGCCGCTTGCTTATTAGCCAAGGAAGTGCTAAGTTTAAATTAATGCGCCGATTTAAATTATTCCTCATCTTTCTATTTTTTCCGTTTATTGTTTTTGCGGATAATCCGGATTGGCAGGTATTAAAAAGCACGCATTTTTTGGTTTATTATAAAAGCGCTCCGGAAAGATCGCTTAATGAGTTAACTCAAAAAGCCGAGGACTGTTATAATAGTATTACCGAGGATTTAGGTTTTAACCGTTTTAATTTTTGGACTTGGGATAACCGGGCAAAAATTTATCTTTTTGATAACCAAGAGGAATACAGGAAAGAAACCCATGCCGCGGATTGGTCGGCAGGAGAGGCAAGCGTTGCCAGTAAGACAATCATGACTTTTGTGACCGCCCCCGGGTTTTTGGATAATATCCTTGCGCATGAAATGGCGCATATTATTTTTAATGAGATGGTGGGTTTTAATAATCCGGCTATCCCCCTTTGGCTTCAGGAAGGAGTTGCTACCTATCAGCAGAAAAATATATTCTCGGTAAAAGCGGATTTAGCCGATAAGCTAAGGCAAGGTAGCTTTATTAACCTGGAGGAGCTAAGCCGCACAGTGGTGTCCGGTTCACAAGACAGGGCAAAGGTAGCGTTATTTTATGCGGAATCGTATAGCCTGGTGAAATATTTAATTTCCGAGTTTGGTAAAGACAGATTTGTATTTTTCTGCCAGAACCTGCGGGACATTAAAGATTTAGGGGAAGCTTTAATAAAAACATATTCTTTTGCCAGTATGGAAGATTTTGAAAGCGCCTGGAAAGCGTATATTTTAGAATGAAGGATTATTATCACTTTATCGGTATCGGCGGAATAGGCATGAGCGGAATCGCCCGTTTAATGCTTAAAAGCGGTTATAAGGTAAGCGGTTCGGATTTAAAAGAGAACCGGATTACCGATGAGCTTAAAAGCCTGGGGGCCAAGATATCCATTGGCCACAACGCCTCAAATATTACCGGCCAGGATGTGCTGGTTTATTCTTCGGCGATAAGGCAGGATAATCCCGAAATACTGCGGGCCAAAGCTTTGGGAATACCCTTGATTAAAAGAGCGCAGGCTCTGGCCGGGCTGATGCGGGGGAAAACCGCGATAACCGTTGCCGGCAGCCACGGCAAAACCACCACTACTTCATTGGTTTCTTATATGCTGCTTGAGGCCGGGTTAAACCCCACGGTAGTTATCGGAGGGATACTGAATAATATTGATACCAATGCTTGCCTGGGGGATGGCGATTTTTTCGTCGCTGAAGCCGATGAGTCCGATGGTTCATTCTTAAATTATACGCCCAAGTATTCAATTATTACCAATATCGACCGGGAACACCTGGATTATTACCATAATTTCGATAATGAATTGAAGGCCTTTAAGTCTTTTATAGAACGTACTCAGAAAGGGGGCTGTGTTTTTGCCTGTTCCGATGATCCCAATCTTTTAAAGATGCTGAGTATTTATAAAGGCAAACATTTATCGTTTGGCCTAAATAGCGGAGCTGATATAAACGCCAAGAACATTTCCTTTACCGGTTTACTTTCAGATTTTGATTGTTATTTTAAAGATAAATTTGTTTCCCGTTTTCATCTGGCCTTGGGCGGTGAACATAATATTTCAAATTCTTTGGCGGTAATCGGTTTAGGGATGGAATTGGGTATTGATTTAGAGTGTATCCGCAGGACTCTAAAAGGGTATAAAGGGGCAAGCCGCAGGCTTGAGACAAAATTTAAGAGCGATAAATACCTGGTGATCGATGATTATGCCCACCATCCTTCGGAGATAAAAGCTACTTTGGCGGCAATCGCTAATCTCAAGGCCGGGCGCAAGATCGTTATCTTCCAGCCGCATCGTTATACCCGTACGCAGCTGCTTCTAAATGATTTTGCCAAATCTTTTGACCAGTCGGATTACCTGATTATCACGGATATTTACGCGGCCAGCGAACAGCCTATAGAAGGTGTAGCCGCCCGGAAGTTAATGGAAAAAATAAAGGAACACGCCAAAGATAAAGAAGTCTTGTATTTGCCTAAGGAAGATATTCTCGACCATCTTTTAGGGATCATTCGGGAGAATGATCTGGTGATTACCCTGGGCGCAGGGGATATTGTAAAGGTTTCCGATGCTCTGGCCGAAAAACTTAAATAAAAAAATAAAAACTAAAATAAGCCTGGCTGCTTTTACGAGTTTTAAGATTGGCGGGCCAGCCAAATTTTTCTTTGAGCCAAGGGATCTTAAAAGTTTACAAGAGGCCTTGGCCTGCGCCAAGAAGGCGGGAGTAAAAGTTTTCATATTAGGAGGAGGCAGTAATATTTTAGCCAGCGATTCCGGAGTAGATGGGATGGTAATTAAGTTAAGCGGCCGGGATTTTCAACGCCTAGATCATAAAGGCACTTGCATAACCGCCGGAAGCGGTTTAAAATTAAATCAGTTGATTTTATTTGCTAAAGATAAAGGCCTGTCCGGTTTAGAGTTTCTTGCCGGAATTCCCGGAACACTGGGAGGGGTATTGGCTGGTAATGCCGGAGCCTGGGGCAGGTCAATCGGGGAGCGGGTGGAAGAAGTATCGGTCTTAGATTATAATGGCAGGCCAAAGCTTCTGGCCGGCAGAAATTTGCGGTTTGCTTACCGTAAATCTAATTTAAATAAGTATATTATTCTTTCGGCAAAACTTAAATTACACGCCGCAGATAAAGATAAGATCGCCCTTAAAATCAAAGAATATCTTTTAAGGCGCGGTAAAACCCAGAACAACAGCCTGCCCAATGCCGGCTGTATCTTTAAAAATCCGGCTAAAAATCCGGCGGGGAGGCTTATTGATGCCTGCGGATTAAAAGGAAAAACAAAAGGCGCAGCTTTAATTTCCAGGGCCCATGCGAATTTTATTTTAAACTCAGGCAAGGCAAAGAGCAGCGATGTTTTGTCGCTTATGGATTTAATGCGAAGGAAAGTCAGGGAAAGATTTAAAATTAACCTGCAGCCAGAGATAAAAATATGGAGATAAAGGATTTTGGCAGAGTCGGGGTTTTAATGGGGGGGCCTTCTTCAGAGAGGGGGATCTCTTTGAAAAGCGGTGAGGCCGTATTATCCGCGCTGCTTGAGTCGGGAGTAGCGGCGGTAGGCATTGATATAACTACCGATAATGTGGAAGAGAATATCCGGCGGCTTAAGAGCCATAATTTAAATTCCGTATTCATTGCTTTGCATGGCCGTTTTGGAGAAGACGGTTCAATCCAGGAGATCCTGGAAAAAATGAATTTACCTTACACCGCTTCAGGAGTCGCGGCCAGCCGGCTAGCCATGGACAAGATCAGTTCGCTAAGAAAATTCAAAGACGGCGGGCTATGCGTGCCTAAATCCCGTTTTTTAGAGAAATCGGTTTATCGGAAAAACAGGGTTTATGAAAACGATCTGGGGCTGCCTCTAGTAGTTAAGCCGGCTAATCACGGTTCAAGTATCGGGCTCTCACTGGTTGAGCGTGATGAAGGGATATCTGCGGCTATTGATCTGGCTTTTGAGTTTGATGAACGCATAATTATCGAGGAGTACATATTTGGAAGAGAACTTACGGTGGGGGTTTTGGATGAAGCGGCTTTGCCGGTGATCGAAATTATCCCCAAAAATAAATTTTTTGATTTTGAAGCTAAATATCAGGCGGGATTAACGGAGTATATCATCCCTGCTCATTTAGAGGAGGATATTGCCGGAAAAGTCCAGCAAGCGGCTTTAGCGGCACATAAACTTCTGGGTTGTTTTGGCTGCTCACGCACGGATATTATATTGAGTAAAGACGGTTTGCCTTACGTCCTGGAGGTCAATACCATACCGGGGATGACGGCGACCAGCCTTTTACCCAAGGCTGCCAAAATCATCGGTATAGATTTTAACCGGCTTTGTATTAAGCTTTTGGAATTAGGTTATGAAAAAGCGAAGGTTTAATTTTCCTGTAAAGATTATTATATCCTTGGCAATAATTTTACTTGCCTTCTCTTTTATAATAGGATATATTTGTAAAGCTTTAACTACTTCAGATTTTTTTGCCGTTAGGCAGGTTGTCGTCAGGAATTCCGAGAAGTCATTTGATTATTTAAAAGGCAGGAACATTTTTAGCCTGGATCTAAACGGTGAATCCCACAGGGCTGCTTTAAGCTGCCCGGATTGCCGCAAGGTTAGGTTTGCCCGGGTACTTCCCAACTGCGTATTTGTGGATTTTTTGAAGCGCAAGCCTGCTGCCTTGGTTAAATTCTATAAAGATTTTGCCATCGATGAGCAGGGGGTGTTATTCTACTCAAACGCGGCCATTGAGGAAGCAGGGCTGCCGGTTATCTATGGCTTAGAAACAAAGATATTTGCCCCTAAGCCGGGGACAAGATATAAAAGGGCTGAACTTGATTTGGCTTTAAGTATAGTTAAGGAATTTAAAGTTAATAAAGCTTTTCAGGGTTTTACCTTAATAAGAATTGATGTGGCGGATCTGCAGAGCGCGGGCTTTTTTATTCTTCTGCCCAAGCAGTTGGCCGATTATACAAAACCCGTTGCTCAAGCAGAGTGGATTGGTTTTGAGGTGCGCACGGGAGAAAATAATATCAGGCAGAAAATGATAATCTTAGGCGGCTTGGTTATCCAGGCGCGTAAAGAATGGGGCAATATAAAGTATATTGACCTTCGGTTTAAGGAGCCGGTAATAAAGCTTAACAATGTTAAACAATAATTATATTTGCGCAATAGACATCGGTTCAAATAAAATCGCGGGTTGCCTGGCTAAGATAAAGAAAAGCCGGATAGAGGATATTTTTTTTGAGGTTATGCCATCCTCCGGGGTTAAAGAAGGGGTGATTGTTGATGCCACGCAGTTAGTGGTTTGCCTGACAAAAATTATGAAGAGCCTGAAAACTAAATCTGGATTGAGGATCAAGTATATTCATGCTAATTTCTCCGGAAAGGATATCTTAACCAAGCATAGCCACGCGATTATCCCGCTTGCCGAACGCGGCAATAAGGTGATTACCTCAACGGATATAGCCAGCGCTAATGAACAGGCGCGCATCCTTGGTTCCAGCTTAGAGGAGGAGATAATCCACGTAATTCCTTCCAGCTATACCATTGATTCCAAAAGTAATGTTATTAATCCTATTGGTTTATACAGCCACAGGCTGGAGGTAGATCTATATCTGGTCTGCGCCAGGATTTCTTCTTTGCAGAGCTTAAGCCGGGTGATAAGCCAGGTTGGTTATGAGATCAGGAATCTTTCTTTTTCGGGGCTAGCCACTAGCCAAGCAGTGTTTGGCAGAGAAGAAAAAAAAGGGTTAAGCGTGTTTTGCGATGTGGGAAGCGATGTTACAGAACTGCTTATCTTTAAAGACGGGCTCTTGCAGGATATCCAGATTTTGGCATTAGGGGGAAACAGCATGACGGCCCAGCTCTCGGAAGGATTAAAAATTAATTTTGAGCTGGCAGAAGATATCAAGCGTTCTTACGGGATTATCGGCGATGCCGGCAGTATTGCGGAAAATAAAGAAATTTTGGTCAAGAAAGATGAATTCTATAAACCTCTAAAACAGCGCGATGTAGCTTTAATGACTACCAACTCCGGCCGCCTGGTCTGCGCGCAGATTAAGGAAATCATAGAGAAAAAGGTGGCCTTGCATGAAATTGATCACTTTATTATGGCCGGTAAAACGCTTCTGACGGATGGATTTATCGAGATGATGGAGAGCTTAACGGGTATTCCGGTTAAGCTCGGCCGGATCAGGAATCCGGAGATCGCCGCGTTAGTCAAAGAAAATAATGATTTAGCCGGACAAAGATATCTGACTTATCTGACTTGCCTGGGGATGGTCTGTGAAGATTTAGAAAACAAGACCGTAGGGAGTTCGCCTTTAGTTAAGCCTGCCAAAAACCTCTTTTTTAAAGCGGTAAACCGTTTCAAAGAAGTTTACCAGGAATATTTCTAGTTTTTCCCAAGCTTTCCGTCTTTTGCTTCCGTCGCTGAAATTTTTCGCCGTGTGCTGCGGTTTACGGCTTGTTCCGGCAGCGCAGTGTTCCTTACGTATAAAGGTATTGCCTGCACTCGCCGTAATTCCTTGCACACAACTGCCGAAAAATTTCTAATGCTCCTCCAGCAAAAGCCGGAAATCTTGATAATATTCATAAAATCGACATTCGCTGCGAAACTTGTCAGTGTCATTTATATATATTATCAGCGGATGGCTTGGCTTGATTTCGAGCAGGGCGTTTGCAGGCCGAGCGGGCACGGCTGCCCACAATAAATGCTCCGGCAGAGCGAGGCCGAAACCCGAGCGCAGTTTGCCGCGCAGGGGCAAACAAGCGTCCCTGCGAGAAAACAAGACAAGGCAGACGCTTAAGGCAGGACCCGCTATCCATTTTGTTTTAATTGACCCTCCTAGGTTATTGTGTATAATATATTAATCTAATCTATGATTAAAGAGAATATCGAGAGAGTCAGGCAGCGTATCGGGCAGGCTTGCGCAAAGATTAAGGTTGATCCTGATAAGATTACCGTAATCTGCGTAACCAAAGGCAGATCTTTTCTCCAAATTCAAGAAGCAACGAGTTTTGGCCTAAAAGATATCGGCGAGAACAGGGTGCAGGAAGCCTTGGGGAAATATGAACAATTTTCCGGTCTAACCTGGCATATGATCGGCCACTTGCAGTCAAATAAAGTAAAAGAGGCCTTAAAAATATTTGACTTTATTCATTCGGTTGATTCGGTCAGTTTAGCTCAAGCGATTGATAAGCAGGCAGCCAGGATGAATAAAATTCAAGAGGTGTTCCTTGAGGCCAAAACTTCTCCGGAAGCCACAAAATTCGGGTTTTCCCCGGAAGCCTTAAGCGATGCTTGCTCAGAAATTACCGAACTAAAGAATATAAGAATTAAAGGATTAATGACTATCGCCGCGGTGGTAGGTGATACCCAGGAAGCGCGCCCGTATTTCGCGCGGCTTAGGCAATTACGGGATAAATTAAATCCCGCTTGGCTGCTTTCGATGGGGATGAGCGATGATTTTGAGGTGGCGATAGAAGAGGGCGCTAATATTATAAGATTAGGGAGAGCGATATTTGAGGGTTAAGAATGGAAAAAGTCGGCATTATCGGTTACGGGAATATGGGTAAGGCAATCGCAGAGCGCATAAAAGAAAAGTATGCGGTCTGTGTTTTTGATAAAGATAAAAATAAAATCTCTGCCTTAAAAAATATAACTGTTGCCGGTGCGCCTGTTCAGTTAGCCAAAGAATCCGAAATTATTATTCTGGCAGTCAAACCGCAAGATTTTGATACCTTGCTTAATGAGATCAAAAATTTTACGCAGGGCAAGTTGATTATTACTATCGCCGCCGGCATTACTACCAAATACATCAAGAACCGCTTGGGCGAAAAAACGCGGATCATCAGGGTTATGCCGAATATGCCGGCTCAGATCGGCCGGGGAGTTTCTGTTTTGTTCAAGGAAGAAAATGCTACCGCAGCGGACCTGGATTCGGCCTGGCAGTTATTAAATTATATAGGCCTGGTATTGGTTACCACCGAGGAGAAGATGCTTAATGCGGCAACAGCAGTTTCCGGAAGTGGACCGGCTTTTTTCTGTCATTATATTAAAGAAAAGGCAAACGCGGATAAAGAGCGGGATGGGTTCATTAAAATGTTAGCGGATGCTGCCGTGAGTATAGGTTTTGACCAGCGGGAAGCTGATGTTTTATCTGAGAAGACCGTTGATGGCATTATTGCCATGTTAAAAGAAAGAAATTTATCCTGCGCGGATATAATTAAAATGGTTGCTTCAAAAGGGGGGACAACTCAAGCCGGCCTTGATGTGCTGCAATCAGGGGGGTCTCTTGAAGAAGCAGTAAAAAGCGCCAGCAAGCGCGCTGATGAATTAGGGAAAGGGAATTAATATGTCAAAAATCGGTATTATCGGCGGAAGCGGACTATACAAAATCGAAGGGATAGAGATTATAAAGCAGGTAACTGTTAAGACTCCTTTTGGCAGGCCTTCGGATAAATTTACAATCGGAAGGTTAGAAAATAAAGAGGTAGTTTTTTTGCCGCGCCATGGAGTTGGGCACCGCATATCCCCCAGCCAGATAAATTACCGGGCTAATATTTTCGCGATGAAAAAATTAGGCGTAGAAAGGATTATTTCGGTAACTGCCTGCGGAAGCCTGAAGGAGGAGATGAAGCCTTTGGATTTTGTGGTGGTGGACCAGTTTGTCGACCGTACTAATCACGCGCGGGAAATGAGTTTTTTTGACCGGGGCATTGTCAGTCATATTGTCTTTAGCCATCCTGTGTGCGCACAGCTTAGCGCAGGCATCTACTCAGCCGGTAAATCTTTAAATTTGAATATGCATAGAGGCGGCACATATATTAACATGGAAGGCCCGCAATTTTCTACATTAGCCGAAAGCAAGCTTTACCGCAGCTGGGGCATGGATGTGATTGGGATGACTAATCTGGCCGAAGCCAAGCTTTGCCGCGAGGCGGAGATTTGTTATTCTACGGTTGCCTGTATTACTGATTATGACTGCTGGCATCCGGAGCATGAGTCGGTAACTTTGGAGATGGTGATCAGTAACCTGCAGAAAAATGCCGAGAATGCTAAAAAGATTATCCATAAAGTGATTAAGGAGTTAGAGCCGCAACGCCTGTGCAGTTGCGGCCAGGCATTAAAGTTTGCCATTGTTACGGATAAAAAACTCATTCCTGGAAAAACCAAAAAAGATTTAAATATAATTATAGGAAAGTATGTCCAATAATTCCGAATATAAAAATACCTTAAATTTACCCAAAACGGATTTTCCGATGAAGGCTGATCTTCCCAGAAGGGAGCCGCTTTTATTGCAGAAATGGATAGGGCAGGGTATTTATAAGCTCGTCAGCAAAAAATCCGAAGGAAAGCCAAAGTATATCCTGCATGACGGCCCGCCTTATGCTAACGGCGATATCCATATCGGCCATGCCTTAAATAAAACTTTAAAGGATATTATTGTTAAATATAAGACGCTGCGCGGAAATTCCTGCGCTTATGTGCCCGGATGGGATTGCCACGGCCTGCCGATTGAACATCAACTGCTCAAAGAGCTCAAAATGCATAAATCCCAGATATCCCAATTGGATTTCCGCAAAAAGGCATTTGTTTATGCCAACAAATATGTCGAAACGCAAAAGGATCAATTTAAGCGTTTAGGAGTATTTGCCGATTGGGAAAACCCGTATTTAACTTTAAGCCATGATTACGAGGAGAGTATACTTAATTCTTTAGCTGTGCTTAATGAAAAAGGGTATTTGTATCATGGCCTCAAGCCGGTGAATTGGTGTTTTAAATGCGAGACTGCTCTGGCTGAAGCCGAGGTTGAATATGAGGATCACAGTTCTCCGTCGATTTATGTAAAATTTAAGCTTAATGAGCATCAAGATTTTCAGGAGGACAGTTTCCTGGTTATCTGGACCACCACGCCCTGGACCTTGCTTGCTAATGTTGCTGTGGCTGTGCATCCGCAGTTTTCCTACCTTTACATTAATACCGAAAAAGGGAATTTGATTGTTGCCAAAGATTTACTGTCTGTTTTTTTAACTAACAGCAGTATCTCCAAACATACAATTATTAAGGAGCTAAAAGGCAGGAATCTGGAAGGGTTAATTTATACCCATCCTTTTATGCCAAGAGAAGGCAGGGTAGTTTTAGCTGACTATGTATCTGGTGAAGAAGGCACGGGCTTAGTGCACACCGCGCCTGGCCACGGTAATGAAGATTATTTTACCGGGATTAAATATAAATTGGATATAATTATGCCGGTTGATGCTAAAGGTATTTTTGATTCTACTGCCGGCGAGTTCCAGGGGTTGCATGTATATGATGCTAATCAGCCCATCCTTGAGAAATTAGAAAAAACCGGCGCCTTGCTGTTTAACTTCAGTATCCGGCATTCATATCCGCACTGCTGGCGCTGTAAGACTCCGGTAATCTTTAGGGCGACCCGGCAGTGGTTTTTGAATATGGAACATAATGATTTAAGGAATAAACTGCTAAAGATAATCCACCAGCATGTTAAATGGGTTCCTCCTACCGGAGAAGAAAGGATTTCGGCGATGGTTTCTTTGCGGCCGGATTGGTGTCTTTCCCGCCAAAGATACTGGGGCGTGCCTATCCCGGCTTTAATCTGTAATAATTGTAAAGAAGAATTTTTATCCACAGAGGTAATCCGGAATTTTGCGTTCCAAAGCGCAAAAACCGGGACAGATTGCTGGTTTGAACAGCCGGTCGAAGATTTCCTTCAGGGAGATATTTACTGTCCGCATTGTAAGGGTAAAAATTTTTCTAAAGGCGCTGATATCTTAGACGTCTGGTTTGATTCCGGGTTAAGCTGGCAGGCAGTATTAAAGAAAAGGAAAGAGTTGGAATTTCCGGCCGGCCTTTATCTTGAGGGTTCGGATCAGCACCGCGGATGGTTCCAATCATCGCTTATTCCGTCTGTCTGCATAGAGGAGAAAGCGCCTTTTAAGAATGTGCTGACCCATGGTTTTGTGGTTGACGGCTCAGGCCGAAAGATGTCTAAATCTTCAGGCAATGTTATTTCTCCTTTTGAAACTATCAAGGATTACGGCGCAGATATCTTAAGGATGTGGGTTGCCTCCAGCGACTATAATGAAGATATCCGTATCTCGCCGGTTATCTTAAGCCGTTTATCTGAGGCCTATCGTAAGATCAGGAATACCGCGCGTTTTATTTTAAGTAATTTGTATGATTTTGACCCGGATACGCAGAAAGCAGAATATAAAGATTTTAGAAAAATTGATCAGTGGATACTTAGCCGTTTAAATTCATTATGCTCCGTGGTGGATAAAGCCTACGCTGATTTTGAATTTCATAAGGCCTATAAATCAATTTATGATTTCTGTAACGAAGACCTTTCGATGTATTATTTGGATATGGCCAAAGGCAGATTATATACTTATGCTGCTTCTTCGCCGCAGAGAAGGGCGTCCCAGACAGTTTTATATGAAGTCCTTAATTGCCTGGTAAGGATTATTTCTCCCATTTTAGTTTTTACCGCTGAAGAGATCTGGCAAAATATGCCCAAGGAGGCTAAGGATCAATCTTTAGCCAGTGTTCATCTTTTAGATTGGCCGGAAAACAAGGAGAAGCTTTTTGTGAGCGAAGAAAAAGAACTGCTTAATCTTGATTTATATGTTATTAAATTTTTATCTCCTCAAGTAGCCAAGAAGTTAGAAGAATTACGTACAAAAAGCGAGATCGGCAGCTCCTTTGATGCGCAAATAAATATATTGACAAAAACCCAGGATCGTTATACATTCTTACAAAGCTTTAAAGAGCAACTCTGTGAGATTTTTAAGGTTTCTGGCGTTGAGGTTACCCTGGATAAGGAAAATCCCGAAGATCTTTCGATTAAGGTAGCCAAAGCCAAAGGCAGCAAATGCCCGCGTTGTTGGAATTATTCGCAAGAGATAGGCAAGGATAAAGAGCATCCTTTGCTTTGTGATAATTGCCTTGCGGCATTAAGGGGGAAGGCCAAGTGAAGAAATTTTTAAAAAAAGATTTAAAGGAGTTTAAGAAAATCGTCCTCAAGAAAAAAGAAGAGATATTCGAGGATCTTAAGCATATATCCGACGATACGTTAAGAAAATCCCAGAAAGAGGCCTCCGGGGACATTTCCGGCTATACCTATCATATGGCCGATGTGGCTACCGATAATTATGACCGTGAGTTTTCGTTGGGGCTGGCTTCCAATGAAAGAAAAGTTCTTTATGAGCTGGATGACGCGCTAAAGAGGATAGAAGACGGATCTTTTGGCATTTGCGATGATTGCAAAGGGCAAATTACTAAAATCAGGTTAAAAGCGGTCCCTTCTGCCCGGCTCTGCATAAAGTGCCAGCAGAAAAGGGAAAAAAGATAAAAGCTTTAATTTATCAGGCTTAACAGATGGCCTTGACCATTATTGCCAGTGTAATTTTTTTAGACCAGATTACCAAGTTTCTCGCCGTAAGACTCCTGCGATTAAATACCCCGGTTATTTTGATAAAAAATTTTTTAAACCTGACCTTGGTGCATAATCGCGGGGCGGCTTTTGGTCTGTTCCAAAACCAGCTGTTTATGTTTGTGCTGATTTCGATTTTTGCAATCGCGCTTATTTTGCACAACCTCAGGAACAAAAAGAATTCATTTATTTTTAAATTATCTTTAAGCTTAATTTTAGGCGGCTCAGCCGGTAACCTGATTGACCGCCTGCGTTTTGGTTTTGTGATTGATTTTCTGGACCTGCGGATCTGGCCGGTGTTTAATCTGGCGGATTCGGTCATAACCATCGCCGCGATTTTATTAACCTGGGAATTATTATTTAAGAAAAATGCTGCCTGAAATCTGTCAAATCGGTCCGTTTACTATTTATTCATACGGCCTTATGCTGGTCCTGGCTTTTTTTGTGAGCAGCTATTTGGCTTCTTTACAAGCAAAAAAAGAGGGGCTTGATCCCGATTTAATTTTTAATCTGTTTTTTCTTGTTTTTATCTTTGGAATTATCGGTGCCCGGGCCTTTTATGTGCTCAATGACCTCAGCTCTTACCTGCGCAATCCCCTGGAGATCATTATGCTCCAACACGGAGGCCTGGCCTGGTTTGGAGGGGTAATTTTTGGGTCACTGGTTGTGATTTTATTCATCAAGAAGAATAAGCTGGGGTTGCTTAGAACCCTGGACCTCTTGGTTCCTTTTATTGCTTTGGGGCAGGCAATCGGCAGGATCGGGTGTCTTTTAAACGGATGTTGTTTTGGAAGGGTTTCAGCATTTGGGATATATTTTAAAGTTTTTGACCAGGTCTTAATCCCGACGCAATTATATTCCTCTTTGCTTCTATTGTTTATTTTCTTTGTTTTAAGATTTATGCAGGATAGAAAACACCTTCCGGGGACTATCCTTTGCGCTTATCTTTTTCTTTATTCTATAAAACGTTTCTTTATCGAATATTTCCGCAACGACAGCCCCCGATTGTTTTATGGCTTAACTATTTTTCAGCTTCTGTCTTTGGCGATGTTTATTGTCTCGCTTTTGATCCTAATCAAGATAGCTTACGATAAGAAAAAAACATTATGAAAGAATTGTTATTAAAAGTCTTAGCCAAAGAGGCCAAGACGCGCCTGGATTTGCTTTTAACGGATTATTCTGCGCGCAATAATTTGGGTTTATCGCGTACAATTATCCAGAAACTTATCCATGAAGGCAGGGTTTTTTTAAACTCTCAAGCAGTCAAGACTCCTCATTACAAAGTAAATCCGGCAGATGCGATCAAAATCATTCTTCCCGAAAAAGAAAAAACAGAATTTTTACCGGAACAGATCCCTTTGGAGATTGTTTATGAGGATGATGATCTGCTGGTGATCAATAAACAGACGGGCCTGGTGGTGCACCCGTCTCCCGGAAACTGGGAGCACACCTTAGTTAATGCTCTTCTTGGCCGAGGAACGCAGCTTTCTGATATAAACAAAAACCGGCCGGGTATTGTTCACCGTTTGGATAAAGATACCAGCGGCCTTTTGGTGATTGCCAAAAATAATTCCAGCCATTTAAAATTAGCCAAGCAGTTTGCCCAGCATAGTATCCAGCGAAAATATATTGCCATCGTTTGCGGCCGGGTTGAGTTTGATGAAGATGTAATCGAAGCCCCTATCGGCCGGCATCCTTTAAAGCGAAAAAATATGGCCGTTAGTTTTGCGCCAAACACTAAATACGCCCGCACGCACTACCGTACTTTAAAACGCGGTAAATTTTTTAGTTTTCTGGAATTAAGGCCGTTTACCGGCAGGACGCATCAGCTTAGGGTGCACCTGGCGCATTTAGGATATCCCATACTGGGCGATACTAAATACGGAAAGAATGCTAATTTTCCCCGCCTGGCTTTACACGCCCAAGAAATTGGTTTTATCCATCCTGCCAGAAATAAGCCGGTTCATTTTACCAGCAAGATACCCCTAGAGTTGGAAGATTTCATTAAAAAAAATATATCTTGATTTTTACCTAACTAATGTTATAGTAATGGGTAATAAACACGGATTAAATTATAATAGGTGAGACACCCCGCGTTTAGCGCAAGTTGCGCGGGTGTTGTCTTCGTAGACAAAAGGAGGCAAAATGTATCGCAAAGGTACAATTATCTTACCCATTTTAATCGTCCTAATTATTATCGCATCAGCATTTGCCGCTGTATCATTTTATTTATACCAAAAAGAACACGCGCAGAATATCCAACTTCAGGATCAAATTACCGAGTTAAATAATCGTCAGCGTATTACCGAGGATAAGCTTGGAGAATCCAAGAAACAGGCCAGTGAGCTTGCGCTTAAATTACAGGAGTCCGGCGCCAAGGTCGATTCTTTAATTAAGGAGATGATCCAGAAGAAATCGGAACTGGCGGAAACTTCAAATAAATTAGAGCAGTTTAAGGCAGACCTTGAGCAGCAGAAATCTTTGCGGCAGGACCTTGAGAACAGGCTCCAAGCAGCTCAAGAAGAGGGTAAACAAACAAAGGAGCAGATAAAAATTATCCAAAAACAAAAGGCTGAACTTGAGGATAAAATCAAAAATATGGAAAGCGGCTCAGCGGGTGTAGAGCTGGGTAAGGTTGTTGTCGCCGGGGAACCCGTTGTGATTGATAATACCGCTAAGGGAAAGGTTAAAGCGGCTAATGCCAAGATTAACGCTGCTGCCTTAAAGGCGGAAAAAACTGATAAAAAAACTCAAATCCCTTCGCCGGGTATTTTGGAAGGCAAGGTTATGATCGTAAACAAAGAGTTTAATTTTGCCGTGATTAATTTAGGCAGTAAAGATAAGGTTGAGTTAGGGCAGGAGTTCAGGGTTACCCGCGACGGCAAATATATCGGCGATTTAAAGGTCGAGAAGGTCCATGAATCTATGTCTGCCGCAGGTTTTATTCCGGAGTTAAAAGACCTGATCAAAGAAAACGATAAGGTAACGCAAAAAGCAAAGTGAGCCCCGTTAGAAAATCTGCTAATCGGGCAAAAGTAAAATTTTCTAACCGCACCAAATCTTTTTTAATCCAGGATAAGTTCATCCCCTGTGGTAAACTAACCCTTCCCGGTGATAAGTCTATCGCCCACCGAGCCTTGATTTTAAGCGCTTTAAGCCAAGGGAAAACTATCCTTAAAAATTTTCCAATCCACGCCGATTCTTTAGCTACATTAAATGCCTTAACTGCTTTGGGGGTAAGTATACGCATTAAGGAAAACCAGGTTCTGGTTTTTGGCAGGGGAAGGCAGGGTTTAAAAAAATCCCGTAAACCGATTTTTGTGGGTAATTCCGGTACGACCTTACGCCTGCTTTTAGGCGTTTTAGCGGCAGAGGATTTTAAAACCAAAATTATCGCGGGAAAATATCTTTCGGCAAGGCCGATGTCCAGGGTAAATGTGCCTTTACGTTTGATGGGAGCCGGCATTAGCGCAAAAATCAAAGGCGGGGAAGAGTATGCTCCGATAGTTATAAATGGAGGGGATCTTAGGGGGATTGTTTATCGCATGCCTATTGCTTCGGCTCAGGTTAAATCCGCGATTCTTCTGGCAGGTTTATCGGCTAAAGGTAAGACCCGGGTTATCGAGCGCCTAGGCAGCCGCGATCATACGGAGCGTATGCTTAAAATTTTTGGCGTAAACATAGTTGCAAAAAATAATGGTATAACCTTAGATCCGGATAGGGCCTTAGTTAGTCCGGGCCAAATTTATATCCCCGGGGATATTTCTTCGGCAGCTTTTTTTATGGTTTTAGCCTCAATAATTCCCGGAGCTAAAATTACCTTTGAACGTTTGAGCCTTAATCCTACCCGCATTGGAATAATCAAGGTTCTTAAAAGAATGCAGGCAAAGATAAAAATAAGAGATCTTAGGGGCAGGCAATCCGGAAGTTTTGAACCCGTTGGTAATCTTATAATAAGCAGCAGTAAGCTTAAAGGGGCATCCGTTGCTTCTTACGAAATACCTTCATTAGTTGATGAGTTGCCGATTATTATGGTTGCTGCCTGTTTTGCAGAAGGCAGGACGGTAATCAAAGGGGCAGGTGAGTTAAGGGTTAAGGAAACTGATCGTATTAATTCTATGGTTAGAAATTTAAAATCTATGGGAGCGGATATCGGAGTTAAAAAAACCGGTTCCGCAGAAAGTATAATTATAAAAGGCGGCAAGCATCTTCATGGCGCCAGCCTTAAGAGTTTCGGGGATCATCGTACTGCCATGAGCATGGTGGTTGCTGCTTTGGCAGCGGAAGGAGCGTCCAGGCTGGATGATATCAACTGCGTCGGTAAATCTTTCCCCGGATTTTTAGAGGCATTGAAGAGTTTGGGGGCAGGCTAGTAAGTTGTGGCCGCATTTATTTATTTGACAAAGGGTTTAATCTTTGTTAATATCTTTCTAACTACCTAATTTCACATGCCGCGCTTATATGGAATTGCGCGGGTGTGCCTTAGTAGGCAAGGAGATAATAAATATGGGAAAGCTAAGTCAACAACTAAAGAGGGCGATCAATTATGTTTTAGGTCTTTTTTCCAATGATATGGGGATTGACCTGGGAACAGCGACAACTTTAGTTTTTGTTAAAGGCGAAGGGGTAGTGCTTTGTGAGCCTTCGGTGGTGGCTATTGAACGCGGTACTTCGCATGTTTTAGCCGTAGGAGATGAAGCCAAGCGTATGCTTGGGCGGACTCCCGGCAACATCATTGCGATCCGGCCGATGAAAGACGGAGTTATTTCTGATTTTGAGATTACCGAAGCTATGCTTCGGTATTTTATTAAAAAGGTGCATCACCGCAAGGTTTTAGTCAGGCCCAGGATTGTTATTGCTATCCCTTCGGGCATAACCGAAGTGGAAAAGCGGGCGGTAAAGGATTCCGCGGAGCGCGCCGGAGCCAGGGAAGTGTTTTTGATTGAAGAGCCAATCGCCGCGGCTATCGGCGTGGGCCTGCCTATCCAGGAGCCCGTCGGTAACATGATTATTGATGTCGGAGGCGGGACTACGGAGATCGCGGTAATTTCGCTTGCCGGAACAGTTTTTTCAAAATCCATTCGTATCGGCGGAGATGAAATGAATGAAGCAATAGTCGAGTATCTTAAGAAAACATATAATCTTATGGTTGGGGAACGAACCTCTGAAGATATTAAGATAAAGATTGGTTCAGCTTATCCTTTGGAAGAAGAGATGAGCATGGAGGTAAAAGGCAGGGACATGGTTGCCGGGCTTCCTAAAACCGTAACCATTACCAGCGAAGAAATACGCGAGTCCCTGCAGGAACCTCTGCGCGCGATATTAGAAGTTACAAAAGTATCGTTAGAGCGGACTCCCCCGGAGTTAGCCGCCGATCTTATTGATCACGGTATTGTTATGGCCGGAGGCGGTTCATTATTAAGAGGATTGGATAAATTAATTTCCGAAGAAACCGGGCTTCCCGTGCATATAACCGATGATCCGATTGTCGCGGTTGCTAACGGTACGGGGATTGTGCTTAGCGAAATTCAATATCTTAAGAAAGTAACCGTACCGGTTAAAACCGACGTACGTAGTTAAATCTTTCCAGATCTTTCAATGTGCTTAAGGTGCCCCGTAAAAACCTAATTATTTCTATTTCCGTTGTTTGCGCAATACTCCTGATTTCTAATTTTCTATCCTGTCTAAAAAATTCTACGCAAAAAACATTCAGGCCCCAGCTTTCTCTGATCAGCTTACTTAAGCGTGAATTTGCCGGTATTATTTTCTATCACCGTAATATGATCCAAGCCGAAGAATTAAACACCCAGGTTGGGCTATTACGCTGGAGATTATTTGATTTTCGGGAGCTCAGCCAGGAAAACAACCGGCTTAAAGACCTGCTTAATTTCAAACAAAAATCTCCTCTGCGCCTGGTTGCCGCCAGGGTGATTGGCCGTTCTCCGGATGTTTGGTCTGCCAGTATTATTATTGATAAGGGGAAAAATAGCAGGATTATTCCGGGAATGATTGTGGTTAATCCCCGAGGGTTGGTGGGCAAGGTGGTGGAGAGCGGGGATAATAACAGCAAAGTATTGTTGATTAATGATGCCAGCCAGGGTATCTCAAGTATTGTGCAACGCAGCCGGCAGGAAGGTTTAATCAGCGGAACTCTTGGCGGTAATTTAATTATGCGCTATCTTCCCGATGAAGCGCAGATTGCCGTAGGAGACTTAATCGTTACTTCAGAATTAAGCCAAGTCTATCCCAAGGGCCTGCTTATCGGCAAAGTGATTAATATCGGCCGCGATTTTTCCGGGCTTTGCCGTTATGCCATAGTCAGGCCGTCTGTGGATCTTGCCAGTATCGAAGAAGTATTGGTTATTATTCCATGAAAAAATGGCCTTTATTATTAATTGCAATTATTTTGGCCACCTTCCAACTAGCTTGGCCGGTTTTTTTAAGTTTTTTTAATTGTAAGCCTGACCTGCTCTTAGTTTTAGCCGTAACTTTAATCTTTTATTTAGATTTTAAGGCCGCTTTGATCTTTGCTGTTTTTTGCGGTCTGCTTAAGGATGTTTTTTTACCATCTTCTCTTGCGTTAAATACAATTTTATTTCCCCTGTGGAGTTTTTTAATTTACAGGCTATCCAGCCAAATATCTACCGAAGACGACTATATGCGTCTGGCCATAGTCTTGGTTGTATCCTTATTAAACAATATCATCATCGGCCTGCAAAACATAAATTCCGGCAATATCATACCGCCGTTTATTTTTTTGCGCAACTTAATCATTCCTTCGGTTTATACGGCAGCATTATCTCCTTTGGTTTTTAAGCTGGTTAAAAGAATAACTGTATAACCTATCAAGGTAAAGTTATGGAAAGAAAAGACATTTTAAATTTAATAATAATTTTCGTGTTTTGTGTCCTGTTGATGGGGTTGCTCAACCTTGATATATTACAAGGGGCAAAGTTCCGCCGGCAGAGTGACAATAATTGTATCCGGTTGATACCGCAATCCGGCTCAAGAGGCAATATCTTAGACCGTAACGGCGAGATTATCGTGGATAGCAAAATCTCTTATGACGTAATGATTTTACCGCAGGACCTTAAGCGTATTGATCAAATCATGAATAGGATAAGCCGGATATTGGGCGTGGAGGCTAAAGAATTAAAGGCCGCGTTCAAGAGGAATTTTATTTCTTCAAGCGTACCGGTTACTGTGGCCACCAATATCGACCTTAAAAAAGCAATATTGCTGGGGGAATATAAAGTTGAGGAGCCCGGCGTTATGGTCCAACCCGAACCTTTACGCCATTATCCATATGGCCCATTAGCGGCCCATGTTATCGGCTATGTTAATCAGATCGACCGCTGGCGTCTGACCAAGCTGGAAGATTATGGTTATAAAACTAAAGATATCGTGGGATTTGGCGGAGTTGAAGAAAAATATGATTATTATTTACGCCAGGAGGAGGGTGGGCTTTCCGTTGAGGTAAACCATCAGGGTAAATTTATGCGCGTCTTAGGCTTTGAAGCTCCGTCTAACGGAAGGGATGTCCAATTAACCCTAGATCTTAAGATCCAGAAAATTGTAGAAGAAAATTTAACCGGTAGGAAAGGAAGTATAATTTTAATGGATCCGCGCAGCGGAGAAATTTTAGCTTTGGCCAGCCATCCAAATTTCGACCCCACTGTTTTTGTCGATAACCGCACCACGCTTATTTCCGGTTTATTTAATAATCCGGATGCTCCGTTAATCAACCGGGCGATCAGCTCCAGCTATCCGCCGGCCTCGGTTTTTAAACTGATTGTAGCTTGCGGCGCCCTGGAATTAAAAAAAATAAACCTTTCCACCAGTTTTCTTTGCCAGGGCTCAACCATGGTGGGAGCCAGAAGGTTTGCCTGTTGGGATGTGCATGGGCCAGAGGATATTTTCCAGGCAATCGCTCATTCCTGCGATGTCTTTTTTTATAAAACAGGTTTGTTGGTAGGGGCGCAAAATATCCATGATTATGCTTTAAAGTTGGGTTTGGGTAAAAATGTAGGTTTTGAGCTTCCCTACGAAACAAGCGGTTTTATCCCATCTCCACTCTGGAGGAGGATAAATAAATTCCAGAATTGGTTTGACGGGGACACTGCTAACCTGACTATTGGCCAGGGGGATTGCCTGGTTACGCCATTGCAGGCAGCCAATATGATGGCTGTTTTTGCCAACGGCGGGTATTTATTAAGCCCTTATATTGTCAAAGCAGTAGGGGGATTAGATTTCTCCGCGAAAAAGAAAAAACTTATTCGGGTAAATTTTAAGAAAACTACTTTTGATGTCTTATCTAAGGGATTGCGGAAAGTAGTTACTGATGATAAGGGCACGGGGAATGCCTTATCATTTTTACCCGTTGCCGTTGCCGGAAAAACCGGCACTGCCCAGGTATCCCACGGAACAAACCATGGTTGGTTTTTGGGTTTTTTCCCTTTTGATAAGCCTAAATTCGTAATTTGCGTTTTCTTGGAAAACGGCGGTTCGGGCCATGCCGCCAGCGTTGTTACCAAGCAAATTATTGAGCAGATGAGTAAGCAGGGGTTAATATGAGGAATTCTTTTTTTAGGATTTTGGTCCTTAGCTTGATTATCGCCACGCTAGGAGTTTTGTCTATTTACAGCAGCACCTTCCAAAAGGAAGGAGCCTGGCAGGGTATATATATGCGCCAGGTGCTTTGGCTGGCAATCGGGTTGGTTTGTTTTTTTGCCATTTCAGGTTTTAATTACCGAAAACTCTGGGATGCCAACTATTTCATTTACGGTATAGCTTTGTTTTTTCTGTTTTTGGTTTTTGTCCTGGGCATTGTAAGGTTGGGGGCCCAGCGCTGGCTTAAGTTTGCCTGGTTTAATTTTCAGCCCTCGGAGTTTGCCAAACTGGCGATTATCATATTTTTGGCGCGTTACTTTAGCCGTAAATCTGCCGATGACACGTCTTTATTGTCCGGGAAGTTTGGGATCTTCCAAGGGATAATTTTACCCTTTATATTCGTAGCTGTCCCCATGTTTTTGATTATCGAACAGCCGGATTTAGGCAGTGGGATGATGCTGATGCTGGTTTTTGTTTGCCTGTTGTATTTAACCCATGTTCGATTAAGATATATTTTTATTCTTCTGGTTTCGTTGGTTTTTCCGTTGCCTTTTTTCTGGCATTTTTTACGCGATTACCAGAAGCAGAGGTTATTGGTTTTTTTGAATCCTAATATCGATCCTTTGGGCGCCGGATATACGGTGATTCAGTCGCGCATTGCCATTGGTTCCGGAGGTTTCTTTGGCCGCGGCTGGCTTTCCGGTTCGCAAAGCCAATTATATTTTTTGCCGGAATCGCATACGGATTTTATTTTTGCTACCTTTTCAGAGCAGTGGGGTTTTCTGGGCAGCTGCCTGCTTATCTTTATATATTATTTAATTATTCGCCAGGGTTTCATAATTGCCCAAAGGACGCAGGATACCTTTGGAAGGCTGCTTGCCTATGGGATATCTCTTTTGTTGGGAATACAGGTGTTTATCAATATCGCGATGAATATGGGGTTGGCGCCCGTTGTCGGGCTGCCTTTGCCCCTGATGAGCTACGGCGGTTCAAGCGTATTGGCTACTTTTGTTGCTTTGGGAATTTTGGCGAATATCGACCGAACCCGCAATGTTTTTTAATCCATGATCGAAGATTTGTTTTTAAATGTGCACCGGCCCGCCCAGTATATGGGCAACGAATGGAATTCTTCTAAAAAGGATTTTGCTTCTTCCGCTGTGACTTTCGCGCTGGGTTTTCCGGATTTATACGAAGTGGGAATGAGCAACTTAGGGTTGCGTATTATCTACGGCCTGTTAAATAATATTGACGGTTTAGTTTGCGAAAGATTTTTTGCCCCTGAGGCCGATATGGAGGCTGCTTTAAGGAGCGCGAATAAACGCCTTTTCTCCTGGGAGTCAAACCGGCAGTTATCCAGTTTTGATGTGTTGGGATTTTCACTCGGTTCGGAGTTAAACTATACCAATGTCTTAAACATCCTGGATCTGGCAGGACTGCCTTTAGAATCCGCATTACGTAATCAGCAGCATCCTTTGGTTATTGCCGGAGGGCCAACAACCCTTAATCCGGAACCAATGGCTGATTTTTTTGATTTATTCATTATCGGTGAGGCTGAAGAGTCACTTGTAGAACTGCTGGATCTATATCGGAATTTAAAACAAGATTATAAAAGCGGCAGGTTAACCAAAGAAGGCCTTTTGATTAAACTGTCTAAAATTGAAGGGGTTTACGCTCCGTCTCTCTACGCTGTAGATTATGATGCAGGCGGTGAGCTTACTGCTTTTTATCCAAAGGAAAGCGCCCTGCCTTTAAAAATAAAGAAACGCGTAGTCAGCGATTTTGATTCAGCTTATTTTCCCTGTAATTGGATGGTGCCTTATGTCCAGACAATCCATGACCGGATTACTTTGGAAATTATGCGCGGCTGCCCCAACCGCTGCCGTTTCTGCCAGGCTAGATCCCAGTATTATCCCCTAAGAATAAGAAGTAAAGAAAAGGTAATCTCACTGGCCAGTCTTGCCTATGCCTCCAGCGGATATGAAGAATTATCCCTGGCCGGTTTATCCGTAAGTGACTATCCGGGATTAGAGAAACTGGTTTTTGATTTAACCGCTATCTTCAAGGATGAGTCGGTTAACCTGTCGCTGCCTTCGTTAAAGGCCAAGGCATTATTAGGAAACGTATCGGCGTTAATTGCTAAAATAAAAAAAACCGGCCTGACTTTTGCCCCGGAAGCAGGGACGCAGAGATTACGCCAGGTCTTGGCTAAAGATTTTTCCGAAGAAGATTTTTTTAAAGCCATCGCCGCCGCCTATGAAGCCGGCTATCAGCATTTAAAATTATATTTTCTGATCGGTTTGCCCGGCGAGGATAAAGAGGATCTGGACGGAATAATCGATTTTGCAAAAGAGGCCTCGGAGTTGAAAAGGAGGATAAAAGGCTCACCTGCCCAAATCAATATCAGTATTAATCCGTTAATCCCCAAACCGCACACCCCCCTGCAATGGTTAAAAATGGATTCCATTATTTCAATACAAGAAAAACAAGATTACCTAAGATCGCGTTGTAAAAACAAAAGGATCAAACTCAATTTCCATAATTTCCAAATGGGTTTTTTAGAAGGGGTGCTTTCCCGCGGGGACCGCAAGTTAAGCCGGGTTATTTTGGCCGCCTATAGGAAAGGGGCCAAGTTTGATGCCTGGTCAAATTATTTTTCGTTTGCCAGGTGGCAGGAGGCATTTTTTGAAGAAGGGATAGACCCGCAGGCATACCTTGGCGAAAAAGCAATTACCTCTGTTCTGCCTTGGGATTTTATCGACACAGGAATCAATAAGGATGATTTACTTGCGGAATTTAACGAATCTTGTGTTAATAAAACTATTGCCAGATGTTGAGTTCAGGGATATAATTATTGAATATCCAAAAGTATTTCTGCGTTCTAATGGAATAAATTGCGGAGAAAAATATGCCTAAAAAAATTGACCGCTTTTCTTTAAATTCGCGCACAATAAAGCAGAAACTGATTGTTGCTTTTCAGCTTATGTCTATCCTGCCGTTTTTAGTTTGTGTTTATTTAGTGTCAAATTATATCCTGCCTAAATTTGGGCTCAAGATTGATATCGTGGCTTCTTTGGTTGTCAGTATGTTTGTGGCGGTAGTCGGGCTTTTGGTAATTAAGGAAGTTTTTGACCGTTTAGCCTTAATGGCTAAGGAGGCCAAGGTTATTGTCTCCGGGGACATTAGCCGCAAACTGGAAGTGGAGCATAATGATGAAGTGGGGGAACTGGGCCATGTTTTAAACCAGCTGACCAACCGTATCCGCGGCGATATGGATGAACTTAAGCAATATAGTGAGAAAACTACCGAAATTAACCTGGAGATTCAGCAAAAAATAATCGTTCTTTCTAACTTGTTGCAGGTCAGCTCGCTTATTTCTCAGGGCGCGAAATTGGAAGATATTTTAAAAATCGCGGTTGAAAAATCCAGGCTTCTGGCTAATTCCGAAACCGTGTTCCTGCTTTTTAAGGAGGAGAATAAAGAATCATTTTGCGTCAAGGTTGCCGACGGAGCAGGAGCGGATTATTTAATGACGGTGGATGTCGGGGTAAAAGAGGATATCTATAATAAGGCCTTTAATTTAAATAAGCTTTTAATCCTGGATAAGCAAAATCTGTTAGAGAATAATCTTGCCGCTGAATTTTTTGCTAAATTTCAGGTGAAAAATTGCCTGTCGATGCCTATTTTTTTAAGAGGAAGGGTCAAGGCGGTGCTGGGGATTGCCAACAGCCGGGATAATTTTTTGTATACTAAGGATGACATGGAACTCCTGGATATATTTTCAAAGCAGATTGCTATTGCTATTGAAAATGATATTTTAATACGCCGCATCGAGAAACTGGAAACAAAAGATACCCTTACCGGACTTTATAATCGAAATTTTATTACCAGCCGCCTCCAGGAGGAAATAAAAAGGGCAATTACTTATCAGCGGCCATGCGCATTTGTTATTTTTGATATTGATAATTTTAAAAATTACCGCGAGAAATTCGGGTTGATCAGCGCGGAAGTTACCCTAAAGAGAATAGCTGTCTTGTTAGCTGGTTCTGTTACCGAGGTTGACCGGGTAGGCAGGACCGATGATGATGAATTTTCGTTAATTCTCCCCGAGAAGAATAAGCGTCAAGGTAAAGAGGTTGCCGAAGAGATACGTAAAAAAATCCAGCTGGCTTTGCCTTCCGATCAGGATAGCAGTAAAAGTATTACTTTGAGCGCCGGAGTTGCGGAGAATCCTCTTGATGGGGTTGAAGCTGAGCAATTAATTGATAAAGCAAAAGAACTGTTAAAGAAAGCTAAAATCGAAGGCAGAAACAGGGTGGTAGCTTTTTAATGTGTCCTTGTGGACAAGGAGTGTTTGAAAGTGATCAGAAGGATCAATAATAAACAATTAGGCGAACTGCTGCTTGACCGCGGGATTATTAATCAATCCCAACTTGATCAGGCTTTGGGCGTCCAAAGGGATAAAGGCGGTTTAATCGGAGAGATCCTGGTTGAACTGGGATTTGTCAAGGAAGATGATATTGCCCAGTCATTGACCGCCCAATACGGTTTTCCTTATTTACCTTTGGGCAGCTACGATGTGAATGCAGATATTACCAGCATTATCCCCGGCAGGGTTGCCCGGCAGTATCTGCTTGTGCCGATAGATAAAATCGGCAATAATCTTACTTTGGCCATGTCTAATCCTTTGAATGTTCAGGCGATTGAGGACGTGGAATTGCTTAGCGGATGCAGTGTGCAGACTTTTGTTTCCACCTCTTCGGATATTAAAAGAGCGATTGAGAAATATTACAGCAAAGATAAAGAATAATGCTTTCTCTCAAAGATCGGCTCACCGAAATATTAATTAACAACAAACTCATTACTACTAATCAACTTGAGCAGGCGCTTAAGGTACAAACCACTAAAGGCGGCAAACTTAGCGATATTATCGTCGAGCTTAAGTTTGTCAAGGAAAGCGAGTTGATTACCATCCTAAGCGAAGGCTTGGGCCTGCCTCTGATCGATCTGAAACGTTTTAAAATCGATCTTGAAATCGTAAAAATAATCTCCGTTGATATTGCCCGCCATTACCAGATTATCCCTATATCCAAAATGGGGGATACTATCACTTTGGCTATGGCTGACCCGTTAAACATATTTGCCATCGATCATGTCCAGTCGCTCACCGGTTTTAAAATAAATCCCATAATTTCTTCGGTCCAGGATATAAACCAGGCAATTGAGTTGTCTTATCCTGATACCAGCAAGGGAATCATTGACGATTTGGTTAAAGAAATGACTGATTCTTCCATTGAGCTGGTAAAAGAGGAGAAGGAAGTATCTCCGAGCGATCAGGAGCTAAGCCGCATTAGCCGTGAAGCCCCGGTGATCAAAGTCGTAAATATGATTTTAGAGGAGTCGATAAAAAAGAAAGCTTCCGATATTTTGATTGAACCATTTGATAAAAAATTACGCATACGTTTCCGTATTGACGGTATCCTGCAGGAGCAGAAGACCCCGCCAAAAACTATGCATGCTTCCATAGTATCGCGGGTCAAGGTTATGTCGGAGCTGGATATTGCCGAACACCGTGTTCCTCAGGATGGGCGTTTTAAAATAAGGATACTTAACCGGCACATCGATTTTCGCGTTTCTATTTTACCGTCTACTTATGGCGAGAAGGTCGCTTTGCGCATATTGGATAAGTCACAGGCCAATCTGGATATGAAAAAATTAGGTTTTAGCGATTATGCCCTGGAAGTCCTAAGAAAGATGTCCTTGCTTCCGCATGGCATGATCCTGGTCTGCGGCCCGACAGGAAGCGGTAAAACCACTACGCTTTACGCGATATTAAAATCAGTGGATAGCCCGGATAAAAATATTGTTACCGTGGAAGATCCAGTGGAGTTTCAGCTGGACGGCATAAATCAGGTAACTGCCCGGCCGGAAATCGGCCTTAGTTTTGCTGCGGCTCTGCGTTCTATCCTGCGTCAGGACCCGAATATAATTATGATCGGTGAAATCCGTGATTATGAAACTGTTGATATCGCGATTAAAAGCGCCCTTACCGGCCACCTTGTCCTTTCTACCTTGCATACCACTACAGCCGCCGGTGCGGTAGTGCGTTTAGTAAATATGGGCGTAGAGCCGTATTTAATTAATTCTTCTTTGGTTTGCGTCATGGCGCAACGGCTGGTACGTAAAGTATGTTCATATTGCAAGGAAATGCATGTTCTTAAAAATGAGGTTGCCGCTAGTTTAAAGTTGGATACGGCAAAGATGGGTAAATTACAGTTTTATAAAGGCAAGGGCTGCGAGCGTTGTTTTAATACCGGATATTCAGGAAGGACCGTAATTGCCGAAGTCCTGCAGCTTAGCCCGAAGATCCGGGAGCTAATCCTTAGCGGTTCGCAGGAGCAGTTTATTAAGCAGCAGGCGCGCCTTGAAGGGATGAAGACCTTGCGGGAAGACGGGCTTGCGGCTGCCTTAAAGGGAGAAACTACCATTGAAGAAGTTTTGCGGGTAACAGCGCCGGATGAATAAAGGAAGCGTTCATTAAATGCATTCATTAAAAGAAAATATAATCGAGATACTCTTAAAAAGCAAACATATAACTAAAGAGCAGCTGGACCATGCTTTGATTCTACAGAAGGAGAAGGGGGTGCCTTTAAGGAGGATCCTGGTTGATGAAGGGATTATTACGGAGGAGATTTTACTTTCCCTGTTTTCAGAGCAGCTTTATATACCCAGCCTGCGTTTGGCTAAGTTCAGGTTTGATCCAAAAATAATCAATCTCATTCCGGAACAGATGGCCAAACTCTACAATACTGTCCCGCTATCCAGGATCGGCAACACCCTTACCGTGGCCATGTCTGATCCGTTGAACATTTTTGCGCTGGATGATTTAGGTAACTTTACTGGATGCAATATTGATATTGTTTTGAGCCCCGAAGATGAGATTACCCGCGTTATTGACAGCCAGTATCACAAGGAAATCAGGGATATGCAGAATATCCTTGATGAAACAACTTCAGTCCGGGCCATAGATTCTGATAAGAATCTGGAGTTGCTTAAAACCGATGCGATTGAGTTATCCAATACTCTTCAGGATAGCGAGAAGGCCCCGATTGTGCAATTAGTTAATATTATATTAGCCCAAGCCTTAAAGAGAAGGGCTTCAGATATACATGTTGAACCTGAAGTTGACTGTTTGCGGATCAGGTATAGAATAGACGGTTCTCTCCATGATATCCTAAGGGTCCCCAAAATAAATCAAAACGCAATCTTAGCCAGGCTTAAAATAATTTCTAATCTGGATATTACTGAGAATCGTATTCCTCAGGATGGCAGGTTTAAAGTAAAAACAGAGGACCGGGAGATTGATTTTAGGGTATCCAGCCTTCCGACGACCTTTGGCCAAAAATTTGTTTTGCGCGCTTTGGATAAAAGCAATCTTTCCGTGGGCTTGGATAAATTGGGTTTTTCCGAACAGCCCGCCTCTAATTTTAAGGCGGCAGTGGCCAAGCCGTTCGGCATGATCCTGGTTACCGGGCCTACCGGCTCAGGTAAATCTACCACGCTTTATTCTGTTTTAAATCAATTGAACACTCTGGACAGAAATATCATTACTATTGAAGATCCGGTAGAATATCTGGTCGAAGGGATTACGCAAATGCAGGTTAAACCGGATATTGGTTTGGATTTTGCTTCGGGATTGCGTTCTATTTTACGGCAGAGCCCGGATGTAATTATGATTGGGGAAATCCGGGACGCCGAAACCGCCGATATCGCCATTAAAGCCGCTTTAACCGGCCAGCTTGTGCTTTCCACTTTGCATACTAATGACGCGATTTCCAGTATTACCCGGCTTATCGATATGGGGGTTGAGCCGTTTTTGGTCGCCTCCAGTGTCATTATGCTTTGCGCCCAGCGCCTGGCGCGCAAGATTTGCCTTAAATGCCGGGCTCCGATAGAGGTTTCCGATGATTTTCTGAAAAAAATAGGATTTAGCGGAAAAGCCAATTTCTTTTCCGCCAAGGGTTGTAAATATTGCAACAACACCGGCTTCTACGGCAGGGTAGCGGTATTGGAGACGGTTTTGATTGATGATGCCATCAGAGAGATGGTTATCCGCAAAAAATCAATTGATGAAATCAGGGATTATGCGATTAAGAAACTGGGAATGAAAACATTACGCGATGATGCTTTTTTAAAAGTTAAAGAAGAGTTGACTACCCTGGATGAAGCGCTGAGGATTACTACCGAGGAATGATTATGGAAACCGCTGGGAAAATACTCCTGATTTGTGATGACAACTCTTATTCCGTGTATATCAAAGAACAGTTGCTGGATTCGGGAGTCAGCTCTGTTTTTGTAGAACCTACTGCCCAGGCAGGTATATTAAGTTTAAAACAGGGCAGCTATGATTTAGTTTTTATAAAGTATGGAACAGATACAAATACGGCCCTGCTGATCTCGGAGCTTAAAAAAATCGATCCTGATTGCGTAATGGTCATTTTGTTTGAAACAGGACAGGAGGAAAACGTAGGCAACCTTATGGATTTGGGAATTTATGATTGTTTAAGCCGGCCGGTAAACATAGAAAGGTTAAAATTTATTATTGAAAAAGGGGTTAAGCTGCATGCCTTGCTTCTGGCTAACCGTAAATTTTCTCAAGGGTTGAAAGAATCCAACCAGTCTTTGGAAAAGCAAAATATGCTTTTAGCCAGAAGGATTGAAGACGCGACTACCAACTTGAGCCGGCTTTATGAAGATTTGCGCACCACCTATATGCGCACGATCAAGGTTTTAGCCCAGGCAATCGATGCCCGCGACCATTATACGCACAGCCATTCCGAGGATGTGGCGTGGATTGCCATAGCGATTGCAAATTACATGAAGCTTCCGTCAAAAGAAATTGAATTATTGCGTCAGGCTTGCGAATTACACGATTTGGGCAAGATTGGAATTGAAGATAGCATATTGCTCAAAACTTCCGCTCTTACACCCCTGGAATGGGAGCAAATCCGTAAACATCCGACTATCGGAGCCCAGATCCTCGAACCGTTGACTTTTTTAAACGGAGTGGTAGACTTAATCAGGCAGCACCATGAGCATTATGACGGTTCAGGCTATCCGGAAGGAAGAAAAGGCAATGACATCCTTCTTGGGGCGCGTATCATTCATGTCGCCGATGCTTATGAGGCAATGCGTTCGGCGCGTTCTTACAGAAAGATTCCTTTAGTTAAAGAGGAAGCGATTCTGGAGATCAAACGTAACAGCGGCACGCAATTTGACCCTAAGATCGTAGATGCGTTTTTAAAAATAGTGGATAATCTATGAACTCATACCAATATAGCGCAAAAGACATAAAAGGCCAGACCATAACCGGCATAGTCCAGGCAGCTTCGGAGTCAGAGGTTGCCGACATTTTACATAAGAAAGAGCTGGTAGTGGTTTCTATAGAAATTGCCAAAGCTGCTGCCGCCAGGCCAAAAAGAGGCGATAAAAAAGTTAAGCTTGATGACCTGGTTATTTTTTCCCGCCAGCTGGCGACAATGATCGGCGCCGGCATTCCTTTGGTCAATGCCTTGGGGATTTTAGCGGAACAGATCGAGAATGAAAATTTAAGGGGAATTATCGGTACTGTGCGCAGCGACATTGAAGCGGGGATAAGTTTCTCTGACGCCATGGCCAGGCATCCGGAGGTCTTTTCCGATTTGTTTGTGAATATGGCCAAAGCCGGAGAGGCTTCGGGTATGTTGAATGAAATCCTGGATCGCTTGGCTACGTTTATGGAAAAACAGGCGGCGCTTAACCGTAAAATAACTTCCAGCCTGGTTTATCCGGCGGTAGTGGTGAGTATGGCTTTTATTATTACGGCCTTGCTTTTGCTAAAAGTAGTCCCTACGTTTAAGGGGATATTTGAATCACTCGGCGGTACGCTGCCGATGCCCACGCAGGTTTTAATTTTTCTCAGCGACCTCCTAAGAAAATATTTCTTGTACACCGTATTGATCCTGGGAATTGCGATATATTTGTTCAGGAGTTACATAAAGACAGAGAGGGGCAGATACCGTTTCGACCAGCAGTTATTGAAGTTGCCGGTTTTTGGTCCGCTTTTGCGTAAACTGGCCGTAGCCAAATTTTCCCGCACATTTTCTACTTTAGTTAAAAGCGGAGTTACTGTTTTGAGCGCTTTGGATATTGTCAGCAAGACCTCCGGCAATAAGGTGGTTGAGGAAGCGGTACTCAATTGCTCTAAAAGTGTCCGCAACGGAGAACCGATATCCAAGCCCTTGGCTAAAAGCGGGGTTTTTCCGCCCATGGTTACGCGGATGATTAATGTCGGCGAGCAAACCGGCCAGCTGGAAAAAATGCTTTCTAAAATTGCTGATTTCTATGATGATCAGGTAGATAGCGCGGCAGCCGCCTTAACTAGTATGATCGAGCCGATGGTTATCGCCTTTTTAGGCGTGGTTATTGGTGGCATCGTTATCGCTTTGTTCCTGCCCATCTTCAAGATATCTCAGCTTATGTCGCGATAGTAGCAGGATAAAGCCAAATCCTCTGGAAAATTAACAACTTAGGCGTTTAATTAAAGCTTAAAATAATTTAAAAAAATACTTGACAAAAAGTATTTTTGTATTAAACTTAGTGTTCCCCCTGAAAAGGGGTTAAATTATTGTGAAAATAATTAAAACGCAGTTGACAATTTCTAGCAGTTAATCCGCATCGACAATAAGGGCGCCAGTAGAGAATAGAATTTGCGTCCCGACAATTTTTGTCGGGACGTTTTTTTGTCTGCTCTTTTGATAATTGAATTGCCAAGCGAGGCCAGTATAAGAATAGGAATATTTTTATACGGGTCAATTTCATGAGGTTTGAAATTAAATAAATCACTAGAGCCTTCATACAAATTTTTCCAAAAGATTTTTTCGGAGAGTTTGATCCTGGCTCAGAGTGAACGCTGGCGGCGTAGATTAGGCATGCAAGTCGAGCGATACTTTTTTCTTGATATGGTGAAGCCGTAAGGCCGATCTGTTGATGGAAAGAGGATATAGCGGCAGACTGGTGAGTAACACGTGAGTAATTTACCTCTAAGTCGGGGATAGCCTTGCGAAAGCGAGGGTAATACCCGATGTGTTTACGGCTGCATAAGCAGCTGTAAGTAAAGGAGGCCCGTAAGGGTTTTTGTTTAGAGATGAGCTCGCGTCCTATCAGCTAGTTGGTGGGGTAATGGCCTACCAAGGCGTTTGACGGGTAGCTGGCCTGAGAGGGTGGTCAGCCACATGGGGACTGAGACACTGCCCCAACTCCTACGGGAGGCTGCAGTCGAGGATATTTAGCAATGGACGAAAGTCTGACTATGTGACGCCGCGTGAGGGATGAAGGTCTTCGGATTGTAAACCTCTTTCGATAGGGAAGAAAACCTGTTCTTAACGGAACAGACTGACGGTACCTAGAGAAGAAGCCACGGCCAACTCTGTGCCAGCAGCCGCGGTAATACAGAGGTGGCGAGCGTTACTCGGATTTATTGGGTGTAAAGGGCAAGTAGGCGTCTTGACAAGTTAGGAGTGAAATCCTGCAGCTCAACTGCAGAACTGCTTTTAAAACTGTCAAGATTGAGACTGGGAGAGGAAAGCGGAATTCTCGGTGTAAGAGTGAAATCTGTAGATATCGAGAGGAACACCAGTGGCGAAGGCGGCTTTCTGGTCCAGTACTGACGCTGAATTGCGAAAGCTAGGGGAGCAAACAGGATTAGATACCCTGGTAGTCCTAGCCGTAAACTATGAGCACTAGGTGTTGGGGGTTTACCCTTAGCGCCGTAAGTTAACACGTTAAGTGCTCCACCTGGGGACTACGACCGCAAGGTTAAAACTCAAAGGAATTGACGGGGGCCCGCACAAGCGGTGGAACATGTGGTTCAATTCGACGCTACGCGAAGAACCTCACCAGGGCTTGACATGTAGGAAGTAGGAACCTGAAAGGGGGACAACCTGTCAAGTCAGGAGCCTGCACAGGTGTTGCATGGCTGTCGTCAGCTCGTGTCGTGAGATGTTGGGTTAAGTCCCGCAACGAGCGCAACCATTATTCTTAGTTGCTAATTTCAAAGCCGCAAGGCCTAGAGATGCACTCTAAGGAGACTGCTCGGGATAACCGAGAGGAAGGTGGAGATGACGTCAAGTCAGTACGGCCTTTATGCCCTGGGCTACACACGTGTTACAATGCCGACTACAAAGCGTTGCCAACCCGCGAGGGGGAGCTAATCGCAAAAAAGTCGGCTCAGTTCAGATTGGAGTCTGCAACTCGACTCCATGAAGTCGGAATCGCTAGTAATGGCGGATCAGCTACGCCGCCGTGAATACGTTCCCGGGCCTTGTACACACCGCCCGTCAAGCGATGGGAGCTGGTGGTACCTGAAGTCTCCAAGCAATTGGGGCCTAGGGTAAAACCGGTGACTGGCGCTAAGTCGTAACAAGGTAGCCGTACCGGAAGGTGCGGCTGGATCACCTCCTTTCTAATAATTTTGTTTAACGACGAATTATTAGAAAAACTTGGGGTTAATTTAATAATCCTAAGGCTTGGCATTCAATTATCTATATTTTAGGAGTTCTCTCCAACTTAAGAGGGCTTCTGATATTTTGTGTTAAGTGTAATGAATCAGGGCATTGCACAGCAGTAATGCATACACTTAATTTCGGGCCCATAGCTCAGTTGGTTAGAGCACAGCCCTGATAAGACTGGGGTCAGAGGTTCGAATCCTCTTGGGCCCACCATTTTCGAGGGGGGCTGTAGCTCAGCTGGGAGAGCACCTGCTTTGCAAGCAGGGGGTCAGGAGTTCGATCCTCCTCAGCTCCACCAGACATAAATTTATTTGACGATGCGTTCGTCAATTTATGTTCTTTGACAACTTCGATCTTTTGAAATTTATTTCATTAGATCGACTGTTCCTGCGATTGATGAGATTGACGGGAACAGACATACAGATACAAGGTCAATTTGATCTTGTGTGGTAAAAACTACAATTCAAATAACCGAGTGAGAATCAAGATTTTGGTCAAGCTACAAAGAGTCTATGAACGGATGACTTGGTTAGGTGAGGCGATGAAGGACGGGGTAAGCACCGATATTCCCCGGGGAGCCGCAAACTGGCTTTGATCCGGGGGATTCCGAATGGGGCAACCCACCGCAGGTTATACTGCGGTATCTTGCTTGTGAATAAAATAACGGGCAAGAAGCGATACCAGGAGAACTGAAACATCTAAGTACCCTGAGGAAAAGAAATCACAGAGATTCCCTTAGTAGTGGCGAGCGAAGAGGGAACAGTCTAAACCTTTTTTCCGCAAGGAAAAAAGGGGTTGCGGGACCTCGATGTGGGATTGTCTTAGGATAGCAGAAGTACCTGGAAAGGTACGCCAAAGAGAGTGAAAGCCTCGTAAGCGAAATTCTAAAGGCACCCTAGAGGTATCCCAAGTAACACGGGACACGGGAAATCCTGTGTGAATCTGGGCCGACCACGGTCTAAGACTAAAAACTACACCTAAACCGATAGTGCACAAGTACCGTGAGGGAAAGTTGAAAAGAACGCTGGTGAAGCGAGTGAAATAGAACCTAAAATCATAGACTTACAAGCTGTGGGAGGGCTATGCTATTTGCGCAAGCGAGTAGAATGCCTGACCGCGTACCTTTTGCATAATGGTCCGACGAGTTACTTTGTGGTGCAAGCTTAACCCCGCTGTGAAAGCACCGGGGGCAGGCGTAGCGAAAGCGAGTCCTAATCGGGCGAACATAAGTACCATATAGTAGACCCGAAGCTGAGTGATCTATCCATGGTCAGCGCGAAGCTCTCCGAAAGGAGAGTGGAGGTGCGAACCCGTCAGTGTTGAAAAACTGTGGGATGAACTGTGGATCGGAGCGAAAGACTAATCAAACTCAGAAATTGCTGGTTCTCCCCGAAATATTTCTAGGGATAGCCTCGGATAATTAAATAGTAGGGGTAGAGTGCTGAATGGGCTACGGGAGCATACTAGCTTGCTGAGCCCAACCAAACTTCGAATACTACTATTTTTATTCCGGGAGTAAGACAATGGGGGCTAAGCTTCATTGTCAAAAGGGTATCAGCCCAGACTGTCAGCTAAGGTCCCTAAGGATAGGCTAAGTGGTAAAGGATGTGGATTCACTAAAACAACCAGGATGTTGGCTCAGAGGCAGCCATCATTTAAAGAGTGCGTAACAGCTCACTGGTCGAGTGATTTCGCGCCAAAGATGATCGGGGCTTAAGCCTATTACCGAAGCTGCAGATTAGTTTTGCCTTCGGGCAAGATTAGTGGTAGGGGAGCATTGTCTAGTTGGTTGAAGCTGTACCGTTAGGAGCAGTGGACACTAGACAAGGGATTATGTCGGAATAAGTAGCGAAAATGCCTGCGAGAAACGGGCACACCGAAATTCTAAGGTTTCCTGGGGAAGGTTAATCCGCCCAGGGTTAGTCGAACCTAAGCTGAGGCCGTATGGCGTAAGCGATGGACAATCTGTTAATATCCAGATACTAGTTATGTGGCGTTATCACCTCTTGTATGACGCAGGAGGCTGAGGATTGCGCAGTGTTGGATGTCTGCGTTCTCTGTTTCGGAAGAAGCGGAGGGGACTCTGAGGGCAACCGATGAGGAAGTATTTTTAAGCCATGCTGCCGAGAAAATTACAGGAGGAAGTCGCATAACTACTCGTACCGGAATCCGACACAGGTAGAACTCCAGAATATGGTAAGGTGATCGAGATAACTCACGTTAAGGAACTCTGCAAACTAGCCCCGTACGTTAGCAATAAGGGGTGCCTCGGAGGTCGCAAGGCCTTTTCGAGGCTACAATAAAGTGGATCGGGTGACTGTTTAGCAAAAACACATCACTCTGCAAACTCGAAAGAGGAAGTATAGGGTGTGACACCTGCCCGGTGCTGGAAGGTTAAGGGGATTAGTCAACGGATCGTAAGATTTGTGAAGCTTTGAACCGAAGCCCCAGTAAACGGCGGCCGTAACTATAACGGTCCTAAGGTAGCGAAATTCCTTGTGGGGTAAGTTCCCACGCGCACGAATGGTGTAACAACCTGATCGCTGTCTCAACGTGAGGCTCGGCGAAATTGTAGTGGCGGTGAAGATGCCGTCTACCCGCATCAAGACGAAAAGACCCCAGAACCTTTACTGCAACCTGCTATTGGGTTTTGGATCAATATGTGTAGCATAGGTGGGAGACTTTGAGGCCCAGGCGCTAGCTTGGGCAGAGTCGCAATCTGAAATACCACCCTTATTGCTCTAAGATTCTAACCCCTTGCCGTGAATCCGGCGGAGGGACAGTGACAGGTGGGCAGTTTGACTGGGGCGGTTCCCTTCTAAAAAGTAACGAAGGGGCCCCAAGGTTGGCTCAGGGCGGTCGGCAATCGCCCGTGGAGCGTAAGCGCATAAGCCAGCTTAACTGCGAGTCCGACAGGACGAGCAGATACGAAAGTAGGGGCTAGTGATCCGGTGGTTGAACGTGGAATTGCCATCGCTCAACGGATAATAGGTACTCTGGGGATAACAGGCTTATTGGACTCGAGAGTTCACATCGACAGTCCAGTTTGGCACCTCGATGTCGGCTCATCCTATCCTGGGGCTGTATAAGGTCCCAAGGGTCCGGCTGTTCGCCGGTTAAAAGGGTACGCGAGCTGGGTTCAGAACGTCGTGAGACAGTAAACATGACCGTTGCTGTCTTTAAATCTGGCTAATTGCTGGAAAATCTGAGTATCTCATATTACTACTTGACGATTTAGTCTCTATATGATATTATATCGCCGGGAGTGAAAATATATGAGTGCAGACAATCAGCAGGAAAGGCCAAGTGAAATAGCATCATATATCTCAGGCTTTGTTGACGGAGAAGGCTGTTTTTCGATAACAATTCAGAAAAGCAGCAATGTGAAATTAGGAATTCAGGTAATTCCGGAGTTCCACGTTTCGCAGCACCAAAACAGGACTGAAGTCCTTAAAGTGATTAAGGATAAATTAGGTTGCGGATATATCAAGCCTAATGATTATCGAAATCCAAAGGATCAAACTTCAGTTTATGTGGTGCGCAATATTAGTGATCTTCGCGATAAAGTCATACCATTCTTTAAAAAATCACCACTCATTTCAATTAAACAAAAAGACTTTGAGAAGTTCGCTCGAGTTGTTAGTTTAATGAAAGAAGGCGGGCATTTAAAGAAAGGTAGCTTGGTTACGATATTAAAAATCGCTTATTCAATGAATTTTAGCGGTAAATATCGTAAACAAAAGTTGGAAGATATAATTCGTCACTTGGAATCTTCAGAGACTATACGCCAGACTCTCCGAAAGGAGAAGATGATATAGTCCGAACTGCATAGCGATATGCAGAGGTTGGCAGAAATGTTAACCCTCATTGAAAAATGTGTAACAGTATTGTCGGTCTCTATCTGATGTGGGCGTTAGGATATTTGAAGGGAAGTTCTCTTCAGTACGAGAGGACCTAGAGAAACAGACCTATGGTTTTCCGGTTGTCCTGCCAAGGGCAAAGGCCGGGTAGCTATGTCTGGAAGGGATAAGCGCTGAAAGCATCTAAGTGCCAAGCCCCTCCCAAGAATAAATATCCCTGAGCCGCAAGGCTCTGTAGGCTGGTCGTAGACTACGACCTTGATAGGCGTAAAGTGTAAGACTCGTGAGAGTTTCAGCTAATACGTACTAATCAGCCAATCGGCTTGTCCTTTATTTTGTTTCACTTGGGTTATTTGGACGAGTAGTTTTTGCTCACTTATATCTGTGTGTAGTTGTTGAAAGTCTTTGGAGTGCCTTTATCGAGGGGGAAACACCCGTTCCCATTCCGAATACGGCCGTTAAGCCCCTCAGAGCCGATGGTAGTGTAGTCGTAAGGCTATGTGAGAGTAGGTCGGTGCTCCTTTAAATAAAAAAAGAGCCAGCTATTAATTTAGTTGGCTCTTTTTTTATTTGTCCCGAGCACCGGCCTACTCTCACAAAGGGGTGCGGGGGAAAACTTTCCCCCGCGCTTGGGGGAGAACAGCGCCTAGTTAATAATTGCGCATCAGCGTTAGGAGGGGGCTTGCCCCCTTCTAAATAGTGAGAGTAGGTCGTGCTCATGCGAGTTTTCTTATAAAATTTCCGTTAGATTTTCCGGTTTACCGCGTCTATTGCAGCAGAAGGGTTAACCTTCGCTCGTACCCCCTCGTAACACAAATGGATAGTGTTCCTCCCTAACGATGAGGATAGTGTGGGTTCGAGCCCCACCGAGGGGGTATTGAAATGGGCGTAGCTAGAAAGGGAGGTTAGTTACGCCCTAATTATCTTGACATATTGTTATTTGTAGTGTATATTTTATTCATCGTTGGGGAAGGGCATTTGTGCTACGAGGAAGGCGTTGAGAAATCAACGCCTTTTTTGTTTTCGGATACACCTAATCTTTGTATAGGAAAGAACAAGAGTCGGGGTTCACTGTTCAACTGCACAGCCCCAGCTCTTGTGTGGAAGGGCGGTTGCTCTTGTTCTTTCCTACTCTACCCGCCTCCCAATTAAAGTATACACTATTAAATTTCATTTACAAGGGGAGGGGGCATTTTGGTACGAGGAAGGCTTTGAGAAATCAGTGTCTTTTTTTGTATTGTAGTGAGGAGCGATTGAGAGCATGGTCGGTGTTCTATAATTTAATTATGAGTTTATGGGTTTTGTCCCATTGTTATTTTCTTGTGTTATTAGGCGCCACGAAAACATCTGTAAACTATCTTAGATTTTATTTGTCGTAAAGCGACAGTGGGTATTATCTTAGGTTTTGGTTATTTAAACATAATAAATTCTATTGAATTTTAGTTAAAAAATGTTAAAATAATGCGATATTAAGAAGGAGAAAAGAAATGGGTTTCATAAATAAATCTGGGATTTTAGAGTGGACCAAATTGAACATAGACACTACTATGCCTACTTGTGGAGTATATGTTCTGCGTAATTCTTTAAAACAACTTATTTATATAGGCATGTCAGAAGTTTCTATGAAAGATAGGCTTCTGTCGCATTGGAATAATAATGATATTCCTAATGTGGCGTTTTTTGATTGGTATCAAACTTCAGATGGTCAAAATGCTAAGTCACTTGAGGAAGAATGGATTGCGAAATATAAGCCAGTACATAACACCCAATTAAGAGGGTAGGTATGGCGACAGCCGGAGAATGTAGTAAGAAAACAATTAAAAAAAATACTCGTGGTATCCAATTTAAATTACAAGTTGATGTTTTAACAGCGTTAGTTTCTTTTCTCCTCCTTCTCTTTATTTTCATTGTTCAGCCAGATAATCGTCAGTCTCTTTTTGTTTCCAAGTTTTCTATTGATACAATAACTGTTCTATTAAAGGCATTTTTATTAAATTGGCTTTTACCGTTTTCAACTCTGGCTGTAGCTCTATTAACTTTTTGTAACATAATCCTAACTAAAGAGGCAATAAAGGTTTCACAAAATACCTTAGATCAGATGCGTTTATCTGATCGAAAGAACACTGCGCCAATGTTAAAATTTAATTTGTGGATAGGAGAAGAAGTGCTTGGGCCTAAAATTTTAGATGAGAAGAGACCGCGAGAGATTATATTATGGAATGCTAAAGCAGATACAGCAGAACAAGGCAAACCTCATTATCTAAACTTGAGTTTGAAGAACGTACAGGAGCATCCGCATGGCGTTGCCATTGGGGTTTCTTTGAAGTTTAAATTGCGTTTTTCAAAAGTTGAGGGAAACAATGAGATTTGTGAAGAGGTTGTAGATGTTAGATTCTCAAATATGGATGCAAAAGAAGAATATGAGCAAAGTATAATTAAAATTTCAGGAATCCCTAATTTAGAAGCGGAAATTGAAAGCATTAGGTATAGAGATATGTTTGGGCAACAGTATGTTATTGGTTATGGAGTAGGTTCGATTGTTATGAAAGATGGCGAAACAAAAGGATTCTTTATTTCCTTATCTGGACAGTCTCCTGATAATCCTTAAAATAGTTGTATAAATTCCTTAACTGTATTTTCTGTTTTTTCCGTAACACTAGAAATTTCAATTAAAATATTTAGTCATGATTTTTACAAATCTTAATTCCCAAGTTAAGCTGGATAGTGTAAAATAGCCAGAAAATGGTTTACTTCTAGCTGATGCAGTAGGATGATATAAGCGTACACAAAGGAGGGGCCATGAAGAAATTGTTATTAGTGTTACTATTGTTATTGGTTACTGTTCCGCTGTGTTTTGCTGAGAGAGTAAACGGATATATGAGAAACAATGGTACCATTGTAAACAGTTATGAACGTTCCAATTCCAATGGTACTGTAAGAGATAATTGGTCATATGAAGGAAACTCGAATCCTTATACGGGACAGGTAGGGCATAATCATTACCGTCATAGCCCTTCAAGTGAATACTACCAGGGATATTAATTCTAACTAAAGAATTAAGGTGAAGGTTATAATTCTTTGAATCCCAAGCTCGAAAAGGGCTTGGGATTTCTTTTTGCTGAAGCAAAAAGGACTACGCTGGATAAAAGATTTAAAGTGCTTGTTTTGGTTTATAGGGATATAATTGTAATTAAATATAGTGTATGAAAAAAAATAGAATAAGAGGTGGCTTATATGTTTTCTCTTGAGAGTATCGGCAAGATGCTTGTGTTCTTCGGTGCCGTTACGATTTTCCTAGGATTACTTTTTATGTTAGCAGGGAAGATCCCTTACCTGGGAAAACTTCCGGGTGATATCGCAATCCACACAAAGAGATTCCATTTTTACTTTCCAATAGTAACTTCTTTAATAATCAGCTTATTGCTTACAATTATTATAAACTTAATCTTTAGGCATAAATAACATAGCTGGGGAGTAAAATATGATCATGAGGAAGATTGTAATAATCATACTGGCGTTAATTCTGCTGCCCGCTGTGGTTAGTCTAGCTGGGCCGCTGAGTGTTAATTTAGACAGCGGATTTAATAATAGCCCTCCTGCGCCAAGGCTAAGATACCCCATTAACGACACGGTTATTTTATCCCTAAACCAAGCTTTAGAGTTTAGTTGGTGGAATGATTTTACGCAAACAAGAGGGTATATCTTTAAGCTCTATAAAGGTTATAATATGTTTGCCGCGAACCTGATTTTTAAAGAAGAGCTGCCGTCCGAGGCGTCTTTAATTAAAATTAAGCCGGAATTATTTAATGCCGGCCAGGTTTATACCTGGTCTTTAGTCCGGATTTCCTTTAGCGGGTCTAAAAGTGATAAAAGTTTCAATTCTTTTAAGGTGATTATAAAATAATGGGTAAGATCAAGTTGGATTTACATGATATCTATAATGTTGGAAAGCAGATTGATTCTGAGCTTAGGAGAGTTATTGAAGAGGCAGTAAGAAAAAGGATCACCGAAGTTGAGATCATTCCAGGCAAAGGAAGCGGCCAGTTAAAGAAAAGCGTATTGCGTTTTCTGGAGCAACCGGAGATTAAGAAGCTTTATCACCGCATAGAGAAAGATGACAAGAATTTTGGCAGGATTTTTGTGCATTTTAGATTCTAAAGCTCGCTGAAATTCTTCAGCTTTCAAGCTTCTTTTTGTTTGTATCTTTCCCGGATTGGCGTATAATAAAGGCATAAAAAGGAGGTGAAAGATGATGGATTGGAGATTGTTCGGACAGATCGCGTTGTTGATAATCATCTTTGTTTTTGCTAAATCCTTTGTGAAGTGCATGCATGATAATTTTTGCATGAAATGTAAGAAATAAATAGTTGCGGTTTACCTCTAATCCCAGGCTCCACAAGAGCTTGGGATTTTTGGTTTACAGGGAGGCCGGGGTTTTTTTGGGTTGACAAGGATTTTAAGAGGTGTAAAATAATTCCAATAAGCAGGAGCGAAAAATGGGGTTAAAATAGCAGCCAATCACAGGCACCTTCTAGAAGATAGAGGGTGCCTATTTGTTTAAAAGGAAAGGGGGTAGAATGGCAGTACAAAAATTGAGGCTTGTTTTGGATGAATCTTTGATGCCAAGGGGAAAAGCAAGGGAAGTAGAAACATTGGGGATGGAAGTCCCTGCTGGAGGCGTTACTTACGAGAAACCGCCTGAAAATATAGAAGACCTTATTGTGCTAAAGAATCCTCCCCTAATAAATGTCCTTGATGTTACCAATGCCGGCGGAAAGGAACTGTCCCCGGAAGCCAAATCTTTTGTGAAAAACGGCTATAATTTTTATCAGGCTAATGTCGGTGTTAACCTGGGGCCGTCTACAAATTATAAATTCATACAGGCGGAATTGCATTATGAATTGTCGCAGGATAAAGATCCGCGCCTGAATATATCCGACATCTTTCCTCAAACTACTTATGAAGAAAAGTTGAGGATCAGCGGCAGCGTTGGTTTAGACTTGGGTATGAATTATTCTGTGCCCGTGGCCGGGGTTCCTTTGAGCGCGGAAGCCAAGGCAAAATTCGCGATAGAGCCTCAGCCATGGGTCTGGAAGGTCGCCACTATCCAGTCTACGGGCCGGGGGACATTAAAGGCGCGTTGGATATTCAGGGTTAATGAAACGGTCGCTGATCTTCAGACCAGCATAGTCATAATGACTAAATTAAATCCTCCGATCTTATTAAAAATTGGAGGTTGGATAGAAATTTATCAGGGATTTTGGGAAAACAACTTCTATTATAGAATCGACCCTGCACAAGTAAGATTAGAAGAATAGCTATTGACGAAGGGAGCAAGGACCAAAAATCTTAAACTTAAAAAGGAGGCCGGCATGATTAGGGCAGTGAATATGAAGAAGGAGATCGTAGTAAGCGTGGCAAATAAGATGGGTATTCTGGCGGATATGTGCAAGATAGTTGCTGACCACGGCATAAACTTGGAGGCTTTTGTGGGTTACGGCATCGGCAAAGAAGCCAAGATCCATCTCTTAACTGCGGATAATCTGCGCGCCTCTGATGCCTTGAAAAAAGCTGGCTACAAATCACAGGAAGAAAAGAGCGTGGTCGTAGTTGATCTTGAAAATAAGATCGGCGCGTTAAAACTGGTGACCGATAAGGTATCGCAGGAAGATTTAGATATAAAATACGCCTATGGCACTACCTGTTCTTCGGGTTGCCCGGCAACCATAGTGCTTTCTACCAGTGATAACGAAAGGGCCTTCGTAGCGTTGAAGAAAGCTTAAAGTCGAACAGAATCAATCCTTTATGAAACTTTATTGGGTTATATTGATTTGCCTTATTTTATTCTGCGGGTGCCAAGACAAGAAACATCTGAGAGAGGTTTATCCGGCAATCGGGCTGGCTACCTGGTATAGTCCCCAGCGCACTGCTTCGGGAGAAATGTACCAAAGCGGCCAGCTTACTTGCGCGATGCGGAAGAGAGGTTTTGGTAAATATTACCTGGTATGTAATTTGGCAAATAATAGATGCGTGGAAGTCAGGCATAATGATTTTGGCCCCTCGTTCTTTCTTTTTGTAATGGGAAGAATGGTCGATTTAAGCCAGAATGCTTTTTCCAAAATAGCTGATGTTAAAAAGGGGGTAGTTCGCGTAAGAATCGGAGAGGTCCATCGCGGACAGGTGGATTAAGAGCTGATTTAAGTTTTTTTTGCCCGCTAACCGAAAGATTAGCGGGTTTTTTGTTTAGCAAATTTCTAAGTTTTATGGTATATTTAGTTAAGTTATTTTAGCAGAAAGGCCAAGATGTCCTTTATAGCGATAATATATACAGTAACAGCTGTCGTCAGCATCGTGATTGCCCTGGTATTATTTAATTTAACAAAATTATCCGGGCAGACAAAAATAGACGCTGATAATAAAAGAAAAGCAATTGAAGGCTTAGATGAAAATGCTTTTGAAGATAAACCACTAAAGCAGGCTATACTTGAAGAAATAAATGATTTGGTAGATTCTAAGGCCAAGGGCCAAGAGGTCAGTCAAAAACTAATTGACACTTTTGACAAAGAATTAGAAAAGAGAATAGATCAGAATACCCATCAATTAGACAAAAAATATGAAGCGATTATTCAGGAAGAAAAACACAATGAGGAAGTTACCTGGAAGAAATATAAAAAGGTGCTTTCTGACAAGAAAAATACCGACGCAGTGATCCGCAGTATTGCCGAAGGGCTGGTGATCGTGGACGCGCAGGGCAGGGTGGTGATGATGAATCCTGCCGCCGAAAAGCTTTTGGGCGTTTCCAAGAGAGAGAAGGTCGGTAAATCTATTTTAGAGAATCTTAAAGAAGAACAGCTGGTTTCGCTGGTTAATGAATCGCAGGACAAAGATGATAAGGAAATAGAGCTGGTCAGCCAAAAAGACGATACGAAAAGGACGTTAAGGGCAAGCAGCGCGGTTATCGAAAATGAGAATGGGCAGTCCATAGGCATGGTCTCTGTTTTAAGCGATATCACCAAACAGAAAGAGCTGGATCAATTAAAAGCAAACTTTGTCTCTAATATTACTCATGAGCTGCGTACGCCTCTGGTAGCCATAGATAAATCTATTGCTTTAATCCTGGCTAAAAATGCGGGAGAGATTTCCTCCGCCCAGGAGGAGTTTTTGTCTATCGCCCAGCGCAATATTAAAAGGTTATCGATTATGATCAATGACTTGTTGGATCTTTCCAAGCTTGAAGCGGGAAAGATGAAAATCAGTGCTTTGCCAACTTCAATTGCGTTTGTTATTGAGGAATCCGTGGGATCCCTTATTAATTGGTCAAAAACAAAGTCTATTACCATAGAAAAGAAAATTGAGAATGGGCTGCCACAGATAAATATTGATGGAGACAGGATCATTCAGGTTCTAACTAACCTTATCGGCAATGCCATTAAGTTTACGCCTGCTAACGGTAATGTAATTATCGAAGCGTCATTAAGCGCAGAAGGCAAAGAAGTAATGATTACTGTGCAGGATAACGGTGTGGGTATTTCTAAAGAAGATTTGCCTAATATTTTCAATAAATTTTATCAGGCGGGGGAAAGGGTCGCTTCGGATATAAATGGGACAGGCATAGGGTTATCAATTGTCAAAGAAATTGTTGAGTTGCATCGTGGAAAGATTTGGGTAGAGAGTGAAAAGGGCGTTGGCGCAAGGTTTATTTTTACGCTGCCATTAAAGTAAACAATATTGGAGTTAAATCGGAGGAAGATCAATGTCTAATAATATTACCATTCTTGTCGTGGAAGATGAAGTTGATTTCCGGACCATAATGACGTTTTGGCTTGAATCCAAAGGCTATACGGTTATATCCGCATCTGATGGAAGAGCGGGGGTGGAACTTGTAAAAGAAAAAAAGCCGGATGTCGTTTTCCTGGATTTGAATATGTTTGGCATGGACGGTGTTGAGGCCTTTAAGAAGATCAGGGAATTCGATAAAGAAATTCCGGTGATAATTATAAGTGCCCACATTGGTACCCCCAGGGCCAATGAGTTAATGTCTTTGGGGGTCTCGGGTATATTTTCTAAAGAGGATGATTTTGAAAAAGAGTTTTCTTTGTTAGAAGTTATTTTGAGAAAACATAAAAAACTCAAGGGAAGGATATAGCGGAATGCAGAAAGAAGAAAAGCCTCTTAGAGGAACCCAGGCAGAAAAAATAGCATCTATACGTGAATTCGCGGTTGGCCTGACGGATGAGATGAATAATCTCTTAATTGTTATTTCCGGAAGGCTCAAGTTCCTTTTAGAGCAAAAGACAATAGATAAGAATGCCCGGGAAAATTTGGAGTTAATCAGTAATTGCGCAGACAGGCTTAGTGTGATAGTCAACCGCATCCTTAAATTCGCCATGAACATGCCGCATAAGCTTGAGGATTTAAATATAAATGAGGTTATCGAAAATGCCGCCACCCTTCTTGCCTATTATAAAGAATGCTCCGCATCCATAAGTATAGAAAAAGATTTAGCCAAAGATATCCCGCTTATTAAAAGTGATTTTAATCAGTTGCAGGAAGTTTTTCTGGATTTATTCCTGAGTGCCTGTCAGGCAATGACAGGGCAGGACAGTAAACTTAGCATAAAAACATCTAATTTTGAGAATCGTTACATTGAAGTTAAGATAAGCGATGTGGGGCCTAAGAAAAAAGAGCGGACACATTTCGATTTGTTGATGTGCCGTAAAATTATTAATAACTATAATGGTTCTATGGAAATAGAGAGGCAGGATTACGGCACTACTGTTATTATAAGATTACCGTTTGTTTAGCAGTTAAGATTTTTTAGGCAAGAAAAGTAAAAGGCCCGGCAAAAAACGCCGGGCCTTTTTTATTAAATTTCTATTGACAAGATTATATTTTATGGTATATATTTTAAGTATGGTATATATTTTGACTATGGTATTTATCCGAGTTCTTGTAGTTACCATAAGTCAAATATATTTAGAGAGTTTATCAAAAAAGGAAATAAATAAATGGTAAAAGACAATAATAAAGAGGGCAAAATGCTTTCAGTAAAAGATATTATGGGGGAGTATAACCTGACTTATCAGACTGTTAACCACTATACGGATTTTGGATTGTTACCGATAGCATTAAAGAAGGGGAATGTGAGGTTCTATGACAAGAATATAGTAGATGAACGTATAAAAAAGATAAAGAAGTTGACAGAAGAAGGGTATTCTCTGAGCCTGATCCGAAAGCAACTAATTGGAATTTAGGATGAGTCAAAACTCATTGAAATACAATAAGTTATGAGTTTGTTTAAAATTTTAGGGGGAAGGTTAAAACGTGAGCTATTTTAAGGTGTTAGGATTTGAGAAAGAGCCTTTTTCTACCAGCCCTGATCCTGAGTTTTTTTATTTATCTAAAGAACATGAGAATGCCTTAACTAATATCCTTATCGAGCTGCGTTTAAAAAGAGGCCTTTCGGTTATTTTAGGGGATGTGGGGACCGGTAAAACTACGCTTTCTCGAAAGCTCATCCAGGAACTAAAAGAGAGAGACGATGTTGTCTTCCATATTATATTAGATCCTTCCTTTGACAATGAATTTTTATTTGTAAGCTCATTAATAAAAAATTTCGAAATTAATAATACGGGAGTTAATAGCTGCAAAACTATCCTGGACTTAAGAGAGGCCCTGCAGGCCTATCTTTTTCAAAAGGGCGTGATCGAAAGTAAAACCGTTACTTTAATTATTGATGAAGCTCAAAAATTAAGCGAAGCCTCTTTAGAGGTATTGCGCGTCCTCCTTAATTATGAGACAAATGAATTTAAACTTTTACAATTGATTCTCTTGGGGCAGGTCGAGTTATATTCTAAAATAATGAATATCCCCAATTTTTTTGACCGCATTAGTTTTAAGTATACTTTAAACCCGCTGGGTTTTGATGAGACCAAAGAGATGATTGATTTTCGCATAAGGCAGGCAGGATACAGAAGCAACATCCAGCTTTTTTTAGATGAAGGGATTAGAGAAATCTATGAATACAGCCAAGGATATCCCCGCAGGATTACGATGTTATGCCATCGGGCTTTAAAAAATCTGGTAATGAGGAATAAATTCGTGATCGATGAGTTATTTATACGTGAGCTGATCAATGAGGAAATAAAATCAGGATGGCACAGGAAAGACCTTTTACTCCAGAGAAGCAGTTATTAAGATTAATTGAGGATCCGAAGTTAAAACCGGCATCCTTTAACTCGTTGGCAATTAAACATCAGAGTTTAAGTTTATTTTCTTTCAGTGCCTGGATAGGCAGGGTTTCTTTTTTTAAGGATTGGTTTAGAAAGCAGTTTCAGAGGCCGCAAGCGCATGGGCTTGATACAAAAATAATAAGCAAGGTTTTAGGGATTTGTATTCTGACCCTAATATTTTATTCTATAAATAACCTCTATACTTCTTTTGTTAACTTGAAAAATCCGCGCAATTTAGCATTAGAAGTTAAAAAAGAGGATTTAGATCCGATGATGGGCGGTCCCGGTGATGCTTTTGTTTCAAAAAAGACCGTTTCTTATTTTTTAGAGAAAATTAAGCAAAGGGATATTTTTAGGATGGGGCAAAATAAGAATGGCGATACTGAGGTTGCTTCTCGCGGCCCTTCTCCAAGGATTATTGAAGCAACTCAGAATTTAAAATTAGTGGGGATTTCCTGGTCTGATGACCCTGATGCGATGATTGAGGATACAAAGGCATTACGGACATTTTTTGTGAAAAGGGGAGGATTGGTTGGCGGGGTAAAAGTTCAGGCAATTTTTAAGGATAAGGTGATTTTAAGTTACGCGGAAGAAGAAATCGAATTAAGATGAAATCCATAAGAAATATAATTTTACTGGTTATCTTGGTTATGTCTTCTGTGAATAGGGGTTTAGTTGCCGAAGAAGCCCCTTCTCAATTAGCGCAAACTCCTTCAAGGCAGGCTCAAGCCGCAATTTTGCCTATATCCGGAGGTATAACGGGAAGGATTTCTTTGGACCTGCGTAATATTGATGTAACAGAAGCGCTAAAATTTATAGCAACCAAAGCTGAGATAAATATTATTGCTACTAAAAATGTCACCGGCAGGATTACGCTTATGGTGGAGAATGTCCCGGTTAAAGATGTATTTGATATAACCCTGCGTTCTAACGGCCTTGCTTATACAAAGCAGGGTGAAATTTACAATGTAATGACCGAAGAAGAATATAAGGCGCTTTACGGAAAGAAGTTTGCGGATATCCGGCAGGTTAAGACCTTTAAGCTTCGATATGCGATACCGGAACAGGCGTTTAGCCTCCTGGATACTTTAAAGAGCGAGGTAGGCAGGGTTTTAGTTGAACCTGAATCCGGTACTGCCCTCATTATGGACACTCCGGAAAATATCAAGCAGATTGAGAATGCCTTAGCCGTATTTGAGCAGAAAAATTTAGTTCGGGTATTTACCTTAAAATATAGTAAAGTAAAAGACGTGGAAGAGCAGCTTAAGGCCCAGTTGGATGCCAAGAAGGTCGGTTCGATAAAAGTAGATGAGCGTTCAAATCAGGTTGTTATCCAAGCGTTGCCTGAACGAATGCCGGATATTGAAATGTTAGTAAAGGCTTTGGATAGAAAGACAAAACAAGTTTTAATTGATACGAAAATCGTAAAGGTTAAATTATCCGACCAGTTAACTACCGGGATTGATTGGGAAGGGTTGTTTAGTTTGGGCACAAAAGTCGGGGCTACTTACATGGGTTCTTATCCTTTTAGCGTAATACCCGCTTCAACTACCGCGGTTCCCTGGCAATCCAGGGACGCTTTCCTAAATACTCAGCAGACAATCGGCGCTTACCCCACCAGTACTTCCACTAGTCAAAAAATTACTCCCGGACAGATGCATGTTGGTATGATAAACAAAAAACAGGATTTCGATGTTTTGATCAAATACCTGCAGACATTAGGCAATACGCAAATACTTTCTAACCCTAAATTAGCGGTAATAAATAATCAGGAAGCCAGAATACATGTGGGTGAAAAACAGGCTTATGTTACGACAACTACCACTACCGGCCAGACTACCTCCACGGTTTCCGAAGAGGTAACTTTCGTGGATGTGGGAATCCAGCTTTCGGTGACTCCAACTATAAATGATGACGGTTATGTGACGATGAAAGTAAAGCCGGAGGTTTCCAGCGTGGTTTCTACCCTGACTACCCCTTCGGGCAATAAGATTCCTATAATCGATTCTTCCATGGCAGAAACAACGGTGATGGTAAAGGATGGCTCGACGATTGTTATCGGAGGTTTGCGTAAAGAGGAAAAGACTTCCAACAATGACCAGGTGCCTATATTAGGTAAGATTCCCCTGCTGGGTTTCTTTTTTAGGTCAGGCACAAAAAAAACCGAAAGGACGGAATTATTGGTAATGTTGACTCCACATATTGTCAGTGGCGACACCCTGACAACTGGCGATGAAAGGGAGTTTGAAATAAAACCCGGGAAAGATTATAAAGAGTACCCCGCGTTTACTGAAAAGCCGGATTTTAAACCGCCCGAGAAAATACCGGAAAAAATAATTAACCCTAAACCAGCGGAGCCGGAAGAGGAAATAAAAGCTTATCGGGAATACCCGGTTCTTAAGGAAGAGAAGGAATACAAGCCAACAATTAAAGGAGAGGGGGACAATGAATAAATTTAAGATACCGATTATTTTAATAGGGGCCTTAATTTTTGGTGAGAGCGCCAGCCTTATATATTTTGCCGGCAAGTCGCAAGATTTATCTAAGAAATTAGAAGCCATGACTCCGGATTATCAAAAACTTGACCGGGAAAATCGGGAGTTAAAGAACAAGTTTACGGCCTCTGTTAAGGAAAATGAAACATTAAAGGTTGATCGTGATAATGTTTTGGCGCAAACAAAGAGCCTTATGGGAGAAAAAACCCGGGCCAATGAACTCGCGGCTTCCCTGGAGAAAGCTAACCTGGAGATAAGCCAACTTCAGAAAGAAAAACAAGAGATACAAAATTATAACTTGAGCCTTAAAGAGAAGTTTAAAAAATACCAGGAATTACAGGCCCAGATAACTAAGGAAAGGGATGATTTTAAACTTGCCTATGAGGCGGCTAAGAAGGACGCCACCATAAAAAAATCGAAAAAAGAGCTGGTCAAGTTAGGAAAAGAAAAGATTAGTGCGGAAATTAACCTGAAAAATAAGGAAATCGAGCAGCTCAAGGCGCAAAGAACAAAATTAGAAGAAATAAAAAAAGAGTTAACCTCGCAGGTTAAAGAGCAGAAAAAGGCTATTGCTCAGGCAATAAATAAAAATAGGAGATTGGAAGAGGAAGTAAATAATCTTCCCAAGAAGTTCTCAGAGATAGCCCGTCAGAATAAGAGGTTGATTAGAGAGACCGCAGAGATGCATTATAATTTAGGCGTCTTTTATACCAAGAACAAGGAATATGAAAGGGCGCTTGCGGAATTTGAGAAGGTCGTGGAGATAACTCCGGAAGATGCCTATGCGCATTTTAATTTAGGTTATATTTATGCGGAATATCTGATAAACCGCAAAAAGGCAGTTGAGCACTTTCGGCATTACTTGCAGCTTGCCAAAAGCGACGATAAAGATGTTGATTGGGTGAAGAAATATTTGCTTACCTGGGAGACATACGAGGGTAAGAAACCTGTAGAGTAAGGAGGTGAGATCGGGATATCAAAAATTAAATATCAAAAATAAAAACTACAAAAAAGGAGCAAGAATGAAAAGGATAGTTATAAGCATGATGATCTTAAGTCTTTTAGTGATGGCAAATGAGACGCTCTGCGCGGCTCAAAAAAAGCCGGCCAGCCCCCCTGCGCTTTCTCCGGCTGTGCGCAAAGAAGCTGAGGTAAAAGCAAAAACAACATTAGCGGCAAAGGAATGGACTGTATATCTTACGGCAATGGGGCAAAAAAAAGCGGGACAGGAGACAGATGTATTGAATTTTGCGGAGGGTAAACTTAGCTCAAAGAACCTTTCCAGCAAGGGGTATCCCACCTCTAATTGTACGATTACTGTCCAGCCCAACGGTACAATAATCTGGGAGACGATGCAGACTACGGAAAAAGGCGAGATGGCATTTTGGAGAGGTGAGTTAGAGGGTGGGGCAATGCGGGGGGTATTAAGTTTGCAATCGCCAAAAGGCCAGGCGCGGGGGTTCTCTTTTACAAATATATCTTCCACAAAGCAATAAAAAACCTATCTTTCCTATGACTATGAAAAAAATATTAACTTTCTGTTTCGCGGTCTCTGTGTGTTTGGTTTTTAATTTTGTTTATGGGGCAGAGCCGGCAGAGAAGAAAACAGAATTCGCGGGTGAGTTCTTTGGCGCTCCTGTTCCCATAGGTAATTACTACTTTGTCAAGGGCGTAATTATGGTCTTTGGCAACCGTTTTGGGCCGCAACCTCAAACTGCTCAAGAATTAGAAGATTGTGTTTGGGACGGTTTACTCCTTTCTTATGAGGCATTTCGCAGGAATATTACCGTAAGCCAGGAAGAAATTGAAAATGAGATTGCCAAGATCATTAAAGACGAAAAGGTGGAGTTTGACCGGAAGAAAGACAGGGAGGCTTATGCCCAATGGGTAAAGAAAAGGGTCAATGAACCTGTGGAATTGTTTGAAAATCAGATCAGGTATCTTATTCAGCTTGAGAAACTGCGTAAAGAGGTGATGAAGAGTATCAAGCCGGAGGTTAGCGCAGAAGAGGCATATCAGAAATTTTTAAATGAATACAATACCTTAGCTATAGAATTGGTGCAGTTCGATCAATTAAAGGATGCCCGGGATTTTTATCAAAAGGCAGAAAAAAATTCCCGGTTCTGGGATAAGGAAAAAGAGAAGCGGCCCAAGGATTTTAAACGCCCGGGCTTTGTGGCATTGGAATTCTTAATGGAGATGTGGAAACTGCCTAAGGACGCGGTTTATAAAATGATGCAGATGGAGATTGGCAGGATTTATCCGCCTGCACCTATTTATAAAGGTTACGGTGTTTTTAAGGTGCTGGAGAAAAGGCCGGCAGAGGAAACAAAATATCCGCAATTAAAACAGTCATATTTTGAAAAGGTGAGGATGAAGAAAAAATACGAGGGTTTTAATAATTGGCTTAAGGATTTAAAACAATCGGCAAATATAAAAATAAGCATAAGTTACCAGGGGAAACGATGAAAAGCAAAAAAATATGCGTTATAGCTTTGGCAGCCGGATTAATGGCTTTATGGTCCTGTGTTTCGTTTGCGCAAGAGGAAGGAAAGCAGGAAAAACCTAAAACGACAAGCATCATTAAAACAATCGAGGGACAGGTAAGCGCGGTGAATAAGAACGGAGTTGCTATTGTCTATAACCGTGACCTGGCAAAGGGCGCGGAACAAGAAATGTTTGTGCCCTTGGACAGCAATATAAGGCTGGTGCATAAAAAAAAGCTTGAAGAAATAGGTATAGGAGATACGGTAAGTGTCATATATGAAGAAGTTGCCAGCGAAACTAAAGAAGGTCCGGGGAAAACCTTTAAAGGCATAACGGTTACTTTTCTTAAACCGGCACCCAAAAAACCCGAAGTTCCTGTTACGGAACCCAAAGAAAGTGGGAATGAATAAAACTCGCAGAGTTTTAAAAACTTTAGTTTTGTTCGGATTTTTATTTTCATTTCTTTGCTTTATCTCCCATGCCGAAGCGGCGCAGATAAAAAGGGTGCAGTCAGGTGTGGTAAATTTCGATACCTGGGATATCTCTGCGTCTGTAAACATAACGCCGGTGGATATGTCAAAAACCATTATCCTTTTGCAAAATACGCCGGGAAACAGCACCAATGACCAGAATTTTTTCTTTACCGCGCAATTTGAAAGTTCCAGCACGATTCAAATTAACCGCGCCGGGGCAGCAGTAACTAATGCGTCGGCAGCGGTTGCCTGGCAGGTCATTGAATTTAGTGACGGAGTAAGGGTGCAGCGGGGTATTTCTAGTATCGGTCAGGGCATAATCCAGAAAAAGATCATTCTTGCCAGCGATACGGATTTTACTAAAGCCGTTCCTATTATCCAGACTCAAGCCCCTTTTACAAACACTACCACTACTCAGGAGTTATTCCTTTTGCCTTCGTTTATTACAGAAGCTCCGGATCAGAAATTGCAATTAGACCGTTATAGCGCCACCAGCACAAAGACGGTTCAGATTACCTGGCAGATTATTGAATTTTTGACCGATGCCACGGTTCAGACCGGTACAGCGAGTTTGCCGGCAGTCGCGGCAACCCCGCAAACAGTTAATCAGGCTATTACCGGAGTGACCAATCCTTTACTTTTTAACTATTTTACTTTCCGCACGGGAACTACTGACTCAAGCTTTGAAAAGAACTATTTACCCGCGGCGGAATTTACCGGGTCATCCCCTTATACAAATATTCAGTTTACCCGCTATTTATCCAGCGGTAACGCCAATACCGATGTAAGTATGCGCTATTATGTAGTGAATTTGACCAACCCGTCAAACTTTTATCAGGCAAATTCTTTTAATTATCCACTGAACTCCGTAAACTCCTGGACTATTTCTTCCTCAGGCAATAACGGCGGGCTGGCCCAGATTGTCACGAGCGCCGCCAATACCTTAGCTACGGGCGATAGGGTTACCATAAGCGGGCATACTGTAAGCGACGGCGCGAATAACTATCTTCCGTATGACGGGTATTGGACGGTAATGGTAATTAATAACACTACTTTTACCCTTAACAGCTCAACTTATTTTGGGTATGCCGGCGCTGCAACAGGTTATGTCGTAAAAGTCGATAACGTAAACCTATCGACAACGCCTACAGCAATTGATACTACCAGGACAGTAATGATAAAATCAACCAGGGGAAATGGCAATAGCAAGAACAGTAAAAACGACGAGATGGGTGATTATTGCGTGGCAACGAACCTATACAACTCCACGACAACCGATGTTTTCCGCAACTATATGACTATTGCGGATATAGAAGCCAGCACAACCGTATTCCAATCGGTGGAATTTTGTCCCTTGACCATAAAGACGCCTAACGGAGGCGAAGTCTGGACAGTAGGCTCAACCCAGAATATTACCTGGAAGCACGCATCGGCTCTGGAATCAGGCGGCACAGGCCCCTTGGGCCACCATAAGGCGAATATTGATCTTTCTACCGATGGCGGGGCGACCTTTCCGTTAAATATCATTACAGGCTGCGATGTTTCTCTGGATACTTATGCCTGGACAATACCAGCTACGATCGGTGTATCCAACCTTATTAGCACGCAGCTGCAGGTTAAGATTACGGATACAGATTTGGCAGCGCGAAACTATGATACCTCCAACGCCAATTTTCAGATAAAGGGGACTTTGACTTTAACGTCTCCCGTGGGAGGGGAGGTGTGGTTTGTTGGTGATGCAACGAATAATATAACCTGGAATAATACAGGTAACTTAAACGGCATAGCCCCGGGCACATTAAAGATAAAGCTTTCTACCGACGGTGGTGTGACTTACCCTATTATTGTTGCGACGGTGGCTGCGGGCAGCGGAACAGGCGGCACTTATAACTGGAATCCTATACCCGATCAGATAGGGAACAACCGGCGCATCCAGGTTGTCTTAGACAGCGATTCCACAGTTTCTTCTTCTTCACCGGCGAATTTCTACATTAAAGGTAAATTAACCTTAACCGCTCCTATAGGCGGGGAGACCTGGCCTACTTTGACTTCGCAAAATATAACCTGGAATAAGGCCGGTACATTCGCTACGGTCTCATTATATTATTCTACTAATAGCGGCGGCGATGGTTATGCAAATACTATCGCCACAGCCCAGCCGGCAGGAACAACTACCGGAAGTTACGCCTGGACAGTGCCGGTAGCCGGACTAAGTACGCAAGCCAGAGTTAAGATAGTCAGTGACCAGTCGGCAGACCTGCAGGTAAGCAATACTTCTCCGGCGAATTTTAACATTGTTAACTCCATTAAAGTAACCAGCCCGGATGCAGGAACCGAAGTCTGGCTGGTAGGAGAAAGCCATAACATTACCTGGACTATCGGCGGCTCTATAGCAAATGTCAAGATAGAATATTCTACTGATGGCGGGACAACCTACCCTGCGGGTAACACCATAATTGCATCTACTTCTGCGGCCAGCTTGAGTTACGCCTGGACAATACCCGACGCAATCAGCGATACGTGTAAAGTAAGGATAAGCGACGTGCTTAATCCGGGTATAAATAATCAGTCAACTAATAATTTCAAGATCAAAGGTAAAATCACGGTTACCGCGCCTAACGGCGGAGAAGTATATCCGGTAGCTTCTTCACAGATTATTACCTGGCAGAAATATGGGACATTGGGAAATGTCAATATTAAATATTCGACCGACGGAGGAGTAACTTTCCCTAATACAATTGCTAGCGGTATATCGGCTTCGGCCTTGAATTATACCTGGAATCCCATACCTGATAATATCTCCAGCACTGCCAAGGTAAGAGTAGAATTAATCTCTGACCCGAGTAATGTATTTGGTGTTTCCACCGCAAACTTCGCTATCAAGGGTTCTTTGACTTTAACCGCTCCGACCGGAGGCCAGTCATTTTCTGTAGGCGCTACTACAACTATTACCTGGACCAAGCAAGGAACCATAGGAAACGTGCAATTAATTTATTCTACCGACGGAGGCACAACTTATCCTATTGCAAATACGATTGTCAGCGGCCTTGATCCGGTCACCGGCACTCCATACAATTGGACCATCCCGGATGCCATCGGCACCCAGCTCAGAGTTAAGGTATGTCTGGTAAGCGATAGTACAGTCTATAGCACTTCCACCAGCAATTTTTCTATTAAGGGTAGTTTGACCATCACTTCTCCTTCCGGAGTGGAAAAGTGGGGAGTCGGCACCAGCCAGCCAATTACCTGGATCAGGAATGGCGCCAGCCTGGGTAATGTAAGATTGGATTATTCTAAAAACGGCGGCCTGGATGCTTATCCTTACGCAATTACGGCCCTGGTTGATTCCGCAGCATTAACTTATCCCTGGACTATTCCCGATGCTATCGGAAATCAGGTAAAGATTAAAATAACTTCTCTTATCGACGCATCCATTAATAATGTTTCCACCGGGACTTTTTCCATTATCGGAAGGTTCGCCCTTAACGCGCCTTCCGGCGGCGAAACCTGGTATGTGGGTATATCTCAGAATATTACCTGGACAACATATGGAACAGTTGACAAAGTTAATCTTTATTATTCTACTAACGGCGGTGCCCTATACTCGTCTACTATAGTGAGCGCGGCAACCAATGTGAATGCCTGGAGCTGGACAGTGCCGGATGCTATCGGTACTCAGACTAGGGTCAAGGTAGAGAGTTTTTACGATAGTACGGTTTACGCTGCATCCGCGGCAAACTTTACGGTAAAAGGACGGATAATTCTAACTTCGCCCAACGGCGGGGAGGCTTGGACTGTTGGCGCAACCCAGAATATTACCTGGACGCCTTATGGAAGTATAGGCAATGTCGATATTTATTATTCAACGGATGGAGGCACAACCTATCCTGCCGGTAATAAGATTACTCCTTTAGGCGGAGTAGCGGCTAGTTTGGGAACTTATGCTTGGACAGTGCCGGATGCCATCGGCACTAACCTAAAAGTCAAAATTATTAGTATTACAGACAGCACGGTAACCGGTGAATCTGCCGCGGTATTTACCATAAGAGGCTCTCTTACTGTGACCGCCCCTAATGGCGGAGAAACTTTCTATGTAGGTGATTCTACAAATATTACCTGGACTAAGACCGGTACTTTAGGCAATGTGGAGTTAAGGTATTCCATTGATGGCGGCTTGACTTATCCGGTGGGTAATGTGATTGCTACCGGAGTCCTTAGCACGGCAACTCCATACGCCTGGACCGTCCCGGATGCCATCGGCACCCAGCTAAGGGTGAGGGTTTTGCTTTTAAGCGACCCGGGCAATGTTTTTGACGATTCCAATGCCAACTTTACGATCAAGGGAAAGTTATTCCTCAGTATTCCTAACGGAGGCGAGGCCTGGGAGGTTGGCGCATCCAAAAATATCACCTGGACCAAGGCCGGCTCAATTGCCAATGTGAAGCTGGGATATTCCACCGACGGAGGAACCACTTATCCTAATATTATTATCGCTTCTACGCCCGCGGCTGTAGGCAGTTACACCTGGACGATACCCGATGCCATAGGCACTAGCTTAAAAGTTAAAATTACGGATGTTTCTGACGCCACTGTTTCCACTGTTTCCGCTGCCACCTTTACCATTAAAGGTAAAATCATAGTTACATATCCTAACGGCGCAGAGACTTTTGTTGTCGGCACAGCTTACAATATCCTCTGGAATAGCTATGGGACTATTCCCCAGGTAAATCTTTACTATTCTACCGACGCAGGAGTAACTTATCCTGCCACTATCGCGACCGCGGTAACCAATGCCAATACTTATTCCTGGACAGTCCCGGATATAATCGGCAGCCAGGTCAGGATAAAAGTAGCTAATTTCAGTGACGCAGCAGTATTTGGAAATTCAACTGCCAATTTTACAGTTAACGGTTCAATAACTCTCACCTATCCTTCCGGCGGACAAGCTTTGATTGTAGGCCAGAATGCCAATATTACCTGGACCAAGACCGGTAGTTTAGGCAACGTGAAAATCTTATACTCTACCGACGGCGGCGCAACATATCCTGACCCCGCAAATGTTATCATTGCATTGCTTCCGGCGGATAACCTGACTTATACTTGGGCAATTCCCGACAAAATAGGGACGAACCTGAAAGTAAAGATTTATAGTTTACTTTATCCTGTTATTTCAGCCGAATCCACTGCTGTATTTACCATCAAAGGTTCGCTTACGATAACCGCCCCCAACGGCGGAGAAGTGCTGGTTATTGGAGGTTCGGCAACTAATATTATCTGGACCAAGACCGGCACAGTGGGCAATGCCAAGTTGGAATATTCCACCGACGGAGGAACTACTTATCCTAATACAATTACCGCCTCCGTAGATAGCGCGCTTTTAACATATTCCTGGCCAATCCCGAATAACCCGACTACCCAGGCTAAGGTTAAAATTACCAGTATTGCGGATTCTACGGTAAATGATGCCTCTGACCTTAATTTCAGGATTAGGGGTAGCGTTAACTTGACCGCTCCTAACGGCGGCCAGGCTTGGAATGTGAATTCCGTGCAAAGTATTACTTGGTCAACTACCGGGGCAATTGCCAATGTGAAGCTGGAGTATTCTACCGACGGAGGAGTTACTTATCCGAACCTTATTATTGCTTCAACCTTAGCCGCCTCGGGAAGCTATTCCTGGACTATTCCTGATGGCCATACGGCGCAGGCAAGAGTGCGTATCACGGATACGGGAGATTCTACCGTTACCAGCGCTTCTGCGGCTGATTTTACCATCAGGCCTACTCTTACTGTAGTTTCTCCTAACGGCGGAGAGGTGTGGAAGGTAAACTCTACCCAGAGTATCGCCTGGTCAATGGGAGGGACAGTTACCAATATAAAATTGGAGTATTCCACTGACGGCGGCACAACTTATCCTTATGTTATTATTGCTTCTACGCCGGCAGCAGCTTTAAGTTATCTCTGGACAATCCCGGATACTATATCGCCTACTTGTCTGGTCAGGGCTTCCGACGCAAGTGATGCGGCAGTAAATGATGTTTCTAACGCTTATTTTAAAATCAGGGGAGATTTAACTGTAGTTGCTCCCAACGGCGGCGAGGCCTGGCCGATAAATTCCACGCAAAACATCACCTGGACCAAGGTAGGCTCGATTGCCAATGTAAAATTAGAATACTCCACCGACGCTTTTATTGATGAGCTGCAGACTTTTTTAATTGCGGCTTCGGTCAGTGCCACTACCGGCACGCCATATTCTTGGCTTATACCGGATAAGCCCTCGGCAACTGTTAAGGTGCGCATCAGCGATGTTTCGGATTCTACAGTTCTTTCTAAATCTATCAGTAATTTTAGTATTAAAGGAAGCCTTTGGATTAGCGCCCCCAACGGCGGGGAGGTCTGGGTGGTCGGGGCAACCAATAACATTACCTGGACCAAGTTCGGCTCTATCTCTAACGTAGAATTAAGGTATTCTACTGATGGAGGCATAACCTATCCTGTAGGAAATATCATCATTGCTTCAACCCCTGCCGCTACCTTAACTTATTCCTGGACCATACCCGATGCCATAGGTACACAGCTTCGGGTTAAAGTTACCGATGCCGGAGACGCCAGCGTGTTTGCCGCCTCAGCAGCCAACTTTAGCATTAAAGGTTCAGTTACCTTAACCAGCCCTGTGGGAGGCGAGACTTGGATTGTCGGCGAAAACAGAAATATCACCTGGACCAGGACCGGTTCCTTTGCCAACGTAAAATTAGAATACTCGACTAATGGTTTCTTAAATGAACTGCAGACTACGGTAATTACTGCCTCTACCTTGGCTTCGCCTTTAACCTATGCCTGGACAGTTCCGGATGCCATCGGGACTAATCTTAAGGTAAGGATTTCTGATGCGGCGAATGCAACGGTCACTTCTGTTTCTACCGGCGCATTTACTATTAAAGGAAAACTAGCCATTACCTCACCTAATGGCGCGGAGACCTGGATTGTGGGCCAATCGCAAAACATAAGCTGGACCAGAACTGGTTCAATTGCCAATGTTAAATTAGAATACTCAACTGATGCAGGCGTAACTTATCCCAATGTTATTATTGCTTCAACTTCCGCAGTCACCGGAACCTATGCCTGGACCATTCCCGATGCTATAGGCATTCAATTAAGGGTCAGGATAACTGATGCCTCAGATGCCACGGTTTTTATCGCCTCCGCCGCTAACTTTAACATTAAAGGTTCATTGGCTATAACCTCGCCTGCCGGCGGGGAAGCTTGGGTAGTTGGAAGTGTCCATGATATCGCCTGGACAAAGACAGGAACTATCTCGACGGTAAAATTGGAATACTCTACCAATGCCTTTGTGGATGAGTTAGCTACAGTAGTAATTGTTGCTTCTACGGATGCCACCGGAACACCTGCCGGTACTTACAAATATGCCTGGACAATACCTGATGCCATATCCTCTACGGTCAAGGTGAGAATTACTAATACTGCTGATGCTACGGTTACAAATAGGTCGGCTACGAACTTTAAGATTACAGGCGGTTTTACTCTCACCGCTCCCAACGGCACAGAGCAATGGACAGTAGGAACAATCCAAACTGTTACCTGGAGCAAAGTTGGTTCGGTTGTCAATGCGAAACTGGAGTATTCGACCAACGGTGGAACTAGCTATCCCAATATAATCATTGCCTCAACCCCAGCGGCGGGTTTAAGTTATGCCTGGACCATTCCCGATGCTATAGGCATACAAGTTAAAGTAAAGATCTCCGATGCTTCCGACGCCACGGTATTTTCTGCTTCGGGTGCTAATTTTACAATTTTGGGCGGATTTACCATTACCGCTCCTGCCGGCGGCGAAGTCTGGACAGTAGGTGAATCCAGGAACATTACTTGGACTACTGCCGGAAGCGTGGCTAATGTAAAGCTTGAATATTCTACCGACGGCGGCACTACTTATCCCAACGTTATTATTGCCACTACGCCCAATACCGGCGCGTATGCCTGGACGGTTCCCGATAACATAACTACCAGCGCCAGGATAAAGGTCTCGGATGTTGCCAATGCTAATGCCTTTAAAACCTCTGCCGCCAATTTTAAAATCAGAGGTTCTTTAACGATTACCGCTCCCAACGGCGGCGAGGCCTGGCCGATAAATTCCACGCAAAACATCACCTGGACCAAGGTAGGCTCGATTGCCAATGTAAAATTAGAATACTCCACCGACGCTTTTATTGATGAGCTGCAGACTT
>JAQUQW010000001.1:325605-472400 GCA_028716245.1 Candidatus Omnitrophota bacterium | reverse complement strand
CTCCCAACGGCACAGAGCAATGGACAGTAGGAACAATCCAAACTGTTACCTGGAGCAAAGTTGGTTCGGTTGTCAATGCGAAACTGGAGTATTCGACCAACGGTGGAACTAGCTATCCCAATATAATTGTTGCCTCAACCCCTGCCGCTAGCTTAAGTTATTCCTGGACAATACCGGATGCAGTTTCTACGACTTGTAAATTGAAAATTTCAGATGCCACTGATGCCACGGTATTTGCCGCTTCGGCTGCTAATTTCGCTATTCGCGGTGGATTTACCATTACCGCTCCTGCCGGCGGCGAAGTCTGGACAGTAGGTGAATCCAGGAACATTACTTGGACTACTGCCGGAAGCGTGGCTAATGTAAAGCTTGAATATTCTACCGACGGAGGAGTAACTTATCCTAATACCATTGTTGTTTCTACGCTTAATGCGGGAAGCTATGCCTGGACTATACCGGATGTTATTTCTGCTACACTGAAAGTTAAAGTAAGCGATGTTAATAATGCTCAAGCTTTTGGTGTTTCCAGTAATAACTTTAAGATACGCGGGGCTTTGGCAATTACTGCGCCTAATGGGGGGGAACAATGGGTGGTAGGGAATGTCCAGAATATTACCTGGACGACTGTCGGAACGATTGCTAATGTAAAGCTGGAATATTCCACTAATGGCTTCTTCGATGAACTGCAGACTGTTTTAATCGTTGCCTCTACGCCTAATACGGGCGCATATACCTGGACAGTCCCCGATGCAATCAGCAATACGGTGAAAATCCGCATCAGTAATGTTTCGGATTCCACGGTCTTAAAGACTTCGGCCGCTAATTTTACCATTAAGGGTTCTCTAACAGTTATCGCTCCTGCCGGCGGCGAAGTTTGGATAGTAAATAATACGAACAACATTACCTGGACAAAGACCGGTTCGATTGCTAATGTAAAGCTGGAATATTCCAAAAATGGCTTTTTAGACGAACTGCAGACTGTTTTAATCGTTGCCTCTACGCCCGCTAATACTTTAAGTTACGCCTGGATAATACCGGATGCCATCGGCACCACCCTTAAAGTAAGAATTACCGATACTTCAAATGCTACAGTTATTAGTGTTTCTGCCGCTAACTTTACCATAAGAGGTTCATTGGCCGTAACTGCTCCCAACGGCGGGGAAGTCTGGAAAGTAGGGGAGAGCCGTAATATTACCTGGACAAAGACAGGCACCATTGCCAATGTGAAATTGGAGTATTCCACCGACGCAGGCTTAACTTATCCTAACCTTATTATTGCTTCGACTGATGCGACTTTAGGGATCTATGCCTGGACCGTGCCGGATGCTATCGGCATAAATTTACGTGTAAAAATCACAAATGTTGCGGATGCCGCGGTTTTTAAGGCTTCGGCCGCCAATTTTGAAATAAAGGGTTCATTGGCGATTACTTCACCCGTCGGCGGCGAGGTCTGGAAGGTAGGAAGTATTCAGCCTATCACCTGGACAAAGTCCGGTTCAATCGCTAATGTAAAGATAGAGTATTCCACTGACGGCGGTGTAACTTACCCAAGCACCATTGTTTTATCTACGCCTGCGGCGGCAGGGAGTTATTCCTGGACTATTCCCGATGCTATTTCTAATACTGTCAGAGTTAAGATTACAAATATAGCAGATACCGCAGTATTTGCCGCTTCGGCTGCTAATTTTAAGATTTCCGGTTCTTTGACTTTAACTGCGCCTGTTGGAGGAGAATCCTGGGCAATAGGAACATCGCAAAATATCACCTGGACAAAAACAGGCACCATCGCCAATGTTAAGTTAGAATACTCAACCGACGGCGGCTTGACTTATCCTAACCTCATTGTTGCTTCCGTAGATGCCACTATTGGCACGCCTTATTCCTGGTTAATCCCGGATGTGCCTTCTACTACAGTGCGCGTAAAAGTTACCAATACTGCAGATAGTACGGTCTTTAGTGCTTCGGCCGCAAACTTTAGGATCCGCGGTTCATTCACCCTGACTTCGCCTGTCGGCGCTGAGGTCTGGATTGTTGGGCAAAGCCGCAATATCACTTGGACCAAGACCGGTTCTATCGCCAATGCAAAACTGGAATACTCCACCGACGGAGGTTTAACTTATCCCAATACAATTATTGCTTCAACCCCTGCCACCGGCTTAACTTATGCCTGGACAATACCGGATGTTATTGGTATTGCTTTAAGAGTCAAGATTTCCGATGCAGCGGATGCCGGAGTGTTTTCGGCCTCTGCTGCCAATTTCACGGTTAAAGGATCGTTGACTATAACAATACCTAATGGCGGCGAAGTTTGGAAAGTAGGTGAGAGCCGTAATATCACTTGGACAAAGACCGGCTCCATCGCCAATGCAAAGTTAGAATACTCAACCGACGGGGGCTTGACTTATCCCAATGTTATTGTTGCTTCGACCGATGCTACGCTTGGCGCTTACGCCTGGACCGTTGCCGATGCCATAGGAGTTTCTTTACGGGTTAGGATTACTAATGTGTTAGACAGCACTGTTAGTTCTTCTTCGGCTGCCAATTTTGAAATAAAGGGTTCATTAGCGATTACTTCCCCCGTCGGCGGCGAGGTCTGGGCAGTGGCGTCTGTAAAGAATATCACCTGGAGCCGCACCGGTTCCATTGCCAATGTAAAACTGGAGTATTCAACCGACGGCGGATTAAGTTATCTTAATTTGATTACTCTTTCAACTCCGGCGGCTGCCGGTTCTTACGCCTGGACCGTCCCCGATACGATTGGAACACAAGTAAGGGTAAAAATTACCAATGTTTCCGATGCCACTGTTTTTACGGCATCTACTGCGAACTTTAAGATTGCCGGTTCATTTACCGTAACTTCGCCTGCCGGCGGTGAAATTTGGATTGTCGGCGCTGCCCAGAATATCACTTGGACAAAGACCGGCTCCATCGCCAATGCCAAGTTAGAGTATTCTACCGATGGAGGCGTTACTTATCCTGCAGGAAATCTTATTACTGCCTCTATCCCCGCCGGTTTAGGCAGTTACACCTGGACAATACCGGACAATATGTCTTCTACTGTAAGAGTGAAAATTTCGGATGTTTCCGATCCCTCTGTTTTTGCGGTATCCCTGGTAAACTTTAAGATTGCCGGATCCTTTAGCGTTACTTCTCCTAACGGCGGCGAATCGTGGGCAATTGGGGCAATCCAACCAATCACCTGGACAAAGACCGGTTCTATTCTTAACGCGAAATTGGAATATTCTATTGATGGAGGGGCCAGCTATCCTTATGTGATTATAGCTACTACGCCGGCAGCCAGCCTTAGTTATAGCTGGACAGTGCCAAATACCCCCAGCACAGCCTGTCGGGTAAAAATATCCGATGTTTCCGATTCCACTGTTTCAAAAGCTTCGAATGCGAATTTTAAAATTCACGGGGCATTTACTCTCAGCAGCCCTAATGGCGGAGAGGTCTGGATAGTGGGGGAGACGCGTAACATTAGCTGGACTACTCTGGGTTCGATCGCTAATGTAAAATTGGAATATTCCATTGATGGCGGCTCAACCTATCCCAACTCGATTGTCCTTACTACGCCGAATACAGGCTCGTATTCCTGGACTATCCCTGATAATATCGGCACTACTTTAAGAGTAAAGATTACCGATGTTACCGATCCCGATGCCACAACTGCCTCCGCTGCCAATTTTAAGATAAGAGGAAACATTGTCGTTAGCGCTCCTAACGGAGGCGAGGCCTGGGTGGTGGGAACTCTGCAGAATATTACCTGGACCAAAGTAGGAAGTATAGCAAATGTAAAGATAGAGTATTCCACCGACGGCGGCCTCACCTATCCTGTAGGAAATCTGATTGCTGCTTCCTTAGTTGCATCTTTAGGAACCTATAGCTGGACGATCCCGGATGCTATTTCCACCACGGTAAAGGTGAAAATTACCAATACCGTGGATACTACGGTATTCGATGATTCCAATAATAACTTTATTATCCGCGGCGGCTTTACCTTAACCAGCCCTAATGGCGGTGAAAAATGGTCGGTAGGCACATCCCGGACGATTACCTGGACTACTTTTGGTACTATCGCTAATGTCAAATTAGAGTATTCCACCGACGGTGGCGCAACATATCCTGTAGGAAACGTGATTGTTGCTTCTACCCCTAATCTTGGTTCTTATAACTGGACAATTCCTAATAATATTTCTTCCGCTTGTAAAGTGCGTGTTTCTAATGCCGCGGATCCCGGAAGTTTTGATGTTTCTGATCTTAACTTTAAGATAATGGGCGGCTTTAACGTTACTTTTCCCGTTGGAGGAGAAGTTTTCGTGGTCGGTTCCAGCCAGAATATTACCTGGACCACAGCCGGAACAGTGGCTAATGCCAAGCTAGAATATTCTACTAACGGCGGCACTACTTATCCGAATATAATTACTGCTACTACGCCTAATACTAATTCCTATGCCTGGGTGGTTCCGGATGCCATCTCTACTACTGTAAGGGTAAAAGTTTCCGATGCTTCGGATGTTGATGCTTTTGGCGCTTCTGCCGGAAACTTTAAAATAAGAGCCGGTTTTACCTTAACTAACCCCAGCGGCGGCCAGGCCTGGGTAGTGGGAAGTACGCAGAATATCACCTGGACCACTTTTGGAACAGTAGCCAATGTAAAATTGGAATATTCTACCGATTCCGGCACTACTTATCCAAATGTCATTATTGCTTCGCTGTTAAACAGCGGCACTTATGCCTGGACAGTGCCCGACGTCATTACTACTGCGGCAAGAGTAAGGGTTTCTGATGTGAACGATGCTACTGCCATGGCTGCTTCCAGCACAAACTTTAAGATTCAGGGTTCTTTGACGATTACCGCCCCTAACGGCGGGGAACAATGGACTGTGGGCTCGGTGAGGACGATTACTTGGAATAGGGTGGGTTCAATCCCTTTTGTAAAATTAGAATTTTCTACCGACGGTGGAACTCTTTATGCCCCTATTATCGCCTCGACGGCTAATACCGGCAGTTATTCCTGGACCATACCGGATAATATCTCTACGACGGTGAAGGCGCGTGTTTCTGATGTTAATGATGCCACAGTAAACAGTATTTCCGCCGCCAATTTTAAGATTCAGGCCGGTTTTAGTATTATTTCTCCTAACGGCGGAGAGATTTGGCTGGTAGGAAGCAGTCAAACTATTTCTTGGTCCACTCAGGGAACCGTAGGTTTTGTAAAGTTGGATTACTCTGGAGATGGTGGAGTAACGTTTCCATATACGATTACCACTTCCACCGCTAATTTAGGGACTTATGCCTGGACGGTTCCGGATAACGTTTCCGGTTCTGTAAGGGTGAGGGTGAGTAATGCGATGGATGCTACATCCTACGCTGCTTCCAACGCCAATTTTAGAATCCGCACCACTTTTACTTTAACTTCTCCTAACGGCGGCCAGCAGTGGCTGGTAGGGACCGTCCAGAATATCACCTGGACTACGGTGGGAACATTAGCGGGAGTGAAATTAGAGTATTCACGCGATGGTTTCTTAACCGATAAACAATTAATTGCCGCTTCTGCTCCGGCTACGGGAAGTTACGCCTGGACCATACCGGATGCAATTTCCAATACTGTAAGGGTCCGTGTATCCGACCCCAATGATATAGGCGCATATAAGGATTCTAGTGTCGATTTTAGGATTACCGCCAGGTTTACGGTAACTGTGCCTAACGGCGCAGAAAAATGGGATGTGGGCAGCGCGCAGAATATAACCTGGACCTGGGCAGGGACAGTGCCTAATGTAAAGTTGGAATATTCTACCAATGGAGGAGCGACCTATCCTAATATAATAGCAGCTACGGCCAATACCGGCTCTTATGCCTGGATTGTGCCGGATACAATCAGCGCCCAGTTTAAAATGAGAATTTCGGATTTGGCCGATGCTACTGCAAATGATGTTTCAGACGCCAATGCTAAAATAAGGGCTAAATTTACGGTTATCTCCCCCAACGGCGGCGAGGTCTGGACCGTGGGAACTTCCCAAAATATAACCTGGAGCACTGTCGGAACCGTTGCCAATGTGAAACTTGATTATTCGACGGATGGGGGCTTAACTTATCCCGGAGTGATAACGGCATCTACTCTTAATACAGGTACATATTCCTGGATACTACCCGACGCTATTTCTACGGCCGTTAGAGTAAGGGTAATGAGCACTACTGATACGGATGCCTTTGACGCTTCCGACCTTAATTTTAAAATCCGCGGAGCATTAGCAATAACTTCTCCTAATGGCGGAGAGTTATGGCGGATTAACCAGAGCAATAATATAACCTGGAGTACGACCGGAACAATTCCAACCGTAAAATTGGAATACTCTACCGACGCCGGCGCAACTTATCCCAACACGATTATTGCTTCGGTTGCAAATACCAATACTTACGCTTGGCTTATACCCGATACTCCTACGGCTTCTGCCCGTATACGTATAACCAACACGGCGGATGCAACGGTTTATGGTATCTCTAATGCCAATTTCCGTATTCAGGGTTATTTTACCCTTACTTCTCCTATTGGAGGAGAAGCCTGGATTGTAGGAAGCGCGCAAAGCATAAACTGGAGCTGGGGCGGGACTATTCCTTTTGTTAAATTGAGTTATTCTACGGATTCAGGAGCGACCTTTCCTAATGTTATTAGTGCTTCTGTGCCAAATGGTGTTGGCGGCGGCGGTAATTATTCTTACGCCTGGACAGTTCCCGATACAGTTTCTCAGACAGCGCGGGTAAAAATTGAAGACCCAAATGACAATACAGTATTCAGCATCTCCGCTGCTAATTTTAAGATAAGAGGTAATTTTGTTTTAACCAGCCCTAACGGCGCGGAACGCTGGGTTACCAATGAGATCCACGCGATAACCTGGACTACAACCGGAACCGTAGCCAATGTAAAACTGCAGTATTCTAAGGATAATTTTGTTTCAAATATAAATACCATTGTCGCTTCGACTCCCAACACAAATGCATATAACTGGACGATTCCCGACGACCGTTCAACCACGGTGAGGGTCAGGGTCCTGGATGCAACCGATGATACCGTCAACGCGGTATCGGCTGCCGATTTTAAAATAGATTATTATACGATAACCTGGATCCTAAAAGACCTTCTCACCAATGAGCAATTGACCAATCTTTCCGTGGTTGAAAAAGATACGGCTAGTTTAACTACGCTGAACTGGCAGACAGCCGGGCAGACTTCGCCTGTGACGCATCAAACCAAATATGGGTTATGGACTGCCACCTGGTCCTGCTCCGGCTACGGCGATAAAGCCCAAAATTACGTAGCTAATTCCGACCAGACATTTACCTTATATATGGAAACAACAGTTATACACATATGGCGCGCGTATTCGGAATTTGCGTATAATTCCACAAGCGATAGGCTGGATGTAAGCTCATGGCTGGAAAGAGATGGAAGTGTGGTTCCCGGAGCTGTTTCCGTTAATGTTGATATTTATGATGCTGGTGTTTTGATTAAAACATTAACTTCAACTACGCCCAGTGCAGCTGGTTTTTTTAACCTGAATTGGACGCCTTCCGGTTTGGCAGCGGGTAAAGTTTATACTATTATTACCCAAATCACTAATGCTTCAGGCGCAAAATTCAAGACACCCGGCTCATTTGAAATTACCGCCGCAAAGCGGCTCGAAGACATGCAGACAACGATTAATTCTGTTCTGGATAAGCCTTTATCTCAGGTGAATACAGAGTTACAGGCAACCTTGGCTCAACAAACAACGACTATCAATACCAAGATGACTGAGCAGACCAATATTATTACTCAGAAAACCGATGAAATGAAGGCTTCGATACAGACGAGCTTGAGCAGCTTTGAAACCAAAACCAATGATGCGATTACCAAATTGCAATCAGGCGCAGATCAGGCGGTTTCCGCCGGCAAGACCCTTGAAGCAACTGCGAAAAAATTCTCCTGGAAGGCCTCCGTTTCTCCCGATCCGGCATTAAGCGACGATATGATTACTTTATCTTGCCAAGGCCAGCCAGGATTATTCCCTATATTAGTTATCTATAGTTGGGATAATAAAACCATCGTAAATAATATAATCTTAAAGGACACTAACGGCCAGGGGCTTTATACCTATGAGTTTAAAGCAGATGGCCGGTTTACTGCAGGTAAGGCTTATACTTATGTGATTACCGAGCAGAGTACCGGTGGCATGGTTTCCGGTTCAGGAATGGTGGAGAGTATGGGGATTACTACGGTAGCCGGTTTAGCTGCAGCTGCTCCGGAGGCGGAACGGGCAGCCAAGAAGGCATTGGATGCGATTAAGACGGTGGAGGCAGTTTTGGTTTCCGGAGATAATACGAATATTCCTCTTACCTTGAAGAGCCTTAAAGAATCGATAGATAAGTTGCCTGAAGCTATAGCAAAAGAGGGGCCTTCCGAACGTTTAACCAGCTCTTTGAATGAAATCTCGGACAGGGTAAAAAAATTAGCTGGCGATGAAGGTTATGACTTGAGCATATTATTGGAACAAGCCATCAGTAAATCTCCAACTGTTAAAGATATGCGCAGTAAAACCGAGGCAATTAATTCAGTTATTGATATTTTAATGCAACTCTTTGAGGCAAAATTCGGCGGTGTAGATGCCCCGATTATTTCCACCTCTCTTCAACCGGGTAGCGTAAAATTCCGCATTGTGGCGATGAACCCTTCTAAAATCAAGACACAGAGGGTAGAAGTTAAATATAATTTACCCTCGGAAGTAAGGCCTAAGGATATTATGGATACCGGCGGGTTGGATTTGGAATATAACTCTGAAAAGTCTATTTACTATATGCATAAACCGGAATTTGAACTTTTGCCCGGAGAAGTTAAAGTTTATGAAGTAGAGGTTGAAGATATCTGGGTCGTTCAGGATAAACAACTCGATAGCCTAAGAAAGCGCGTGGACAATATTATGGATAAATTACAGAAAACCCCGTATTATGAAAAGGGAAAAGAGATAGCCGATACTATCTACCCGCGCTTAAATGAGATAGCTGTTTCTCAAAAAGACGATTCAATCAATCGTGAACAACATATAGGCGTTTATCGTCAGAACCTGCTTACCTTAGATCAGATTAAAGAAGATATCGGCCGGATGGAGAAGATCCTGGTTACTGCCGGAGGCCCCGCTTCTCCTGAAATGTTGTCTAAAACCAGGATAAAGGCGGATGAACCCACTAAGACAATGACCTGGATATTGGTCTTTGTCATTATTATCTTTATCGGCCTCTTAACGGCTGTACTTTTCTTTACCTGGCACCGCCAGGCACGGCTGACCCGCGAAGAGCTTTTGTCCGCTAAAGAATCCGCCTTTCCGGAATCTGATTTAAAGGAAGAGCAGGAGAGTAAAGAAACCAGCCAACAATGAAAGAATAAATGTTTTTTGATGTGATTCTCTTAAGCCCAAGGGAGGTTATTTTTGAAGGGCAGGCTAAAAGTGTTATCTTGCCGGGTGAAGCGGGTGTATTTGAAATTTTGCCTTTTCATAAACGGATCCTTAGCCGTTTAATTTCCGGAAAATTATTTATCGATGAGCAGAGTTTTCCCGTAAAAAGGGGGATTGCCAAAGTAGATCAGAATAAAGTAACTATAATTGTAGAAGAAAAATGAGCCGTAACCTGTCGCTGGTTTTAATTTTTTGCCTGTGTATTTTGGGGCCTTGCGCGGTTTTTGCTGCCGGTACTTTTTCCAGTATCAGCGCCTTAGGCAGAAACCCCTCCAGCGCTCCCAAGATTTTTACTGCGATGATCATCGCCTTGGTTTTTGCCCAGTCTTTGGCGATTATCGCCATGTTGATCGTTTTTCAACTTTTTAGTTCCTCTTAAACGAAAGGCCAGACATGCTTATTGTTTCTTTAATCTTGTTTCAGCTTCTTATTTTTGGCGGGTTGATATTTTTGTTGCGCCGCGTATTGACTAAAAATGTTACCGATGCCACAAAACACCTTGAGGAATTAAGCCATGATTATTCCCAGAAAGAACAAAAACTTAATCAACAGCTTGAGGAAGCAAAAGAAAAATCACAGAATATTATCAGGGATGCTCAACAGGAAGCAGAGAGGCTAAGAACGCAAAACATTAAAGACCTGGAAAGCCAAAGGGATCTGATTTTAAACCAGGCGCGCTCTCAAAGCGATACGATCATCCAGCAGGCAGACAAGTCCCGCCAGGCGCTTATTTCCGAACTGGAAACCAGGATTGAAAAAGAAGCGATAAATAAAGCCTGCGAATTAATGCAGGTGACCTTGCCTGAGAAATTCAGGCAGGAGGTGCATCTTTACTGGGTAAAAGAGCTGCTGGAAGACGGGTTTAGCCAGTTAAAACATCTGCAATTCCCAAGCGATATCAGTGAGGTCAAGATTACTTCCGCATTCTCCTTAACTGATGAGCAGCGTAAGAGTTTATCCAGGAAAATAAACGATGTGTTGGGTTATGATGCCCAATTAAAAGAGGAGACTGAAAGCCGGGTAGTTGCCGGCTTGATCATTAGTATAGGAAGCCTGGTTCTGGACGGAAGCCTGAAGAACAAGATTGAGGAGCAGGCCAAGGTTGCAAAATAATCCGCAGCTTATGAATAATAAGATGGGAGACAGCTTTGAAGTTTGAAGTAAGGGAAGTCGGCAAAGTCAAATCGGTGCGTAAATTTATTATTATGGCCTCAGGGCTTCCTTCTTGCGTGAACGGCCAGATTGTGGAGTTTGCTAATGGCATCTGGGGCCTGGTTATGGGGTTTACCGAAGATAAAGTCCAGATCCTGGTCTTAGGCGATGCAACTTCGATCCGCGCCGGGGACGAGGTTTATAATAAGGGTAAATCTTTAAATTTACCGGTGGGGGAGGCTTTTGTCGGGCGGATGGTTAACGGGCTCTGTCAGGAACAGGATGAGCAGGGGCCGATAGCATCAGGAGAAACTTACCCGGTATTTAAAGTTGCCCCCGGAGTTATGGAACGGGCTCCGGTTAAGGAATCATTGGAAACAGGGACTTTGGTTATAGATGCGATTATTCCTATTGCCAAAGGGCAGCGCCAGCTCTTTATCGGAGACCGGCTTACGGGCAAGACGACGGTGGCAATAGATGCGATACTAAATCAAAAGGGCAAGGGTGTTATCTGTATTTATTGCTGTATAGGAAAACCTTTTTCAGCTCTTGTAAAAATAGTGGATACCTTAAAGGAGCATGATTGTTTTGGCTACACTTGTATAGTTACCGGCGTAGCCTCTTTGTCCCCGGGAGAACAGTATCTTGCTCCTTACACTGCCTGCATGTTGGGGGAATATTTTATGCAGAACGGCCGTGATGTGCTGGTGGTTTTGGATGATTTAACCAAGCATGCCTGGATATACAGGCAGATATCTTTGCTCCTGGAGCGCGCCCCGGGAAGAGAGGCGTATCCGGGAGATATATTTTATATCCATTCCCAACTGATGGAGCGCGCCGGTTACCTGAAAAAAGAATTGGGCGGTGGTTCGATGACTTTTCTGCCTATCGTAGATATACTCCAGGGGGATGTTACCGGCTACATTTCTACAAACCTTATTTCTATGACCGACGGGCAATTGTATTTTTCTACCAGCCTCTTTAACAGGGGTTTTAAACCGGCGATCGATTTCGGGCTTTCGGTATCGCGTATCGGCAATAAAGCGCAATGGCCGGCAATGAGGGAGTTAGGTAAAACTTTGCGCCTGGATTACCTTCAGTATAAAGAACTTTTACAGATGACCCAGTTACGCACCAGCGGGCTTTCTAAAGAAGCGGAAAGCAAGCTGGCGCGCGGGGGCGCGATGAACCAATTAATCGTTCAAGATAAGAATAAGCCAACTGTTATAGAAGAGCAGATAATTTACCTTTACGCCTTAAACCGCGGGATCCTGGATAATCTATCCGACACCCAGTTAAAGCAGTTCAGGCAGGAAGTTTTCCCGTTTATCAATAAATGCTACCCTGATTTTTGTAAAGATGTACGCGCTAAACAGGAATTAACCGCTGAAATCAAGGAAAAGTTAGATACCTGCCTTAAGGAATATTTTAAAGCGTTGGTAAGGGGGGATAATACCGTTAAATGAGGACCCTTTCAAACATAAAAAAAGATATAGAATTTAATCAGGGGCATGCTTCTTTGATTGAAGCCCTGAAGAATATCGCGGTGGCTCAATTCAAAATACATGAACAAAAACTCAAATTATTCGAAAAAATTATTTTGACCGCAGAGGATTTTTTTAAACTTATCAATATCGATAATGTTAATTGCCCATTTTTAAGCCCTCAAAAAGGCCTTTTAGGCGTAGTCGTGGTTACTTCCGACAGCGGCCTTTTGGGCGGGCTTAATTTAAAGGTCATAAATCAGGCTCTTTTGGAATTGGAGAAGACCCCCGGTAAGCTTATCGTGATTGGCGCCTGCGGCAAAAATTATCTTAGGGAGACCAAATTTTCTTTTGTTTCTTTTGACGGCATCAATGATGAGCAGCGTTATCTTCAGGCGATGCAATTAAGAGACTATTGCTTAGCCAAGGTTGCAGAAGGCGTATTTGGTTCTCTTAAAGTGGTTTATCCGCACCCTATTTCATTTACTGTGCAACGGGTGGAAACACTGACGTTTTTGCCGTTTGTACCGCCTCAAAAATCAAATGTCCCCGCCGGCGATTTAATTTTAGAGTCCAGCCTGGCCGATATCGTCCAATACCTAATATCTGTCTGGATAGGGCAGAAATTTTATGATATCTTTGGTTTAAGCCGCCTGTCGGAATTCGCGGCGCGTTTCGTACACCTTGAAGAGAGTTCGCAGAAGTTAAAAGATATAGAAAAAAATTTAAAGCTTCAATATTTTCGCGTAAGGCATGAGTTTATTGACAGGAGCATGCGCGAACTTTTTAGCGCAAGGTTATTATATACTTAAACCAAAATAGCGATGAACGATAATAATACAGGCAGGATAGTTTCGGTGCAGGGGCCGGTAGTGGATGTAAAATTTTCTACTGCTTTAGAGGTGCCTAACATTTTTACCATTATCAATGCCCAGAACATAGATAAAGAAGCGGTTGTTTTGGAGGTCGCCGAACATCTGCCGGGCAACATTGCCCGTTGCATTGCCATCAATTCTACGATAAATATCCAGCGCAATGCGCAGGCTCATCCAACAGGCAAAGCAATTCAGATCCCCTCCGGTGAAGCGCTTTTTGGGCGCATTATAAATATCCTGGGCGATCCTATAGATAATAAAGACAAGCCGCAGTCGCCGGAGAAGTTTGGCATAAGAAAAAAGGATATGGGCAGTCTGATTAAAGTCAAGTCAACGGTCAAAAAAAGTTTTGAGGTTATGGAAACCGGGATTAAAATCGTTGATTTGCTTTTTCCCGTGGTTAAGGGGAGCAAGACCGGGATCCTGGGCGGGGCGGCCTTGGGGAAAAGTATCCTTACTTTAGAGATTATTCAGCACATCGTAAAAAAATACCAGGGCAGCTGCGTGTTTGTAGGCGTGGGGGAACGTATCCGTGAAGGAAATGAATTATATTATGAACTTTTAAAACATGATGTATTATCAAAAACAATGATGGTCTTTGGCCAGATGAATGAGCCTCCCGGAGCCCGTTTTGGCGTGGCCATGACCGGTATCACCATGGCAGAATCCGTCCAGCGCAAAAATCAGGATGTCCTTCTCTTTGTAGACAATATCTTCAGGTTTATCCAGGCCGGCGCTGAGATCTCTACTCTTTTAGGCAGGGTCCCTTCGGAGACAGGATACCAGCCTACTTTAATTTCTGAGGCAAGCGACTTCCATGAGAGGATCCGTTCGTCAACGGATGCGGGAGGTTCAATAACTGCTTTTGAAGCAGTGTATGTTCCAGCGGATGATTTGACCGATCCGGCAGTAGTGGCTATCTTTAGTTTTTTGGATTCGATCCTGGTGCTTTCCCGCGAACGAATACAACTGGGATTATATCCGGCAATCGACCCTTTACAATCTTCTTGCGCCAACTTGGATATCGATATCGTGGGCAGGAGACATTTTGAGGTTGCCCAGGAGGTAATCAGGATCTTCCAGAGGTATGAGGAACTAAGGCGGATTGTTTTGGTCGTAGGAGTCGATGAGCTCTCAAGCGCCGATAGGATTATTTATGAACGGGCCAGGAAGCTGCAGAATTTTCTTACCCAGCCGTTTTTTGTGGCTGAAGCCTATACAGGCAAGAAGGGCCAATATGTAACCAGCGAACAGACCCTTACCGGTTGTGAAAGGATAATCGCGGGGAAATTCGATTCAAAGCCGGAAGGGGAATTCTATTTGATCGGCGCTTTAACCTAAGATGTCTATGCTTAATAAGAAACTAGGTCAGATTCTAATCGAAAAAGGCTTGATTACTCTCAAACAGTTAGAGGAGGCCTTAGATGAGCAGTCAAGAACAAAGGAGTTTCTCGGTAAAATCTTATTGGACAAAAATCAGATCAAAGAGTTGGATCTATTAAAAACGTTATCCGAACAATTTAATATCCCCATCGTTAACTTGAGGCATAGTTATACCGATTGGGCGTTGATTAAGAGTTTTGGTTCATCTTCGATTTTGGATTATAAATGCTTTCCGCTGAAAAAAGATAAATGGTCGGTGACTTTTGCGATAACCAACCCTTTAGACGCCTGGGCATTGAAGAAGATAGAAGAAGAGGCAAGAGGCTTGGAGGTAAAATTGGCCCTGGTTTCTCAAGGGGATATGCTTGAGGTTATTAAGGGGTACCGGCAATATTTAAACGAAAATATTGCCAAGCTATTTTAAGAATATGCCGAAAAAAATAGATACTATTTTATCCGAAGGCTTAATCGAAAGAGGGCTAATCTCCAGGGAAGCCCTGGAGCCTCTTTTTAAAGAGATAGAAAAAAGCGGTGAAAGCCTACAGCAAGTTTTAGTTAAACGCCAAGCATCTTTAGAGAAAGATATTCTAGATGTTTTTGCCGAGAAATTAAAATTTACTTGTCTAATAAACTTAAAAGAGGTTTCTATCGATAAATCTATTTTCGATAAGGTCCCGCTAAAGATCGCTTCATATTATAAATTTGTGCCTGTGAGTTTAAAAGACAGGCTATTGACCATTGCCGTATCCAGCCCCTTAGATATAAAAATTCAGGATGAGATAAGGACGCATTTGGGTTTTGATATCGAGACAGTCCTTTCCTGCCATGGCGATATATTAGATTCCTTAAAAAAATATTATGGTTTTGCCGCCGATACAATGAAAGAGATTTCGCGAGGTTCTGAGGTTAAAGGCCTTTTTCAGGAGCCTGCCCAAGAAAAAGTTGAAGATATCGAAAAATTGGCCGGAGATGCCTCGGTAATAAGATTAGTTAACCAGGTAATCTTAGAAGGGTATAAAAAGCGCGCTACGGACATCCATATCGAGCCTCATCGGGAGGGGGTAAATTTACGCTATCGAATTGATGGTTTGCTTTATGAAACTAAAGTTGCCGCTGAAATAAAGAATTTCTTGAATGCTATTATTTCACGTATCAAAATTATGTCGAATTTAAATATCGTGGAACGCCGTCTCCCCCAGGATGGCCGGGCGATAGTTAAGGTTGGGGAGCAGATGCTTGATTTGCGGATTTCTACAATGCCCACGCCGTTTGGCGAAAGCGTAGTAATAAGGATTCTTCCTACCAAGATGCTTTTTAGTTTGGAAAAATTGGGCCTGCCAAAAAAAGATTTGCAGATCTTTGAGAGTTTGATTTTAAAACCCCATGGTATAATTTTTATTACCGGCCCTACCGGAAGCGGAAAGACAACTACTTTATATACATGTTTGAGCAGGATCAATACAAAAGAACGCAAGATCATTACTATTGAGGATCCTATTGAATATGAGATGCCTAATATCACCCAGATTCAGGTTATGCCGGAGATTGGCCTTGATTTTGCCCGGGGGTTACGCAGTATCTTAAGGCATGATCCTGATGTAATAATGTTAGGGGAAGTAAGGGACCTGGAGACCGCCCAGATTGCCATTCGTGTCGCCTTAACCGGGCATATGGTATTTTCTACCCTTCATACCAATGACGCAGTTAGCGGCATTAACCGGTTAATTGATATCGGTGTTGAACCCTATCTTTTGGCTTCCAGCGTCGAAGCATTTATTGCCCAGCGCCTTATAAGATTAATTTGTCCGGATTGTAAATATGAGGATAAAGCAACTCCTGCGCAATTGAAAGAGATGATTGCTAAAGATTTAGGATTAGAATCAAAAGATGCAGTAAAAATATTCAGGGGCAAGGGGTGTCCCAGCTGTAATTTTACCGGTTTTTTCGGCAGGACGGCAATATACGAGATTTTGATTATGGATGGAGGGATAAAAGATTTAATTTTAAAAAAGGCTACTTCCAGCCAGATTACTAAAGTAGCCCTGGCAAAGGGTATGCGTACTTTACGCCAGGATGGCTGGCAAAAAACAGTTGCCGGCTTAACTACTCCTGAGGAGGTCATGAAAACAACTTCTGCTCAAGAGCAGCTAAATGATTTAGAAAGCAAAACTCAAGTTTTCTTAGGGGGTTTTACGCCGGAAAGCGCCCATTCTCCAAAAGAAAACGGGAAAAGGGCCTATCAGCGTTTAAACAGTAAAGTTAACCTGCGCTATAGAGTTCTTAAATCGCAAGATGAGTTGGCCAGGCGGGGATTTACTCCCGAAGAGCTTAGCGTCACCAGCAATATTTCTGCCGGAGGTTTGCTTTTTTTCTCGGATGAAATATTAGCTATCGGTTCAATTTTAGAGTTAATTTTAGAGCTGCCCGGAGGGGGCGAAGATCCTATAGAGTGTCTGGCCAGGGTGACAAGAGTTGAAGAGATGGACCGGGAAAGAAAATACAACATCGCGGTTTGTTTTTTGGATATAACCGGCGCGCAAAGGGGGAGGCTGAATAAATTTGTTGAGCAGGAATTAAGTTAAGGGTTGCCAGCCATAGTAATCAAGAAGGGGTAATTTTAAATGATTAAATATATATATCACGCGAAAAAAAACACCGGAGAGACGGTTGAAGGCAGGATCGATGCTGTCTCTAAGGAAGAAGCGATTGAGAAGTTGAGCTTGAAGGGGTATTTACCTATTTCCATAGAAGAGGACCCCAGGCGTATTGACCATCAAGCCGCGCCTAATATAAATCGCCAAGCCAGCCGCATGGCCGAATCTAAAATTTATTTTTTTAGTAAACCAGGCGCTAAGATAAAGTCAGGCCAAATCACTGTATTTAGCCGCCAGTTAGCCAGCCTCTTAAAGTCAGGTGTGCCTATCTTAAGTGCGATTAACATAATCTCTGAGCAATCCGAGAATCTTTATTTAAAAGTTTCGTTGAAGAGTATTTGTAATGCGGTAAAAGACGGTTCTACTTTTTCTTCCGCCTTAAGTAATTATCCGCGGATATTTTCATCTCTTTATGTTGCCTTGGTGCGCAGCGGAGAAGAAAGCGGTACTTTGCCGGCGGCTCTTTTAAGGATAGCTGATTATCGGGCTAAACAAGAAGAAATCATTTCACGTATCCGGATGAGTTTAGCTTATCCTATACTTATGGCAATCGTAGGAGCGGGAACAATAGTTTTTATGCTTACTTTTGTCATGCCGCGCCTGATGGGGATATTTGTTAATTTAGGGGAAAAGTTACCGTTGCCTACCCGTATTTTGATTTCTATAAGCCAGGGCCTTGGCCACTGGTGGTTTTGGATAATTTTAGCTTTGGCAATAATTATTTTACTTATTAGGAGACAGGTCAAAACAGAGGCGGGAAAGTTATCTTTTAGCCTATTTAAGCTGCATCTGCCGGTATTCGGCAAACTCATCCTTAAGGCGGAGTTAGCCCGTTTTAGCCGCACATTGGAGCTGCTTATTAAAAACGGCATATCCATATTAAGGGCCATTGATGTAGCTGTTCCCGTATTAGAAAACGAAATTATTAAAAAACAATTAAGGCAAAGTTATAAAGAATTGGAGCAGGGCGGTTTTTTCGGCAGGAGCCTGAAAAATTCAAAAGTATTTCCTCCTTTTATGAGCAATCTTATTAGCATCGGCGAAGAATCAGGCAGGCTTGATGAGGCTTTAGCCGAAATAGCAGACACCTATGAACACGATACGGATGAGGCTATAAAGGTCATGAGCAGCCTTATAGAACCCCTGATGATTTTGGGAATGGGCCTGATTGTGGGTTTTATTGTAGTCGCCATGCTTCTTCCGGTATTTGAAATTAACGTGATCGCTCGATAAGAATGGCTAAACGTATATATTTCTTAGCTATTGCGTTTATTTTTATGTTTCTGCCTTCCAGCCTTGCCCAGGAATGGCAGGAGTTAAAAGGAGAACACTTTATTGCGTATTTTACTCAAGAGCAAAAATTTGCCAAAGAGGTATTAGCTAGCGCCGAAGTCTATTACCAGAGGATTGCCTCTGATTTAGGTTATCCCAGGTATAACGATTTCTGGTTGTGGGATAAGCGGGTAAAGATCTATATTTATCCCGACCATGCTTCTTATGTTAAGGCCACAGGCCAGCCTGAATGGTCAGAGGGAGCGGCTGAATACAAAAATAAAAAAATAGCAAGTTTTTCCGGAAGCAAGGGTTTTTTGAAATCAATCCTTCCCCATGAGGTGGCGCACCTAATTTTCAGGGATTTTGTCGGATTTGTGGGTGAGGTGCCTCTTTGGCTGGATGAGGGTGTGGCCCAATGGGAAGAGGAGATAAAAAGAAAAGATATGAAATTAACGGCCAAAGAATTATATAAGGAAGATAGTTTATTATCCATAGAAGATATGATGAAATTAGATATCCGCAATATAAAAGATAAAAATTCAGTTTATATCCGCACCTATTATCTTCAGTCGGTTTCTTTGGTCGGGTTTTTAATCGAGAGATACGGTTCAGAGAGGTTTGCTGAGTTTTGCCGGCAACTGCGCGACGGTAAAACATTAGAGGCGGCTTTAAGTTTTGCTTATCCAACAAATATTGGCAGCCTCAAAGATTTAGATAATGAATGGAGGCAGTATTTAGGGAAACAATGAATTATTTAAGCTTGAGGGAAGGTATGGATTCGATGCTTCAGTGGTTTCAGCTAAATTTAGATATCGTGTTTTTCGTCTATGGCCTGGCGTTTCTGATAATGGGCATTACGGTTTTAATTCAGTTACGCGGTGAAAGCCGGTTTAAGATTGTTGATATCATATGGGCGCTGGCCGGTTTTGGTATTACTCATGGCGTAAATGAATTGTTGGATATGTGGGTAATAATCAAAGGGCGTCATCCTGCGGTGGATATATTGCGCTGGTTTATCCTGGTTATTTCTTATATTTTCCTGTTTGAGTTTGGCAGGCGTTTTTTTTATTTAAACAGCAGGCAAAAAAAACATAATCGGGTATTAAATAGTATATGGGTATGGCCGGCTTTGGTGATAATCATCTCTGTTTTAAGTTTTGGTTCAAGCGATATTTGGAAAATCGGCGGGATTTGGGCAAGGTATCTTTTAGGTTTTCCGGGCGCAATCCTGGCTGGTTTGGGATTCCTGTCATATTATAAAAAAGAGCTGCAGGCGCCGCTTAAGTTAAAGAAATATTTTCAAGCAGCAGGCGTAGTTTTTTTAGTTTACGGCTTTTTAAGCGGATTAGTTGTGCCTAAGGCGGATTTCTTTCCGGCAAATTGGCTTAACAACGATTCTTTTTTATCATTAATGCATATCCCGGTGCAGGTATTGCGTTGTTTGTGCGCGATAATTTCTGCTTGGGCAGTGATCGGGGCGTTGAATATTTTTAATTGGGAGACTTCCGAAGGGCTGCAAAATTTCCTCGAACAGAGAGAAAAAATTACCGAAGGGATAGAGGAAGGCATAATGTTAGTGGATAAGGAGTTTAACATCCTCTGGGCAAATAAGGCTTTAATGAGGCGCCATGGTGAGATCCTGGGGGATAAATGTTACCGGGTTGTTCATAGAAGAGAATCTCCTTGTGAAGCCCCGCTTGATGCCTGTCCGGTTGCGGAAGCTTTAAAAGAAAAGAAAGTTGTAAGTTTAATTCACACCCATCTTGATAATAATAACCACCCAAGATTTTTTGAAGTAAGCGTTTATCCTCTTGTGGATGAAAAAAACCAGATTAATGAATTTGTCCACATTAGCCGGGATGTTACCGAACGCCAGCAAAAGGCGGAGGAGCTAAAGAGGGCCTATGTAGAATTACATAAGGTCCAGACAGAGTTGATGGATTCGGAAAAATTAGCCGCGGTAGGTGTTTTGGCCAGCGGTGTGGCCCATGAAATAAGGAATCCTTTAGCTGTAATTTTGCAGGGGGTGAATTTTTTAGAAGGCAAGCTTAAGCCTTGCCCTCGGAATATTTCTGATACCTTGAATATGATTAAGGATAATGTCAAAAGAAGCGACAATATTATTGATGGAATATTTAGTTTTTCCCGAAAAACAGAGTTATCCAAGCAAAATGAGAGTATAGAATCTATATTAGAAAGTTCTTTGGTCCTGGTTGAGCATAAAATTAAGCTGGGTAATATTGAAATCAGCAGGCAATTCCAGGCAGATTTACCTAAAATCTTTGTTGACCGGCAAAAAATTGAACAGGCGCTGGTGAATATCTTATTAAATGCCATTGAAGCAATGCCGGGTGGCGGCAAGATCTTTATCCGCGTTTATTCAAAAAAACTCGATGAAATAAAAAATGGAGTGGGCAAGAGAAAAAGCGATATGTTTGCCTTAGGGGAAGAGGCCCTGATTGTAGAAATAGAAGATACAGGGACAGGTATTTCTAAAGAGAATACGGATAAGCTTTTTCTGCCCTTTTTTACCACCAAAGGCCCCAATAAAGGACTGGGTTTAGGCCTGTCAGTTACGCGTAATATTATGCTGATGCATAGAGGGGTCATTGATATAGTTAGCCAGGAAGGCAAGTTTACTAAGGCGGTTCTTAGTTTTAAGATAGGGGAGGAAAGGACAACATGAAGAAAAAGAAGATAATGCTGGTTGACGATGAGGTAGATTTCTTGAGAATATTGCAACTGAACCTGGAAGGTAAAGGTTATGAAGTGATTGCTTTATCCAACGCTAAAGATATTGTCGCGCAAGTAGATAAATATAAGCCCGATTGTTTATTGCTTGATTTGCTTATGCCGGATATAGGAGGTATGGATGCCTGCCAGCTGCTCAACAGTGATCCTGTGGGCAGTAAAACCCCCATAATAATTCTTTCTGCTTTGAGTAAGGACGCAGATAAGCTTAAGGCTTATGAGTTAGGGGTACTGGATTATATCACTAAACCGGTAGAAATAGATACGGTCATATCGGCTATTGAAAAAGTAACGGCGCCTAAGGGTTTTACTCTGATTGAACTGATGCTGGTGGTTATAATCATTGGAGCCTTGGTCGCAATGGTAATGCCTCGGCTTACCGGAAGGACCGAGCAGGCACGCGTGGCTACCGCCGAAGCCGATATCCGCGCCAATATTGCCACTGCTTTAAAACTTTACGAGTTAGATAATGGTATTTTTCCTACCACCGAAGAAGGTTTAAATGCTTTGTTGAATAAGCCGGCTTCCAGCCGAAAATGGAACGGCCCTTATTTAGAGAAGCAGCCCCTGGACCCCTGGGGAAGAGAGTATAAATATAAATCACCGGGTAACCATCGGGCCGATTATGATCTGTATTCATTGGGAAGGGATGGCCAAGAAGGAACCGAGGATGACGTTAAAAATTGGGAATAAAGGGTTTACCCTTATAGAGGTAATGGTTACCACAGTGGTTTTGTCTCTGGGGACTGTTCTGATATATGGGGCATTTTTTACTTCCTTAGATGCCTTTAACCGTTACACCAATTATCTCAACCTTATTCCGTGGATGGATGAACAGCTTTGGCAGGCGCAGGATGGTTTGAATAAGTTTGGCGCTTTGGCCCAGCTGCAAACAACAGGTGAATTTCAAAAGTCGGGTAAGACTTTTAGCTGGGGCCTAAATTACAGCTTGATCGATGGTGGTTTATACAAAATCGACCTGGATCTTTATTGGCAACAAGGCCAAAGAAAAGCGGGGCTATCAAGAAGCGCATATGCAGAGTATAAGAAGAAGGAATAAAGAAGCTTTTACCCTGGTTGAATTGCTTATTGTTACGGCGCTTTTAGCCGTTGTATCCCTGGCAATATATGCCACTTTTAACAATGGTATAAAAATTTGGCAGAAAATAAATGAGCAGGCAGTTGAAGAGGATTTGGATATTTTCTTTGAGAAGTTTGTTTTAGATTTAAGAAATGCTTTTAAATTCAGCGGGTACAATTTCTCAGGGAAAGAAAAACAGGTTGAATTCATTACTCTTGTAGATAGCCAGAGAATGCAGAAGAATACGGTAGGCAAAGTTATCTATCTTTATGATCCGGAGTCAAGGATAATAAGCAGATCTTCTTTGGATTATAGCCAAATTTACGAGGGCAGCGCAGGCCTAACTCAACAATTAGTAAGGAATGTGGAATCATTGAGATTCCAATATTATTTCTATGACCAAGGGATAAAAGAGTATCTTTGGCTTGATGAGTGGTCAAAAGATGGGTTGCCTTTGGCGGTAAGGGTAGAGTTGAGTTTAGGCCAGGGCAGGCAAAGCAGTGAGTTTGTTAAAACGGTCAGTATTCCGGTTAGCAATTAATTTAATGGATTATTTAAAAGGCCAGCGTGCAGACTAAAGGCGGCAGCATATTGTTTATCTCTTTGTGGACGGTTTGCCTGTTAACTATTTTTAGCGTGGTTTTAGGATATCAAGTCAGGCAGAAATTAACCTTAGCCCAAAGGCTGGATGAAAAAAGCAAATTACATTTTATTGCCCAGGCTGCGGTAATGAAAGCAATCGTGGAATTGAAAAAAGAAGAAGAGAAGCCTTATGATGCTTTAGGGGATACCTGGAGCAATAATCTTGGCGCCTTTAAAGGGATGGCTATAGGCGATGGCGAGGTCGATATTTCATATGGTTATATAGACGAGAAATCAGGAATTTGCCAAACCCGGTATGGGCTGGTTGATGAAGAAAGAAAAATAAATATTAATAAAGCAGGGATGCCGGTGCTTAAGCATCTTTTTCAGATTGTCGCTGGTCTGGATGAAACAGGCGCTCAGGAGCTGGCGGCTTGCATAATTGACTGGAGGGACAGCGATAGCCAATTATCAATACCTTTGGGCAGTGCCGAGAATTTTGATTACAGAAGCATGCAATATCCTTATGAAGCAAGGAACCAGGATTTTGAAGTTCTGGATGAAATTCTTCTGGTTAAAGGGATGAACAAGGATATCTTTGAAAAAATCAAGGATTATGTTACTATTTATAGCAGCGGCAGGGTTAATATCAATACTGCTTCAAGGCCGGTGCTTCTGGCTTTAGGCTTAGATGATAATATTGCAGGTGATATTATGTCTTTTAGGGCAGGTGAAGATGGGGTTATGGCTACTGCCGACGATAAAATTTTCGATACAACTGCTAATATAATCCCAAAACTTAGCCAGTCTTATCATCTGAGTGTTTCTGAGCTGGCAGAGCTTAGTGCGGTAGTTGACCAATACTTGGTTGCAAATTCTAAAAATTTTATGATCAAGGCGTCTGCTAAATTAAACAACAGAGTAGATACCGTGGAATTGATTTGCGTGATTAACCGTAACGGAAATATACTATATTGGCGGGAGTCTTAAGGTATGTTGGGAATGAATATCGGAAGATTAAAATTTTTGGCTGATAACGGCAAACGGGATTTTGTCGGGATAGATTTTAGTTCCAATACTTTAAAGCTTGTCCACGCCAGAGGCCTTGCTAATAAAAGAAAGATAGTTAATATCAAAAGCTGCGATATTACCGGCCTGCCTGATGCCGAAATTTCTAAAGTCATCCGTGCTTGTTTTAATAATTTAACGGTAAAAGATGCCAATATTGTCAATACCGTTGCGTCACATTTGATCTTGACTAAAAATATCGAGATACCATCTATCGACCACGGTGTCATAAAGAAGATCATAGATTTACAGGCGCCCCGGCATACTCCGTATTCCCGGGAAGAAATAATCAGTGATTATATTGATATATGCACTTATAAACATACTTATACCAAGATTCTTTTGGTGATTGTTGCGCGCAATGTCATAAAAAGGCAATTTGAAATACTGGAAAAAGCCGGGCTTAAATTAACAAATGTGTTTCTTGCCCCTGAGGGGCTTGCCCGGTCTATCTCTAGAATATTAAAAATTGAAACTGAAAACGCACCGGTAGGCATTCTCCATATCGATGAAAGCTGCACAGATTTTTCCATTGTTTTTAAAAGTAAAGTTTTATTCATAAGGAGCATTCCTATCGGCGCCCGCAGCCTTTTGGATGAAAAGGAAAAGTTTGTGGTGAAATTTATAGAAGAAATAAAGAGGTCTTTAGAGGCCTATCAGGCCGAGGAGATCGAGAGTTATCCTAAAACGCTCTTTTTGACCGGCGCCATAGAAGAATTAAAAGACGTAGAGACTATTTTAAATAATAACTTGCATTTATCCGTCAAGATAGTAGCCTATTTGAGTAATTTGATAATTCCGGATGAGCCCTTGAAGGCAGCGTTTAAGACCAGATATTCGTCATTCCTAAATGTAATTGCCCCTTTATTTAGCTTGGAAGAGATGCGGGTCAGCTTTATCCCTGAGGAGATAAAAATAAAGAGGTCGCTTGAGGAAAGAGGCAATGACCTGATAAAGATAGGGGTCTTTACGCTTACGATTTTTATTTTATTATTCTTTATATTGCTAAGCAAGATTTATTTTAAGAGCGTATATCTTAAGGAGTTAAGTAATAAATATCAAACACTAGATCAAGAGTCGCAAAAATTAGAAAAGGAATCTTTAAAGGTAAAAACAGTAAGGAATTATCTATCCAGCCGCGGTTTCTTCTTGGAGGCATTAACCGAATTACACAATATCAGCCCCTTGGATTTAGAACTAAATGATATTCGTTTTGATGAGCAGGATAAATTTTCCGTCAGGGGCACCGCAGAGTCGATGTCCATAGTTTTTTCATTCGTTGACAGCATGAAAAAATTAAAATATTTTCAAGATGTTAAAACTAAATATACTACAAAAAGAAAAGATGGTTATAAGGATCTGACAGATTTTGAAATAACTGCTTTGTTGAATAAGGAGGCTAGATAAAATAGGATGTTTAAGGCCCCGTCCCTTTATGCAGCTTTTACGCGTTTACCTAAAAAAGAAAAATTTATTCTTTATGTTGTGATTTTCTTTATCTCTTTAGTGGTTTTGGACCGTTTAATAATATCTCCGGTATTTTCTAGGATGAAATCCCTGGATAAAGAGATTCGATTGAAAGAATCGGAGGTTAAGAAGAATTTACGCATATTAGCTCAGAAGGATAGGATTTTAGCTGAAAATGCCAGATATAGCTCTTTCTTAAATACTCCTGAATCCGGCGAAGACCAGGCGGCTTCTTTAATGAAAGAGATTGAAAATTACGCTGATAAAGCTTCGGTTTATTTAGTTGACATGAAGCCTGCAAGTATGAAAGAAACAGGGGCATCAAAAAAATATTTGATAAATTTAAACTGCGAAGCACAGATGGAGCAATTAATCCGCTTCATGTATAATATAGAAAACTCTAAGGAGCTTTTAACCATTGAAAAATGCCAGATCAGCCCAAAGGCTAAAGAATCCAGTGTAGCAATCTGCAGTATGGTTATCTCTAAAATAATTACTCTTTAGTTTTGATTTTATAAAGGGGCAGAATGGCGAGGAGGAAGTGATGAAAAAGAAAATTTCAATTTTGTTGATTTTATTTATATTTTTTAGTGTTCGCAGCTATGCTTTGGAGAATGGTCTTTTTGAAATGCGTAATAAAATATCCTTGGAATCAAAACAGATAAAAGCCTTGTTCCTACAGTCAAAAGATATAGTCTTGATGAGCAGTATGTGGGATTCTTCTGTTATGACGATGATGCAGCTGGATGCTTATTTTTATATGGTAGGGATTTTTAACAGTGTAAAAATCCCCAATGAAGATGCTGTCAATTATCTGATTAATTGGCTCAAGATAATCAAGAGCACAAGCGAATTGAATATTAAGAGTTTGGATGCAGTAACACAAACGCTTGAGCCTAAGACGAAAGTTTGTAAAGAAAGATTAAGGAGCGATTTTAGCGAATTGAACAAAAATATAGATTCTGAGTTAAGCAGGGTTTCTGTGTTAAAAAAGGCGACAAAAGCAGGTAAAGCACCTTAGGGGGCTGGATTTTTCAATTCCTGTATCTGTTTTTTAAGTTCTTCATTGGCTGATTCCAATCTCTTTATGCGCTTCTCTAAATCCCAAATTCGTTCCGATACGTATTCGGCATTGTCCTCAATAATTAATTGGGCGCCTATTTTACGCATCTTTGTCCCTTTAGGGAGAATTAACTGTTGACCATCTCCGACAGTTATAATTTCCATGCCGCTAGGAGGTTTTTGTTGATTTGAATTATCATTGTTTGCTTTGGCAGGAGTATTGGTAACTAAGAGATTTAAGGCGATAAACAGCAGAATAATGCAGATTTTATTCATTTCGGCCTCCTAGCCCACAAGGGCACACCCGCGCTAGCGCACAAGCGCATGCTAAGCGCATACCTATTGCGCCGGGCGCCTTATAGTGCGGGGTGACAATTAATTATACCACAATTGATTGCCTGTCAATAATTTTACTTTTTTGATGGCGGCATTTTATTTATTGACAGGCGGCAATCACCTTGTTATGATTATAGAAATTGTTTCCATTTTTTGTTTCAAAATTTAATTAAATGAAAGGAGGTGAATAAAATGAAAAAGATATTTTTTGTGCTTATTGCTTTTTGTTTTGTAAGCTCTTTAGCTTTTGCTGAGGATACCGCTGTGCCTGCTGCTACAACTGCTACTGAGGCTACAGCTGCGACAACCGCTACTGCGACTACAGTTGCCGTTACTCCTGAAGTTTTGACGTTAAAGGGCGATGTTATCGACAATATGTGCGCAGGCGCTAATAAAGACACTCTGGCTGAATTTGTCAAGACACATACCAAGGAGTGTGCTTTAAAACCCGGATGCATTGAGAGTGGTTATTCTATTTTTGCAGACGGCAAGCTTTACAAATTCGATAAAAATTCCAACGCCAAAGTTGCAGAGTTTCTTAAAGTAGCTGACAGCAAGTTACAGGTAACCGTTACTGCCAAGCAGGTTGGGGATGAGCTGAGCCTAGTCTCAATCGAAAACCAGAACTAATTTATTTTTTTAGATATTAATAAAAGGCCTCTTTTTGAGATTTAAAAGGAGGCCTTTTTATTGCACCTTTTGTAAAGTATTGACATATTTACGAATATGTGTTATATTTTTTTATGGTGTTTTTGGCAAGACAGAAAGAAAATCGTTGTTTTCCCCGGATAGATTTTCATTCAAAGATACAGTATCAGATCAGAGGCAAGCCGGATTTTAATAGCGCTCTCACTAATGACATAAGCTGCGGCGGTTTAAGGTTTACTAACGACAGGTTTGTTCCCACTTCTACCGCGGTAATGCTTGAAATTAATGTTTTAAACCGCGTACTCAGGCCTGTTGGTAAAATAGCCTGGTCAACGCCCCTGTCGCATTCTAATCGCAATCAAATGGGTATAGAGTTTGTCGAGTTTAATCTGCACGAACAAATATACCTTAAAGATTTTATCAATATGCAACTTGGGCAAATTTAACTAAATGAAAGGAAGATAAGTCATGGCACCGGAAGCACCCAAAGTAAAAGAAGCAGAAGCAAAGCCCAAGGCGGATAAACGCGTTAATTGCCTGGCTTGTAATAAAGTGGTTAAGAAGCTGAAAAGGTATTACCGAAACGGTAAATACTACTGCAGCAAGAAATGCTGGCGGGAATTTATTAAAAAATCAAAGGCAGAAGAGAAAAAATAATGAAAAGTATCAAGGAACGCAGGTTACATCCGCGATTAGACCAGAAGTTACCGCTTAATCTGGCGGTAGACGGTTATCATTTTTCCACCTCAACGCGTAATATCAGCTGCGTGGGCGCTTATTGCCACTTGGATAAATATATGCCGCCGTTTACCAAGATTTCCGTAAAGTTGAGCCTGCCTGATAAGGACCAGCCCGGTAAAGGCACGATTGTTGAATGCCGGGGGGTGGTGGTAAGGACTGAGGATGAAGCCAACGGCGGATTTAACCTGGCCATATTTTTTAACGAAATGCGCGATGAACAGCGTAAAAAGATCGCCCGCTATATAAGCAAGCTCTTGCCTTAAAAAATCATTGGGAAAAATCAGAAAATATAATCCGGTTAAGTTAATTATCGGCTTCATCTACAAAGATGAAGCTGTTTTTATCAAAGCTAGGAATAAATTAGCAAGAAAATTCGGGAAAATCGATTTTGAATCAGGACAGATTGATTTTAACTACACCGATTATTATGAAGCAGAGATGGGCGCAGGGTTAAAAAGGAGGTTCATCAGCTTTCATAAGCTGATCCCGATGCAGGATTTATACCGCATCAAACTTTATACCAACAGGCTTGAGGGAAAATTATCCATTTCCAAATCGCGGCAGCTAAATCTTGATCCGGGATATCTAGATTCGGCTAAGCTGGTACTTGCTTCCACCAAGGATTACGCCCACAGGATATTCTTACGTAAAGGTATTTTTGCCGAGGTGACCCTTTCTTTCAGGGACAATTCATTTTCCGGCAATGACTGGACTTATCCGGATTACCGCAGTAAAGAGTATATCGATATTTTCAACCAGATCAGGAAACTCTATACACCGTAAAATAAATTGCCAGAGTATCCAGCATATCTTAGCGCTTATAAAAGCGGCAGATTAAAGAAGATATCTCAACAGTTGTTTACTTCTCTTAAATCCTGCCAGATTTGCCCGCGCCGTTGTAAGGTCAACCGGTTAGAGAATAAAATCGGTTTTTGTAAAACCGCTCAACTTCCTAAGATTTACAGTTTTATGCCCCATTATGGCGAAGAGCCGCCGGTTTCCGGCACAAAAGGAAGCGGGACGATATTTTTTAGTCATTGTAATCTGGCCTGCCTGTATTGTCAGAATTATGAGTTTAGCCAGCTGGGGGCCGGTAAAGAATATACTTTTGAGCAATTGGCGCAAATTATGCTGGAGTTACAGGGTTTAGGCTGCCATAATATTAATCTGGTTACCCCAACCCATGTTTTACCGCAGATACTTAAAAGTTTAGAATTAGCTATCCCCCAAGGATTAAAGATTCCGCTGGTTTACAACACCAGTGGTTATGAATTAGCCGAAATTATTAAATTACTCGAGGGCATCGTTGATATTTATCTTGCCGATAGCCGCTATGGGGATAACCTGATTGCCAAGGAATTATCACAAGCTGACGATTACGTGGAATTTAATCAGGCAGCGCTTAAGGAAATGTACAGGCAGGTGGAGCCGGCTGGGTTTAGCGAAGACGGACTAATCAGGAAGGGCTTAATTATCCGGCACTTGGTATTGCCCAACCGGATTTGCGCAACCGAGAAGGTAATGGAATTTATCGCCGAAGAATTATCCGAAAACGTTTATATAAGCTTAATGAGCCAGTATTTGCCTTATCATAAAGCATCCGGCAATCCTAAAGTCAATCGTCGCCTCAAAGCTGGGGAGTATGCAGAAGCCAGGCGGATATTGGAAAAATACCATTTGCTTAACGGTTGGATCCAGGAGTCCTACGGCCAGGAGAGATTTGCCGGAGTAAATATTAAACCTATTTAAATATGGCCGAAGAATCCGGATTTAAGAAAATCATCAATTTTATTTTTTCCAGGCTTTTTAAGATCAATGATTCCGCGCAAAAAATTGCTTTGGGCGCCGGCCTTGGCGTATTTAGCGGCCTGATGCCCGGAACCGGTCCGGTTGCCGCGGTATTTTTGGCTTTTATTTTTCGGGCCAACCGCGCCGCGGCATTATTCGGCAGTTTACTTACCAATACCTGGTTAAGCCTGGTAACTTTTATCTTGGCAATAAAAGCCGGTTCTGTTATACTTAAAATGGATTGGCGGCAGGTGCAGCAGAAAGCGCAAGGCCTGGTGCAGGATTTTACCTGGTTTAAATTTTTTAAACTTTCATTTTTTGAGGTGCTTCTGCCGGTTATCACCGGCTATCTGGTTATCGGTTTAGTTTTAGGGGCGCTTTGTTACCTAATAACCCTCTTAATAATCAGGAGGAATTTATATGGAAGTAAGACAATTCACCTATAATATCAAAAAAGATTTTAACCGCGCATTAAGCCTTGTCGGTATTATTCCTCTCTTGGTATTTATCTATTTGATCGTGGATAAGTTTGCTAATTTTAATCTTTTAGCCGCAGAGGCCGGCTATATTGTGTTGGCGACCATCGGCGTTTTTATTATGGGGATTGTCGTCGGCAGAAGGATGCTGATGTCGGTAATTTTTAAATTAATCGACGATAACCGTAAGATCCTGCTTATGCAGCAGGAATTGATTGAAAAGAGCCGCCTGGCGGCAATTACCGAAACCGCGCTTGCTTTAGGGGACCAGGTGAATAATCCGCTTTTGGCTATTAGCGGAAACCTTGAGTTGCTTGAACTCGAACTTAAACATATTGAACTAAACGAAAAGACCCGCAATAGGATTGAGACTATGCATAATAATTTTCAAAAAATCCGCGACGTTATGGAGAGGATGTCGAAGCTAAGCAAGGTTGAATCAATGGCAATCCACGGCGATACCCGCACGATTGACTTAGAAAAATCCGCGTAATTTATTAAAATAATAATGCCGGCATCTTTTTTAGATACCGGCATTATTATTTTATCAGCTACCCTGACGGCTATTAATCTCCGTAAACAGTAGTGGTGTATTCGCCGTAGATGCCCAAGATATTCCTGGCGTCATAGTCAACATATTTAATATTTTTGATCCCGCCGTTTGCCGCAGCGGTTTTAATACTGCAGTCGCCTGTAGCAACTAATCCTAATATAGAGGTAGCTTTAGATGTTCCGACTTTGCTGTAAGACATTGTTCCGTCACCGGCAGCTACAGGAGCTTTAATTTCGGTGTAGAATGCCCCCATAGGATATGGTGTGGCGCAACCGTTAAGCATTACCGCCAGAAACAATACTAAAACAATAAAACTTATTTTTTTCATAGAAACCTCCTTTCAATTTGTATTTTAGCAAAATTATTCGATAATACAAGATTTATTTGCACTTGCTAAAAAGCTTTTTAAGAGTTAAAATAATATCCTAAATTAATGATTAAGAGGGGGGGCTTGATGAAAAAAATAGTTTTACTCAGGCACGGTGAAAGCGCCTGGAATAAAGAGAACCGTTTTACCGGCTGGACTGATGTTGATTTATCGGAAAAAGGATTGCAGGAAGCCGGGAAGGCCGGAGAGGTGCTTAAAAAAGAGGGTTTTGTGTTTGATGTAGCTTATACTTCGGTATTAAAGAGGGCAATCCGCACGCTTTGGATAACTCTTGATGAAATGGATTTAATGTGGATACCGGTATATAATTCCTGGCGGCTCAATGAAAGGCATTACGGGGCGCTGCAGGGTTTGAATAAATCAGAAACTGCCGCAAAATATGGAGAAGAGCAGGTTTTGATTTGGAGAAGAAGCTATGATGTCCCTCCGATGGCATTAGAAAAAAATGACCCGCGTTATCCGGGTAACGACCGGCGTTATAAAGAACTTAAGCCTAAAGAGCTGCCGCTTACCGAATGTTTAAAGGACACCGTTGCCAGGTTCCTGCCGTATTGGTATAAAACAATCGCCCCCAGCGTAAAAGCCGGAAAGCGGGTGATCATTGCCGCGCACGGAAATTCACTGCGGGCTTTAGTGAAATACCTTGATCATATCTCTGATGAAAAAATTGTAAATTTAAATATTCCCACCGGTTTGCCTTTGGTCTATGAGTTGAATGATAATCTAAAGCCGATCAAAAGTTATTATTTAGGTGATCCAGAAGAAGTAAAGAAAGCTATGGAGGCAGTAGCGAATCAGGGTAAGGCAAAATAGAGGGTTAAAATCTCTTAACGCTTAAAGGAGGGCTAAATGATCGATCTTGAAGCGCTTAAAATTGCGTTATCCAGAGAAAACAACTCGATTGAAACCTACCAAAAGATGTTGGTGGACCATCCCGGCTTAAAAGAACTGCTCTCGTTTTTACTAACCGAAGAAGAGAAGCATAAAGTACTGATTGAAAAGAAGATTAGAGAGTTGACTCTTTATTAATTTAATCCATAAGATGGTGCATAATTTGAGAATCAAAATACCATTTATTATATTGTTGTTAGGATTAATATCATTAGCCTTAAATATCGAATCTAAGGCAGAGGAGGGTGCTAATATGCGCATATCCAGTCCGGCATTTGAACATAATGCCTTTATTCCTGTAAAATTCACTTGTCAAGGTAAGGGTGTAAATCCGCCCCTATCTATTGAAGGGTTGCCCAAAGAAACCAAGAGCCTGGCCTTAATTGTCGATGACCCCGATGCTCCGGGCGGTGATTTTGTGCACTGGGTGGTCTATGACGCACCGGTTACTAGCCGCGTAGAAGAAAACAGTGTTTTTGGAAAACAGGGTGTTAATTCTTTGGGTAAGTCAGGTTATGTCAGCCCCTGTCCGCCCGCCGGAGTCCACCGTTATTTTTTTAAAATATACGCCTTAGATACACTGTTGAATTTAAAGGCCGGAATAAGTAAAACGAATTTAGAGTTTGCTATGACCGGCCATATTTTGGATCAGGCCCAGTTAGTCGGCTTATATCAAAAGAAGTAGCTTAATTTATGCCCTGGTATATTTATATCATCAAGTGTAAGGGCGCTTTGTTATATACCGGCATCACCACAGATTTAGCCCGCAGGATAAAAGAGCATAATGCTGGATGCGGCTGCAGGTTTACCAGGGGCAGAGCTCCGGTAAAATTGGTGCACGCTGAAAAAGCCGCAAGCAGGTCTGCTGCTTTAAAACGGGAAGCTGCGATCAAGCGCCTGCCGCCAAAGAAAAAAGTAGAATTGTCTAGATCGAAAAAACGAAAGGAGAAAATGATGCTGAATTCATCCAGGGCCGTTACTTTATTTTTCTGTATAATTTTATTCAGCGGCGTTAATGCTTTTGCCGGACAGGCGGATATGCTTGCGGTAATTAAGCCGGAGTTTCAGAAAATGGATACGAATAAAGACGGGTTCATTAGCTCAAAAGAAATGCAGGCGTATCAAGCCGGAAAATTTGAGAAATTAGACAAAGATAAAAATGGGGTTATTGACTCAAAAGAACTGGCAGTTGATAATACAAAAATGCTTAAAAATGCCGATAAAGATAAAGACGGTAAAATTACCAAGGATGAATCCAGTTTGCAATTTAGCGAATACTTTAAGCAAATGGACAAGAATAAGGATGGCAAAATATCCGAAGCCGAATATATGGATTATTGGAAAGGCATATATTATTTTTAACCCATGATTTCCGTAAATAACGTATCACTGCAATTTGGCCAGCGCAAACTCTTCTCAAACGTAAATATCGTTTTCTCCCCCGGTAATTGCTATGGTTTAATCGGCGCCAATGGTTCGGGTAAATCCACTTTTTTAAAAATTCTCTCAGGCGAGATTGATTCGACCAGCGGGGAAGTTAACGTATCTCCGGGAAAGCGGATTTCAGTCTTAAAGCAGGACCAGTTTGCTTTTGACCAATATACAGTTTTGACTACGGTTATTATGGGCCATAAAAGGCTCTATGAAATTATGGCTGAGAAGGAGGCTATTTATTCCAAGGCCCCGTTTACCGATGAAGATGGCATGCATGCTTCGAAGCTGGAGGAAGAGTTTAACGAATTGGGAGGCTGGAATGCCGAGTCTGACGCGGCCAAGCTTTTAAGTGATTTGGGTATCGAAGAATCTTTGCACGCGGCGCAGATGAGCCAGTTGGAAGCCGGGCTGAAATTTCGCGTTTTATTAGCGCAGGCATTATTCGGCACCCCGGATATCCTGCTTCTGGATGAACCGACTAACCATTTAGATGTGGAATCGAGTATGTGGCTTGAGGAATTCCTTTGTGATTTCCAAAATATCGCTATCGTTGTTTCGCACGACCGGCATTTTTTGGATAAAGTCTGTACGCATATTGCCGATATTGATTTTTCTAAAATCCATCTTTACGCCGGTAATTATTCTTTTTGGTCAGAAGCCAGCCAGCTTGCCGCCCGCCAGCGCAGCGAAACCAATAAAAAAATAGAAGAAAAACGCAAAGACTTAAAGAATTTTATCATGCGTTTTGCCAATAACGCCGCTAAATCGCGCCAGGCAACCAGCCGTAAAAAGATCCTGGAAAAACTTACCGTTGAAGATATCCAGCCTTCCTCGCGTAAATACCCGTATATTAATTTTGAGCCGGAGCGGGAAGCCGGTAATGACCTTTTAAGTATAAATAACCTGTTTAAGCGCTCAGACGGGGAGACTATGTTTGAGCGGCTTAATATTACTATCCACAAGGGGGATAAAGTCGCTTTTGTCGGGCCCGATGACCTTGCTAAGACCATGCTTTTTGAAATCCTGATGAATGAAACTCCGGCTGATGGCGGAACTTTTAAATGGGGGGTTTCCACCCGCCGGGCTTATTTTCCAAAGGACAATTCTAAATTTTTTAATTCACCATTAAATATTCCTGATTGGCTTAAAACATATTCACTCAATACCGAAGAGGAGTATATCCGATCTTTTTTAGGCCGTATGCTTTTTTCAGGGGAAGAAGCGCTTAAGCCGGTGAATGTTTTATCCGGAGGGGAAAAGGCCCGCTGTATGTTTACGCGGATGATGGTTATCCAGCCAAACGTCCTTATTTTAGATGAGCCGACTAACCACCTGGACTTAGAATCAATCACTTCTTTAAACCGGGGCCTGAACAAATTTCCCGGGACAATTTTATTTTCTTCGCATGACCACGAATTAATCCAGACTGTAGCCAACCGTATTATTGAGATCACTCCCAGAGGATACATTGATCGCATCAGCACCACCTTTGATGAATATCTGGCCAATGAGCAAATTAAAGAGCAGCGCCACCAGTTATATAAGGGGGTAAATCTATGAAAGTGGTTGCTTTTAACACCAGCGCCCGCAAAGACGGCAATACTGCGATTCTTATCAAGAAAGTTTTTAAGGAATTGGAAAATAAAGGAATTGAAACTGAGCTCATCCAGTTGGCCGGTGAGAAAATTCAGGGGTGCGCCGGTTGCGGGGTGTGTTTTACGAAAAAAAATAAAAAGTGCGCCGTGAATAATGATCCGGTTAATGCGTATATCGCCAAGATGATTGCGGCAGACGGGATCATTATTGGCTCACCGACTTATTTTGCCGATTGCACGGCCAATGCCAAAGCCTTAATTGAACGCGCGGGTATGGTAGCCAGAGCCAATGATAATATGTTCATGCGTAAGATCGGCGCCGCAGTTGTTGCGGTAAGGCGCGGCGGGGCAATCCATGTTTTTGATACGATCAATCATTTTTTTACAATAGGGGAGATGATCATTGTGGGTTCATTATATTGGAATATCGGGATTGGCCGCCAAATCGGAGAAGTAGAAAAAGACGAAGAAGGTTTGAATACGATGAGCATATTGGGCAAGAACATGGCTTGGCTTATGCAGAAGGTTTGCGCATAAAATGAAAAGCAAGGTATATTTTATCCCGGTAAATGACTCTAATGATCTTCAGTCGGTTAACCAAAAGCTCAAAAGATTGATTGAAGAGAGCAAGGTTTTAGATTTTATCCATAAAAATGATCAAGTTGCAGTCAAGCTTCATTTCGGGGAAGAAGGAAATACGGGTTTTGTGAGGCCAGAGCATTTACGTCCGGTCTGCGATGCAATTATAAGATGCGGGGCAAACACTTTCTTAGCGGATGCCAACACTCTGTATCGGGGAAAACGCCTGAATTCCAGCGATCATCTGAAGTTAGCTTATGAGCACGGATTTACCAAGGTGGTCACCGGCGCGGATGTGATCATACCGGATGATACAAAAAAAGAAAATGTGGTTGCCATACCGATTAATCAAAAATTTATCAAAAGCGCCAGCCTAATGCGCATTTTTATCGATGCGGAGGCAATTGTCGCGGTCAGCCATTTCAAGGGGCATATTCTAACCGGTTTTGGCGGAGCGCTAAAAAATATCGGTATGGGGTGCGCTTCCAGGCAGGGGAAACTTGCCCAGCATTGCGATGTGGCGCCGGTTGTCCATACAGAAAGATGTATCGGCTGCGGTGAGTGCCAAATAGTTTGTCCGGTAAAGGCGATTCACCTTGAGAATAAAAAATCCGTGGTAGATAGTTCAAAGTGCATTGGCTGCGCCAGCTGCCTGGCGGTATGTCCGACTATGGCGATGTTCATCGATTTTAAGGCGGGGGATAAGGTGCAGGAGAAGATGGCAGAATATATCCTGGCAGTGCTCAAAGGAAAAGAAAATAAATCCGGTTTCATAAATTTTGCCGTAAAAATTAATAAGGAATGTGATTACTGGGGAATGGAAAATCCGCGGATTGCCCCTGATGTCGGGATATTGGCATCGCTTGACCCGGTAAGTATCGACAAAGCAAGTTTTGATTTGGTGAATAAAGCAAGCGGCACGGATATCTTTAAAGCAACGCATCCTGAGCAAGACGGGATGAAGCAGCTTAAATACGCCCAGGAAATAGGGCTGGGCAGCCTTGATTATGAGTTAATCGAATTGTAGAGGGGGGGGCGGGTATGGAAAATGGCAAGAATGGCCAAAATCACCGCAAGTCCGCTCGTACTGAGGCTGCTTTTACGCTTAGCTATAGCATAGAGAAGCCGTTTGAATTACGCATTACTTTGGGGTTACCCGATGAAACCGGCGCTTTAATGCGGGACTTAAGCGATCTGGGCGCGGCGATTATTACTAAGTACGACATACCGTTAGGAACGCTTCTTCGGGTAAAATTTAATCTCATGAATTTGCGTTTGGTTGGCGAAAAGCGTTTGAGGCGTATTGAGGTTATCGCGCAGGTCATGTCGAATTCGGTTATGCCTGATGAAAGCCATAGGATCGGGATTCGTTTTGATAAAATTTCAGAGGAAGATAAAGCCGCGATAAGGGATTTTGTCCAGAAGGATAAAAAATAAGTATCGGGTAAAGAAGGGTTGGTTATGGCCAGGATAGCAAAAGATTATGAAATTGGCGACAAAGCCATAGATAATTTAATCGATGAGCTGGTTAAAAAAATCAGCTCTGCGGAAAGCGCGCATTTGTTAAGGGAAATAATCACCACCGCGGTTAAATTAGGCAGGGAGTCTGATGATAAGGGTGACCTTAAGCTTGTAAATAACGTGCTTAAAGAATTACGCTATTCCTTTAGGGTGTTTTCTCCCTATAGAAATATTAAAAAAGTAATTATCTTTGGTTCAGCTAGATCTAAAAAAGCATCAGCTGAATATAAGATGGCTGAAGAATTTTCAAGGAAGCTAACTGAAAAAGGCTATATGGTGGTAACCGGAGGCGGCCCCGGGATTATGGAGGCCGGCAATAAGGGGGCATTGGCTGGAAAAGATTTCGCCTTAAACATCCGCCTGCCTTTTGAGCAAAAGCCCAATCCTTATATCGATGAAAAAGAGAGGTTGATTAATTTTAAATATTTTTTTACCAGAAAGCTGGTTTTTGTCAAAGAAACCGACGCCACCGCTTTATTTCCGGGCGGGTTTGGCACAAATGACGAAGGCTTTGAAATGCTTACGCTCATTCAAACCGGAAAATCCAAGCCCCGGCCGATAGTTTTAATGGAACCTAAAGGCTCTACCTATTGGGTTGATTGGAAGCGTTTCATAAATAACCAGCTGTTTAAAAATGACTTTGTGAAAAAAGAGGATTTTAACCTTTTTTACATGGCTAAAAGCATCGATGAAGCAATCAAATATATCGAAGATTTTTATCGGATCTACCACTCGATCAGGTATGTTGCCGGTTTGACGGTAATGCGGCTGAATAAAAAAATTTCCGATAAAACTTTGGATCTGATCAACCGGGAATTTAAAGATATTCTGGCAAGCGGCGAAATTTGTTTTTCTCCTCCCACCGAAGAGGAGATCCAAAAGGGGGAGTATCCGCAGTTGCCCCGGCTGATCATGAACTTTAATCTGCGCGATTACGGCCGGCTTTGCCAGATGGTTGGTGTTATTAACAGGGATTAAAGGAGGAGCTGATGTTTAGGGAAAAGATTAAGGTTTTGGACTGCACGATCAGGGACGGCGGATTAATGAATAATCATGATTTTGACCTGCGTTTTGTGCGCGAAGTTTATAAGGCGCTCTCTGAGGCGGGTATAGATTATATGGAGATTGGCTATAAGAATTCCAAACGGATTTTTAATCCCAAAGAGTTTGGTAAATGGAAATTTTGCGAGGATCAGGATATCAAGAAAGTAGTTGAGGGGATTGCTTCCCGGACCAAGATCTCGGTGATGGTGGATGTGGACAGGGTGGATATCGACGATATTTTACCTAAGCAAGACAGCCCGGTTGATATGGTCAGGGTGGCTACTTATGTCAAGGATGTGGATAAGGCGATCCTTCTGGCAAATCACTTTGCGGATAAAGGTTATGAAACCGCGGTAAATATTATGGCCATATCCCGGGCGCTGGATAATGAACTTACCGAATGCCTGCAGCAGCTTGAAAAAGAATGTAAGGCCAAGATAATCAATATCGTGGACAGCTTCGGCTCATTGTATCAGGAAACCACGGAATTTCTGATCAAGAAAGCAAAAGGTATTTTGAAAAGCAAGGAAGTCGGGATGCACGCGCATAATAATCAGCAGCTTGCCTTTGCCAATACCATCGAGGCTATTATTCATGAGGCCAATTACGTGGATACGAGCATCTTTGGTTTAGGCAGGGCAGCGGGCAATTGTCCCACTGAGTTGATCCTGGGATTTCTGAAGAACCCTAAATATGATATCCGGCCGATCCTGGATGTGATTTCCAAGGAGTTTATCCCTTTGCAGAAAAAGATAGAATGGGGATACTTTATCCCTTACGCGATTACCGGGATCCTTAATGAGCATCCGCGCACGGCAATTGCCCTGCGGGGGAGCGATAAAAAAGAAAATTACCGTGAGTTTTACGAGAATTTAGTCGGGGAGGTTGAAGAATAAATAAGGGGGACGTCCTGAAAGGGGACACCCTTAAATAAGTTTCTATATGGATATAATAAAATTTAAGGAAAAACCTATTCTTGGGATTCTTCGGGGTGTCGAAGTAAGTCAGATTGAGCCTTTAGTTGAAACGGTAATTGAGGCTGGGCTTGAAACTTTAGAAATTACCATGAATACTTCTGGAGTTTCGGATTTAATTAAAAAGGCAAAGCAAGTATCTCGAGGCCGTTTGATTTTAGGCGCAGGCACAGTGCTTACTTTGCAAGATTTAAAAATTGCTCTCAAGAGTGGAGCGACTTTTATCGTGATGCCGGTTTTAGTCAATGATGTTGTGAAATATTGCGTGAAAAATAAAATTCCGGTATTTCCCGGAGCCCTTAGCCCTCAGGAGATCTATTATGCCTGGGAGGCAGGGGCAACGATGGTCAAAGTGTTTCCGGCAAAATTTTTTGGGCCGGAGTATTTTCGGGAGATCAAAGGGCCTTTTAATCAAATAGAACTTTTGGCCTGCTCCGGAGTAACTGCGGATGACCTGAAGGACTACTTTGCCAGTGGGGCTAGTGCGGTTTCTTTTGGCGCCAGTGTTTTTAGAAAAGAATGGTTGGCCGCCAAAAATTTCTCCGCAATTGGCCGGGAGGTTAAGAGATTTATCGATTCCTGGAAAGGAGATCAAAAATGAAAATAGGATCGGTGATTTCTGTTTTAACCGCAGTATTCCTGTTAAACGGCTGCGCTTCAACATCCGGTCCGGGTATTAAAAATTCAGGCAATATTTACCGGTATAACCAGACCCCGCATATTTGTTTTTTTCCTAAGGCCCAGGCAAAATGGGATGGCTATAAACTTACTAATAAAAACTGGAATCAGCTGACCGAATACCAGAAACTTATGTTTGTTCTTGAAGGGATCAAGGAATTAGAAAGAAACGAAGCGGTGGTTATAACCGTAACCGATAGTTTCCGTACTGTCAGGGCTCTGGATTATGGCGTAAATAAAATAAATGAAGAAATACCCAAAACGGAAATATCCATGATCAGTTTTATGTATGATGTTTTAAAGGATGCAAAAATGGTGGCGCCGCGTAAAGTCAAAAGATGAATAAGTATAGCAGTATAATTGTGATGTTAGTTGGATTTATATTGTTACTTGGAGGGCAGATGGAAGTTTCTTCAAAAGAACCAGAAAAGGTTAAAATCTTTAATCTTGCAACGGCCAAGTTGAGGAAGTGGAGCGGGTCTATAAAACCGATGCCCAATGGAAGAAGATCCTTACTCCTGAACAATACAGGGTTACCAGGCTTAAAGTAACGGAAGTACCTTTTAGCGGCCACTGCGTTCTGCCCAAGAAGAATGAGCAGGGTGTATATAAATGCATTTGTTGCGGCACGGATTTATTTTTAGTTACTACCAAATTTGAATCCGGCACCGGCTGGCCGAGTTTCTGGGAACCGGTTTCTGAATTAAATATCAAAACACGAATCGATAATACTTTGGGGGCATCCAGGGTGGAAGTGCTTTGCGCCCGTTGCGACGCGCATCTGGGCCATGTTTTTGACGATGGCCCGCCGCCAACCGGCAAACGTTATTGTATTAATGCGGCAGCGCTTAAATTTGCCAAAATTAATCTGCCGAAAAAAGAAGAACTCGAAAAAGCTGCTTTTGCCGCCGGATGTTTCTGGGGCGTCCAGGCAGCATTTACAGGAATAAAAGGCGTGGTTAAAACTACAGCTGGTTACGCTGGTGGAAAACTGAAAAATCCCAGTTATGCAGATGTCTGTACGGATAAGACCGGGCATGCGGAAACGGTAGAGCTAGAGTTTAACCCTCAGGTTGTTGCTTATGAGAAGCTGCTGGATATTTTCTGGGATATCCATGATCCTACCACGCCAAACCAACAGGGCCCGGATATCGGCAGCCAGTATCGTTCAGTGATATTTTATTACACGCCTGAGCAGAAAAAATCGGCCTTGGCTTCCAAGGAGAAGCTGGAGAAATCCGGCAGATACAAAAAGCCGATTACCACCGAAATTATCGCAGCCGGAGATTTCTATAAAGCTGAAGGCTATCATCAGGATTATTATATAAAACACGGTTTAAAGCCGGCTTGCCATATACCTAAAAGATGAAAGGAGGTGGGTATGAGCTGCGGAAGCTGCAAGAAACCGAAGAAAAAGGCAAAGAAGAAAAAGAAATAAGTTTATTTGTATAGGTTAAAAAAGGGGCTGGATTTGATTATCCAGCCCCTTACTAAAAATACTTGAGATTATTTTAGAAAGTTATATAATTATTTAAGTAACTAAAAGGAGGAAACATGGCGTATCAACAAGGTGGTGGATTTGGCGGGCCCCGGGAAATGCACAAGGCAATTTGCGCAGAGTGCAAAAAAGAATGCGAAGTGCCTTTTAAACCCAGAGAGGGCGGCAAACCGATATTATGCAGAGAGTGTTATCAAAAGAGCAAGGGGCAAAGCCGTTAAATAAGAATAAAGGGGACGGTTCTATTTTTTAACCAAGGAATAGAACCGTCCCCTTTATTTTAGAGGCGCCCCTTTAATTTTTCTTGACAAACCACACAAATGTGTGGTATATCTATAGCCATGGAAAAGAAGCCGTATTTGACGCCAAAGCAGGAAAAGGTGCTTAATTTTATCCGCAAACGGATAGGGGAGAGGCTCCCTCCTACAATTAGAGAAATAGGAGAGGAGCTGGGGTTTAAATCTACCGGGACAGTCAGGGACTATTTAAAGGCCCTAATACAGAAAGGTTTGGTGAGGCGGATGAATAATAAATCACGGGCAATCGGGTTAACGCAGCGCGCGTCTTTTAAAATTCCCATAATCGGTACGATCATGGCCGGTAAGCCGGATTTAGCTTATGAAGAAATTCAGGGTTATGTTGATGCTGATGATTTATTTCTTGGCCGCCTGGGTTTTGATGATGTTTTCGCTTTAAAGGTTAAAGGCGACAGCATGATTGATGCCGGGATACTAGATAGCGATATTGCCATTATCAAGAAACGCCCCCATGCCGACAATAATGATATAGTTGCCGCACTTTTAGACAATAATGAGGTGACTTTAAAAAGGCTGCGCAGTAAAGCCGGTAAGTTTCATTTAGAAGCGGCTAATCCAAATTACGCGCCAATCTTTGAAGAGTTTGAGGTAATCGGCAAGCTCATCACCGTAATCAGGAAATATTAAATATGGATCAGATGATAATTCCACGAGAGAATCTGTGCAAACTTTAACATTACTGCATTTTTTTAATGAGAGTTATGGTAACTGTGGTAAGTTTGAGGAAAGTTCCGGTAAGTCCAGTGAAAACCCAAGTCAATCAGCCATCCATATACTTTACCTAGAGCTCAAATAAACCCCCAGGTTATCCAGCTTGGATCAGGCTGTTGTCTGAAATGGTGGCTACAAGGCTCAGGCAGCAAAATTTAGTCAGCGCAATGTGGTGTATCTTTGGCTAAACGGCCCGGAAATCGGGCAATCGGGGTCACTTGCTATGGGCATCTCTTAATAGTTTACTTAGGAAGAAATCCGCAGGGAAGGCCTTATTTAGGCTCTAGACCGCGTTAATAACCGCTTCGGAGAGAGGTCAATTTATCCCGCAATTACTGTTTTAACCCGGCCAGGTTCATAAATAAAATCTTTAATTAAAAGCAAAAAATCCAGGGAAGATGATTCATAAATTTTGCCTGAATTGTTAGGAATAAAATAAAGCGGTAAGTTTAAGTAAACAAGAATTACCTTTTCCACAGGTTAAAAACATCTCTTAATAACTTATTGTCTCATATAGGGTTAAGTACACTTAGCCAAGATAGACAAGTTAACATAAGATATATTATATCCAGTTCCCAAAGATGTCCTGTATTCAGAATAAGCTGTTCTTTTTTTGATAGAGCTGTTTCATTTGTACCTGATTTGGGGTTTCTTTGAAACCCTTTGATTTTTCCTCTACCTGCAAATCTTTAAAAGCCTGTAAGAATGCTTGTTCATATTTCTCCTGCATTTTACGTACGCCTTTTAATATTTGGCTAAAAGTATTATCTGCAATGCCCATTCTTCTTGCAAAATCTCTCATAGTAAAACCAAAATAACTCTTTATATAGCGGCTACCGTATTTTTGAGTTAGTTGTTTTAAATATTCTAATTCTATTTGGGTATTCATAAAAAACCTCCTTGCTTATTTCCCTATGTTTTTGCCTTAATGCCTTTTATACCTTCTAAAAACCGCCTATATTTGCGTTCTAAAAATAGCTTATTTTGGATATTTTTATATAAAATTTCAAATAACTTTAAGCTATCTTTATGATCATATATAAACATATAACTCCATCCATTTTTGGTTTTTTGTTTATAGATTGTTCTTTCGGGCATATTCAAAGATTCTAACTTTTGTTGTAAACCGGCTATAAAATCACAGGAGCCACTAACAAATTTAGACCTTAATGGACAGTTTATTCGGCGTTTATCAAAGAAAACACTTCCATCGCCATCAAAAACTCCTCTTATGAAATCAACTAGGAAGCTTTCTGGAATCTTTGGGAATTTGACCGTAAGACTTTTTCTGGGTAAAACACCAAGTTTTGCTAAGTCCGCCACAAGTTTTTCCCTGGCAAAATGAAAATAATGCAAGCCTTCTTGATGCTTAGACAGTGTTATTTTATGTTCGGATTGCAATGCTTTTTTAACCTTTTCTAGTAATTCTCTGTCGTTTATACAAAGCGATATCACTCCGTTATCAGAAATACATCCATCAGTAAGAATTAAGCCAAAAACGTACGCCATTTCAGGTGACCAAGTACTGAAAAAATCCTCATCTATATCATAAAATTGCTGTGGAACCTTATTTTGTTTCTGCGCTTCAATTCTTGCCTCTGATTTAGAGCGTTGTTTTATACCATGAGTGTTAAGTTTTTTATATATTGCTGTCCGGGAAACGCTATAGATTTTAGCTATATCACCCAAGGATTTTCTTTCATTTAGATATAAATCGATTAACTTTTCCTTAGTTAAGTCAGCTAATTTTCTCATTTCTGCTCCCGGGAAGCAACACGTATTGGCCACCCTGGATTCTTATGGTTGATCCGGTAGTAATTCCCTTAGCTACTTGCTTGCGCGCCTTCTTTAATATCCGGCTAAAGGTTTGCTGGGATATGCGCATAGACTTGGCTGATTCTTTTTGGCCTAATCCTTGGTAATCAGCCAGCCTTAAGGCCTCAAATTCATCCATTTTTATCTGGACTTCATCAGGCCTTCCCGGCCGGCCTCTAGGGCTAAAATAGCTGATTTTAGGGTCAACTTTGACTATCCTGTATTTTTTCGGCCTTCCTCGCAAGCGCATTTACCTAGATTTACCCAAGTTTAACGCCGTATTTATTATGAGTACCTACTTATAAATAGGCGTTTTTTAGGGCCTGCTTTGTGCTTAACAGGCCCTTAGAAGTTATAATTTATAAGTTTTATCGCCTTGCCTGACCCGGGAATTTACCTGCAGCCCGATTTCATCCCCTTTTTTGGCATTTGAAATCACTACCCGGTCGATTTGCATTGAAGTTACCGCCTGGGTAAGGTCGGTGGTGTGCCCTTTTATTTTTACCGTATCTCCCATTGCCAGAGGCCCTTTTAATTTGATTACCGCGGCTTGCACATGGGGAAAATAATGCGTGACTGTGCCGATAAGGTTGCCTTCTTTTTTCTTAGCAGCCGGTTTTTTCTTGGCTACAGGCATCTTCTTGATCAGTTTCTTTTTGGTTTTTTTAACAGCTTTTTTGGTAATTTTCTTTTTTCCTCGCGCTAAGCGCGAGGATTTCGCTATTTTTTTATTGGTGCTCAACTTTTTTAAAGCCATTGACAAGCCCTCCTTGCTTAGATGACGACTTTCTCAGATATCTTAGTTATAACCGGGATCCGGCAGTAAATACCCAGAAAAGCCTGCATAATTCCCCATAGAGAAACCAGCAGGAATAACGCATACCCAAGAACTCCGATTAACCAGCCTAATAAAGGTATAATCGAAAGTATAAATGCCACAACTTCCATTACAAAAAGCACCAGCCCCTGCTTAGCATGATAAAGGGCGAATTTATTGTCTTTTTTTAAGATTAAAGTAATGATGCACAGAAAAGAAACGTACGAAATTATGGCAAAAAATTTTCCATCACGTATCTCTTGTTCATTTTCCAGAGCAGACATACTAACTCTCCTATTTTTTACCTGCTAATTAATTTCAATCAACGAATCCATGGTGCCGTAAGCATTCATTTGCCTTGATGGGTTCTCCGGGTCTTCGGCCCAATTTCCATCGATTACGAAACGGTAACGGTATTTACCCTTATTTAAGGCCAGGTGTTTGGTCCAACAGCCGTTATTCTGCTCCATGCGGCTGTGTTCATCAAGCTTCCAGTTGTTGAATTCTCCCGCCAAATAAACTTCTTTTGCATCAGGAGCTTTAACCGAAAGAACAGTTTCATTTAATTTTGGCAGGTTCTCCTTAAGGATATCTTGCATGCGTTTTTCCAGGTTTTTTTCTGTTGGCGGAACAGGCGCAGGAGGCGTATTTTCCTGGGTGATAATTTCACGGGAAAGCGAGAAATAATCTTTTGCCCCCCGGCAGTATTTATCGTAAACATGTATATGCAGGCCTTCGTTTTGGGCTTCCTTTAATTTTACATTCACGTGGATAATGTTAGAGAACATTCTGTTTTTGTAGTCAGTCTTGATTTTCTCAAGCATTTTAAACGAATGCTGCAGCCGGGAATCAAAGTTGGTTACCAGGATCCGGAAATCCACGCTATGGTTTAACCTTTCTTTGACCAGGTTAATAATGCTGGTTAACTGGCTTACCCCTTCTAAGGAGAACCTGCTGGCTTCAACCGGAATAATAATTTCGTTTGCCGCCCGCAAGGCGTTAATGGTCAGGATCCCCAGGTTTGGAGGGCAATCGATTAAAATGTAATCGTAGTTGTTCTGAAAACTTTTTAAGATATCCCAAAGGCGGCTCTCTCTTCCGATTTCACCGCTTAACTCCTGTTCCAGCGTGCTTAAAATAATCGAAGATGGGGCGATATCAAAATTAACTCCGATGTTCTGGATAATTTCGTCAATCCTTGCTTTTTTATGCGTGATTTTAGAAAGGACATTGTAGATACTTAATTCCGCTTTGATGTTTAAGCCGCTGGTGGCATGGGCTTGCGGGTCAAGATCAATAAGCAGGACGCGGCGGCTATTGGATGCCAGTGAGGCAGCTAAATTTATGGATGTAGTTGTTTTGCCGCAGCCGCCTTTTTGATTAGCAATTGAAATTATGCGCATTCATCCTCCTTCTTATTATTTGATTACCTTTATATTATCAAGATAAACTATGCCTGATTTTTCGCGGGCGTTCCATTCTTCAATGCTAAAAGCCAATGCCTTCATCTGGGTCCAGTCGTTCATTTTAGCAAAACGGCTAAAATCCAAGTTTTCCTGCGTCCATTTACCGGAAATATCTTTCACGTAAACTTCGGATTTTTCATTAAAGCGGTTAATAAATTCCACCCTTAATGAAATTATATCTTTAGAGTTAGTTTTTCTTACGCTAAAGGCCAAGGCTTTATATTTGGATAAATTTAATTGTTTAAGGTTGATGGAAAAAGTTTCTCTTTTGGCGGGATCAAAGTTAAAATTTATTTTAGCCGAATCTTGATATAAAAATAAGGCGATTTGCCCTTTGGGACTGCGGTTATTAATATGGAAATAAGTAACCGCGCTGCCTAAACCTAAGGCGGTTACCAATCCCAAAATTACGATGCCCCATATTGCTTTAGGATAAGGGCTGAATTTATTTTTTTTCTTTGATGATTTAGAAGAGGCATCCAGATAAATATTCGCCAGATGTTCGTAGATTTCTTTCTTATTCATTTGAATATATCTTATAACACAAAACCCTATCTATGTCAAGGGGTTAAGGGCTTGGAGAGATATGCCGGCGGCTCTTTGTCAATTAGCTTATAAAAGTTAGTCAGGTGCAGCCTGAACAGCCGGTCAAATGAGCCATCCGGGTCTTCTCCTGCCCACCAGAACCAATCACTGCCCTCTAAGATATACATTTGCTTCCAGGCCAGCTCGCCTGGTTCTTTAGTTTCTTTTATTGCTTTGCGCGCCTGCGTCAGCCACTCCCAGGCTTTTACTTTATAGGGGCTGCCGATCCATTTGCCGAATTCTCCATAGATCCAGCTGCCCGCGCTTAAGTGTTTTATTTCTGATTTTTCCGGCGGGTTATTTTTTAAATATTCGCTGACGGTGGTAGTTTTTACAAAAGGCGCTTCGGATAGATGTTTATAAAATAATTCCAGGAAATCATGGCCGTCATTGCGGAAATATTCCCAGGCGTTTTCTCCGTCCATGGCTACGGTTACCAGGATATCCTTGTTTTTGAAGGTTTTGTGGATATTTTCCAAATGCGCCATAAAGTTATTTACCGCCTCAGTTTCTTTCATCTTGTGATAAGAGAAACCGATTAAATCCGAGAGGTTGCGGTCGCGAAAAACAATATTCAGCTCCCCCTCCTTCCTTTTTAACAGGTGAGGCTGATAAAGGAGCTTAGTGTCACGTTTTTTTATCTTTAAAGATTTAAATAAAATTGCCTCGTCGGTAACTACCCACTTTATCCCGGATTTAATAATAAACGGCAGGATCTCTTCGCTTACTCCTTCTTCCGACGGCCACATACCGTGCGGCGGACAGCCAAACCTCTCCCGATAATATTTTACTGCGCTGTCAATTTGATCTTTTGCGTCTTGCGGATAGCGAAACTCTTCTTTGGGCAAGATTGTTTTATGGTTTGCTTCTTTGGCGGTGTTCGTCGAGCAAAGAAGCGGCAAGATGGGATGATAATAAGGAGTAACGCTGATCTCAATCTGGTTATTCTGTTTAAAAAGGCAGTAGGCAGGGATAATTTCTTTTAAGATGCTTAACTGTTTATCCAGGACAGTTGCCTTATCCTGTTCATTAAAGAATCTTTCCTTTAAGACTATTTTTTTAAGTTCAGGGATATTCTGCCGGAAAGACGGATCGATCCAGGCCAGATTAAACAAAAGCTGCAAGTCCAGGTAATCCTGGGTCAAGAATTCCAGGCGATGGTGTTTTTTGAAGTGGAGTTGGTAATAACGCGGAAAAGTGGAGATCACTTTTTCGTTGTTTATGGAAAAGAAATTCTGCAGGACAAATTCCTGATCATGTTTGGATAATTCCGCTGCCGGTTTTTTACTTAACTCAAGATATTTATCGCTTACTTTTCCATTATTATAATCTTCGACCTGCTCGAATAAAGACGGCACAACATTAAAGGTTTGTTTGATCTTAGGGAATTTTTCCAGGATCTGTACCATATCCAGGTAATCCTTAACGCCGTGTAACCTGACCCAGGGAAGATCACTCTCTTGCGTTAAGAGGTCCTTATAATACGGCTGGTGCATATGAAAGATAAAGGCAAGATTTAACATGATTTAAGTATCAAGAAAAAACCCTCGGAGGATTTCTCCCCCGAGGGTTTCAAGTGTTTCTACATAAGTTGTATTAGAATATTACTTTCATTGATCCGATTAACTGGGTTGCATTGGCTGTTTTAGTGGTGAGCGCGTCACCTGCTGTAAAATAACCGCCGGTTAAACCAAACTGGACATCTTCAGTGTAATCATAAGTTATAGACCCGTCCAGCGCACTACCCAGATGTCTTTTTCCGGTATATGCTGTAGATCCTAGGTATGCAATTCCATTATCATAGGTGAATGGAGCAGTAAATGCCGCGCTATTCTTTTGTGCTACATCATAGTATCCATAAACTAAGGATACTGTAACATCATCAACCGGTTTCATGCTGCCTCTTAAATTATAAGCATTCATATTTGAAAAAGGTAGCAGCGTGTAAACTATACTGTTGAGTTTTTGATCGTAGAACATAGGATCCCAACCCTGATTTCTGGTGCCACCGGTGTTAGATCCGGAAAGAAAAGTATAAGAAGCACCGATCTTAGGAGTTGTCTTAACTTTGGCAAAAGTATAATCTGCCATTGCTTGTAAAGCCCAGGCATCATGCCTTTTTGCGCTAGCCATTTCAGTATTTTTGCCAAACTGATAGGCAGCTTCTAAAGAAGCGGCTAAATTCTCAATCGAAGAGTTGGAAATTAAAGCGCCAACTGTAGAGAGTTTATCATCTCTGCTGGTACCGATAGCAGCATTGTTGTTATTATCCTTAAGCCAATAATAGACAGAAACATCAGTCTTCTTGTTTAAAGCATATGCGGCATTCATACCAGTTAGGCTGACAGTGTTTCTGTCAACTGAATTACTTTGTTTGACTTGAGCATAAACTAAGTCCACAATTAATGGATCATAGTTTAAGGTTGCGCGGATTGCATCAAAAGCTTTTTGTTCCGTTAAGTCATTAGGAATGCTTGATGAACTACCGGCAATTTTTGAATTACCAATAACCAAACCGTTGCCGAATTTAATTTCCTGGCGGCCGACAGTTAGAGTTAAAGGCGAATACAAAAATTCTTTCATAGTAGCATAAGCGAGGTCGACATCAATATTTTGGTTATTGGTACTAGCAGCTCCGGAATCCATCTGTCCGTTCCAGATTCTTTCATTGATCAGTCTTACTGTCGCGATGACGTTATCTGTAAGATCTGCGTCAATACGTAATCTGACCTGAGACATTAAAAAGTTCTGCTTTAGAACACTTTTGTCTCCCGGATTTGAATTAATTAAGTTAAAGTGATTTCTGTCTACGCCACTTACTAAAATGTCTCCGGATACCTTTACATTCTGCACTTCTGCGTAGGCGGCGCTAAATGTCAGGCCGACTAGTAAAGCAAGCGCTAATACTAAAATCAAGCGTTTACCCATTTTTTTACTCCTCCTTTTTTTGTTAACTGTTTATGGATATATGGTTAACTAGGCTAATAATCTTATTGCCTAGGATAATTTCATTTGAATAATTTTTGCACATAACTCTATATTTGTCAAGAGTTTTTTTAAAACAGGGTCCGGTTTAGTTTATTTTACCGGCGCCCTGGCCTTTTTAGCCAAATTTTGTGATTTTGGGCCAAGAGAAATAGTTAAAATTACGGTATTACCTTTGGGTTCTATAGTGATAATACAGGTTTCATTTTCACGTTCGAAGTTGATCAACCTCTGCCCGTACTCGACGATGTTTACCAGGTTCCAGTTGTATATCGCCATTTGCTCCTTATAGAAACCAATTACCTGGTCGGCATTGGCTTTGCCCTGGTATTTTAAAACTCCTACGCGCACCCCCGAGCTTTCAAAAGAATATGATGCCTGGGGCAGGGATTTTAAGCCTACAGGCACCGGCACATCGCTGAATTTTAAAATTGCCTGAGGTTCAAGCGCTCCCGAGTTTAGGGATTTTGGATTATCGGAAAAAGTCGAGCAGCCTAACAGGGCAATAGCCAGCAGGCAGCTTATAGAGATAAAGGAAAAAGGTTTTGCAAACTTCATTTTACCTCCTTTTTGGCTAAGAGTTCTTTTATATTTTGATAAATTGTGTTAATTTCAGTTTGGGTTAATCCGGAATCCAAGCCTTCCTTGATTAATTGGCCCGGGGTAATAATATCTTCCGGAGTATGGCTGTCGTTGTTTAAAATTAATTTTGCCCCGAATTTTCTGGCCTGATTGATTACGTGGGTATTTGTTTCTTTATGGCCGCGGCGGCTGGTGATTTCCAGAAACACCCCGCGTTCTTTGGCAAGTTTTGTATCTTCATCAGTAATTAATCCGGGGTGGGCCAAAATATCAATATCAGCCATTAAGGCTAAATGATTAGTATCTTTTGCAACAGGCTCAACCGGAGTTTCTCCGTGAGCAATAATAATTTTAATTCCTTCTTTTCTGGCCAGGGATGCCAGCGGTTTAAACTGTTCAGGAGGCAGGTGGGTTAATTCGATTCCCGGTAAAACTTTAATTCCGGAATTCTTCGGCCAGCGTTTACAAAATTCCACAATTGCTTTTGCGGTTTGTTTGATGTTGCTATAGTCGGCATGGTCGGTGATGGCGATCACCTTATAACCTTTATCCTGATAGCGTACCGCTACCTCTGACGGGAGCAGGTCACCGTCGCTTAAAAATGTGTGCGCGTGTAAGTTATACATAAAGTTAAGTGCCCCTGGCAGGAATCGAACCTGCCGCACGCAGTTTAGGAAACTGCTGCTCTATCCTTATGAGCTACAGGGGCAGATTATTCTCCTTTAAACTTAATCAAAGAATACACCGGATACTCTTTGAGCTTATCTTTTCCTTTTAAATCCACCAACTCTATGACAAAAGCAATTTCTGCGATATTTCCTCCCAACTGGCTGACCAGCTCAGTTGCCGCCTTAACCGTTCCGCCGGTAGCCAAAAGGTCATCGATAATTAAAACTTTTTCACCGGGAGCAATCGCGTCTTGGTGGATTTCCAAAGTATCCGTGCCGTATTCCAGCTGGTAAGTCGTAGAAATTGTCTTAGAGGGGAGTTTTCCTTTTTTGCGCACCGGCACAAACCCCGCGCCGATTTTATAGGCGACTGCGGCTCCAAAAATAAATCCCCGCGCCTCCACCCCGACGACTTTATCAAACCCCTTTGCTTTGTACCTCTTGGCTAACAAATCAACGGCTTTTTTAAAAGCTTCTTTATTTTGAATTAAAGTAGTGACATCGCGGAAAAGAATTCCCGGTTTAGGGAAATCAGGAATGTTTCTTATGGATTTTTCCAACAGAGAATTATTCATCTAAAGCTCCTTTTCCTGGCTGACGACGAATTTCCTTAGTTTCCTTAAAGCCGTCTCTTCAATCTGGCGGATCCTCTCGCGGGAAACTCCCAGTTTTTTGGCAACCTCAGCCAAGGTCTGCGGTTTATCGTTAGCCAGGCCAAAACGCAGGTTTAAAATTTCCTTTTCCCGCTCTGACATAATTTCTAAAAGGTTATCCAGCCTTTCCCGGTTAAGCAGCCGTTGGATGCCGGCGTCCGGCGGCACGGCATTTTTATCTTCCACTAAGTCCGATATCTGATTTTCATCGGTTTCCCCGATTGGCGCTTCCAAGGAGGAAGTGGTGCTGGACATCCAGAAATTAATCTGGTCCATTTTTTCAGGGGAAAGTTTTAATTTCTTGGCGATCTCTTCATTTGAAGGGACGCGTTTTAATTTTTGGCTTAAGCTCTCTTTGTTCTTTTTCCATTTGGTGATCAAGTCGTTCATATACACCGGGACGCGAATCATCTTTCCTTGTTCGCTGATTGAGCGGGTAATTCCCTGTTTGATCCACCAGGCAGCGTAAGTTGAGAAACGAAAACCCTTACGGTGATCGAATTTTTCAACCGCCTTCATCAGCCCTAGGTTCCCTTCTTCGATCAGATCAAGAAAAGGTGTCCCCAGGCGCATGTATCTCTTGGCGATATTAATTACTAAACGCAGATTGGCGCGAATCATTTCTTTGCGCGCCATTTCATCCCCCTTGCGGATCCGCTTATTTAACTCGATCTCCTGCTTGGCAGTCAAAAGAGGTATCTGCCGGACTTCTTTAAGATATGTTTTTAACGCTTCCATCGTTTTTATTGGGGACGGTTCTCTTTAGAGAACCGTCCCCTGTTATTTACTTTTTGTTTTTCAATACAGCTTGCGCTGCGGCTAATTTTGCGATCGGGACCCTAAAAGGCGAGCAGCTGACATAATCCATACCTATATTATGGCAGAACTCCACGGATTTAGGCTCACCGCCGTGTTCCCCGCAGATTCCCACTTCTAATTTTTTATTGGTTAAGCGTCCGCGCTTGATACCTAATTTAATCAGCTCGCCGATGCCTTCCTGATCGATGCTTTGGAACGGGTCTTCAGGCAAGATTTCTTTTTTAAGGTATTCCGGCAGAAAACCGCCGATATCGTCTCTTGAAAAACCAAAACCCATCTGGGTCATATCATTGGTCCCAAAGGAGAAGAATTTGGCGATACTTGCCAGTTTATCGGCGACAAAAGCCGCGCGGGGGATCTCAATCATGGTTCCCAGTAGAAATTTCAATTTCTTCAATCCGTATTTTGCCAGCACTTCCTTATAAATCTTTTCGGCAATGGCAAATTGATCCTCCAGTTCTTTTACATCGCAGACCACCGGGATCATAATTTCCGGATACGGATCTTTGCCTTCTTTAACTAATTCCGCGGCTGCTTCTAAAATCGCGCGGATCTGCATAGCGCTTACTTCCGGATAGGTAATTCCCAGGCGCACTCCGCGATGCCCCATCATCGGGTTGGATTCATGCAGGCCTTCGGCCCTCTTGGATAACTCCTGCATACTGATCTTTAAGTCGGCTGCCAGCTGCTCAAGCTTTGCCTGCTCGCGCGGCACAAATTCATGCAGCGGCGGGTCAAGCAAACGGATAACCACAGGATATCCATCCATGGCTTCGATCGTTCCCTTAATATCTTTTTTCACAAACGGGAATAATTCATCCAAGGCTTTTTGCCGTTCCTCAAGCGTATTGGAAACAATCATTTTACGCAGCAGGAATAATGGTTGATCAGCGCCACGGCCGTAGAACATATGTTCGGTGCGGAAAAGCCCGATACCTTCGGCTCCAAACTGCAATGCTTTTTTGGCATCATCCGGGGTATCCGCATTGGTACGAACACCTAATTTTCTTACTCCGTCGCACAGCTTTAAAAACGCCGAAAGAATCATATTTTCTTCGGAGGCATCCATCATCGGCAGCTTGCCTTCATAAACATTGCCTTTGGTTCCGTTTAAGGTAACCCAGTCCCCTTCTTTAAGGGTTTTATTATCCATATGCACCAATTTATTTTCGGTATCAACATGCATCGCGTTGCAGCCGACAATACAGCATTTGCCCCAACCGCGGGCAACTAAAGCCGCGTGGCTGGTCATTCCTCCCCGGGCGGTAAGGATCGCCTGGGATGCCCGCATTCCTTCAACATCTTCAGGATTGGTCTCTTCGCGCACCAGGATTACTTTTTTTCCGGCTTTAGCCCATTCTACCGCGTCATTGGATGAAAAGACAATCTGTCCGCTTGCTCCTCCCGGTCCTGCCGGCAATCCTTTGGCAAAAGGCTTGACCGTTAATTCTGTTTTAGGGTCGATAATCGGGTGCAGTAATTCATCAAGCTGTGATGGAGTTACCCGCATTACCGCCTGTTCCTTTTTAATCATTTTTTCTTTGACCATATCTACTGCCATGCGTACGGCTGCCGGGCCGTTGCGTTTACCCACGCGGCATTGGAGCATAAAGAGCCTGCCTTTTTCAATGGTAAACTCAATATCCTGCATATCATGGTAATGTTTTTCCAGCCGGTTCTGGATGGAATACAGTTCTTGGTAAATCCTGGGCATTGCTTTTTCCAAAGTAAGCAGTTCTTTATTGTGGCTTGAGGTTGAATATTCATTGATCGGAGCAGGAGTGCGGATACCGGCAACTACGTCTTCACCCTGCGCGTTAATTAAATATTCACCGTAGAAATTATTTTCTCCATTTCCCGGGTTACGCGTAAAGGCAACTCCGGTTGCCGAATCATCTCCCATATTTCCGAAGACCATGGTCTGCACGTTTACGGCTGTGCCCCATTCATCCGGGATATTTTCGATGCGGCGATAGCTGATCGCGCGTTTTCCGTTCCAGGAAGAAAATACCGCGCCAATCCCGCCCCACAATTGCTCCACAGGTTCATCGGGGAATTCTTTGCCCAGGACTTCTTTGATCCTGATTTTAAACTGTCCGCAGAGTTTTTTGAGGTCGTCGACATTTAAATCCGTATCGCTGGTATAGTTTTTGGATTTTTTAAGCTGGGCCATAATAACTTCCAACTGCTTACGGATTCCCTCTTCTCCTTTAGGTTCGATACCGGCGGCTTTTTCCATAACGACATCAGAGTACATCATAATCAGCCGGCGGTAAGCATCATAAACAAAACGGCTGTTTGAGCCGCTTTGTTTAACCAGGCCGGGTATAGTTTTTTCAGTCAGGCCGACATTTAAAACTGTCTCCATCATTCCGGGCATGGATTTTCTTGCTCCGGAGCGCACTGAAAATAGAAGCGGATTATTGGCATCTCCGAATTTTCTGCCCATTAGTTTCTCCACCTTTTCCAGGGCGGCCATAACTTGAGCTTTTAATTCTTTGGGGTATTTCTTTTTATTCTGATAATAATATGTGCAGACTTCAGTGGTGCAGGTAAAACCTGGAGGCACAGGCAGCAATAAATCTTTATTTCCGGCCATCTCCGCGAGGTTGGCGCCTTTGCCACCCAAAAGATTCTTCATGCTCTCATTACCGTCTGCTTTACCGCCCCCGAAAGAGTAAACATATTTCTTTGCCATTACTTTTTAAACCCTTCCTTTCCTAATTAAGTTAGTTGGTTGATCAAATATTCTTTTAATTTATCGATTGAAATCCTTACTTGCTGCATAGTGTCGCGATCGCGCACGGTTACCTGTTTATCTTCCAGTGTTTGCACATCCACAGTTAGGCAGTAAAGAGTGCCTACTTCATCCTGCCGGCGGTAAAGCTTGCCGATTGAGCCGGTATCATCATAAACTGCAATCGTAATTTTTTTCAGCTCCTGGGTGATTTTTTTAGCCAGCTCAACAATCTCCGGCCGGTTTCTCAGAAGCGGCAGCACCGCGACTTTAACAGGTGAAAGTTCTTTGTTTAATTTTAAGACCACCCGGGTATCTTCCCTGACTTTTTCTTCATGATAAGCGTCAATTAGAAAAGCCAAGACTGCCCGGTCAACGCCGCCGGAAGGCTCGATTATATAAGGATAAAATTTTTCTTTTGTGGAGTCATCGAAGAATTGCAGGTCTTTGCCGCTGTATCGGGCGTGCTGCTTTAAATCAAAATCCGAGCGGTTGGCGATCCCCTCCAGCTCCGACCAGCCAAAAGGAAAATTATATTCAATATCCAGGCAGGCATGGGCATAATGCGCTAGTTCATCTTTACCATGCTGGCGCAGCCGCAAGTTTTCTTTTTTAATTCCCAGCCCCAGATACCAGTCGAAGCGGTTTTTGACCCATTCTTGATGAGCTTTTTCGGCATCAGCCGGTTTAACAAAATATTCAATCTCCATCTGTTCAAATTCGCGGGTGCGGAAGGTAAAGTTTCCCGGAGTGATTTCATTGCGAAAAGATTTTCCGATTTGGGCTAAGCCAAAAGGGAGTTTGGGGTGTTTTGAATCCAGGATATTCTGGAAATTTACAAACATACCCTGGGCAGTTTCCGGACGCAGGTGGATTGAGTTAGAGGCATCTTCTATCGGGCCCTGGTGAGTCTTAAACATTAAATTAAACGGGCGGGATTCGGTAAGTTCACCGGAACATTCGGGGCAAATAGATCTATCTTTTAAATCCGCGGTCTTAAAACGTTTTTTACATACCTTGCAGTCGCTTTTTAAATCAAAGAAATTTTCAACATGTCCGCTGGCTTCCCAGACCTTAGGGTGCATAAGAATGGCGGCATCCATGCCTAAGACATCATTTCTCTCATAGACGCAAGCCTTCCACCAGGCGCGTTTAAGGCTATTTTTTAATTCTACGCCGTAGGGGCCGTAATCCCAGGTATTGCTTAAGCCGCCGTAAATTTCGCTTCCCTGGAAAATAAATCCCCTGCGTTTGCACAGGGAAGCAATCTTATCCATTAAGTTTTCTGCCATAGTCTTTTATTTTTAACTTAAATTAAGTTAAAAGTCAAGTGAGATTATATGCGCGGGTCCTGCCGATGACTGTTTCTCCTCCGCCTGAAGCGTCGTCGAATCCAGTCATCGTCACCCGCTATAAGAGCGTACATTATTCATAACCGTATTTTCGGATAAACCATTTTTTGACTGCTTGCACAAAAAATAAATACGTAACTACCATAATGAATAAGGCTAGGAAGTACATCGGAGGCGGTTTGACAAATCCAAAAGGTTTAGCCAGCGGAGTAAACGGTATGGCCATGCCTATGGAAACGATGATCACCGACATGAACATTAAGAACCGGCTTGGCCGGCTCTCGATAAAAGGGATTTTTCCCGTCCGGATTATATGGATCACCAAGGTCTGGGTGCACAATGATTCGATAAACCACCCGGTATGAAAAAGCTCGGCTTGGGCGTGAAAAATAAATAACATCACCCCGTAAGTAAGAAAGTCATATATCGAGCTGATTGGCCCGATAATTACCATAAAATTCCGGATATACTTAATATTCCAGGGCCGGGGTTTAATCACGTATTCTTTATCAACCTGATCCGTAGGTATGGCTATCTGCGACACATCATAAAGGAAATTATTGAGAAGTATCTGGATCGGCAGCATCGGCAAGAAAGGCAGAAACAGGCTGCCGCCGGTCATACTGAACATATTGCCGAAGTTGGAGCTCGAGCCCATTTTAATGTACTTAACGATATTTCCGAATGTTTTCCTGCCTTCGATTACCCCGTCCTCTAAGACCATCAGGCTCTTTTTAAGCAGGATGATATCCGCTGATTCTTTGGCGATATCTACGGCGTTATTCACCGAAATGCCGACATCCGAAGTTTTTAAAGCCGGAGCGTCGTTTATGCCGTCACCCAGATACCCCACAATGTGGCCGTTTACATGGAGAGCGGCAATCACTCTTTCCTTTTGCATCGGCGACAGCCGGGCAAAAATATTGGTTGTTTTTACTAATTCCCGCAATTGGAGATCATCTGATTTTTCGACCCGCTCCCCGGTAACCAGCCCCTTAACGTCCAAGCCAACCTCACTGCATATTTTTTTGGTAACCAGTTCGTTGTCTCCGGTTAAGACCTTAAAATCTATTCCTAACTTTTTAAGCGCTTGGATTGCCCTTCTGGCGCTGGGTTTGGGAGGGTCAAGAAAAGCGATATAGCCTTTAAGGATCAATTCTTTTTCATCGTCTTTTGAATAGGCCTCTTTATTATTTTCGAAATTTTTATAGGCAATGGCCAAAACCCGGAAACCGTCGGCGCTTAAAGAATCGAATTCTTCCTTTAAATCCGAAATAATCAGCGGGTCGATGTCAAAAATTTCTCCGTCCAATTCATATTGCAGGCATCTTTTGAAAATCTCTTCCGGAGCGCCCTTGGAAATAATTTTGTGCTTGTCTTCTGCCGCCACCACTACCGACATGATTTTCCTGGAGAAATCAAAAGGTATCTCATCTATTTTTGTATATTCCTGAACCAGTAATTTTTCATGTTTAAGGATTGCCCGGTCTAAGAGGTTTTTCAGTCCGGTCTGATAAAAACTATTAATATAAGCGTAACGTAAGGTATCGGCGTCTTCTTTTCTGACCACATCGCAATGTTTTTCTAAGATAATCTTATCCATGGTCAGGGTGCCGGTCTTATCCGTGCATAAGACATCCATGGCGCCGAAATTCTGGATGGAATTAAGGCGTTTAACGATCACATCTTTTTTGGACATGGCGATAGCGCCTTTAGAAAGATTTAAGGTTACGATCATCGGCAGCATCTCCGGGGCAAGCCCGACGGCCACGCCCAATGAAAAAAGCAGGGCTTCGATAAAATTTCCGTGCCGCAAGGCGATGATCGCAAAAATAAATACCACCATACAAACCATTGCTTTGACCATGAGCATGGTAAATTTGTTTACACCTTTATCAAAACTGGTTTCAATGCGCATGGTTGCCAGTTTGCGGGAAAGTTCGCCGAATTGAGTAGCGATACCGGTTTTGATGACTACCGCCAGGGCGGTCCCGCTGACCACGCTTGAGCCCATAAAAGCGATATTGGTCAATTCGGTTATGGAATTATTTTTTGGCGTAATGGGTACGCATATTTTTTCGATTGGGAAGGATTCGCCGGTCAAAGAAGCCTGATTGATGAACAGGTCTTTGCAGGATATGATCCTTAAGTCGGCAGGGATCATGTCTCCTGCGAAAAGGTCAACTATATCCCCGGGGACGATTTCCCGGATGCTTATTTCTTTGGATTTTCCGTTACGCAGCACCGTGGCGGTAGTGCGCACCATTTCGCTGAGTTTTTCGGCGGCTTTACTGGCGCGGTGCTCTTGGATAAAAGCAAGCATCACGCTCATCACCGCCATAAGGAAAACGATCAGGGCGCTGATTTTCTCGCCGAAAAACAACGAAAAAGCGCAAATAACCAGCAATACTATAACCAGAGGGTTAAGGAACTTGGAAAAAATTTCTTTAAGTATGTTGCGTTTCTTTTTCTTGGCTGGCTCATTGAGCCCATACTCCAGAAGCCGTTTTTTGGCCTCTTGTTCCGTAATCCCTTTTTGCGAAGTTTTTAATTTATCAAAAAGGACCTCTTTAGCGCATCCCAGATAATCAAAATCCAATATCTGGTTTTTTGGGCCGATATTTATTACATTATTTTTTGTTTTAAAAATATCCATGGTTAATTGTTCTTTGGTCAATTTTATAATTATTTAATCGGCTTTAGCGTTGAGATTATTGCAAATACGTTGTTTAGGTCCAGGCGCGCTCCGCCATCTTTTATATATACTTTAAAAAAGTTGTCTTTTTCATCAAGGACATTGCAATCAAAATAATTATCCGGTTTTGCCATTGTGTAATTGATGAAACCTTTAATCTGGCCTAATTCGAATTTGATCATTTTAGCCGTGCTTTGGTTTCCGATATCAGGAGTAAATACGCTTTTCATAATCACAAAGAAGGCGTCGGTGATATTATTAACTTGGTCAAGATTGGCACGCATAAGGCGGCGGAGGAATTCGGCATTATCCTTTATCCCCTGTTTTCGCACGTCCGGGTAAAGCTTGATAAATGCCCCCGGTTCCTGGAACAAAAGATAAATAACCGCTTTATTATTGGTGTGATTATTAAAATGATTTTTTTTGTAGTAGACCCGTTTGATTAATTCCTGCACCAGGGTAAAGCCCCTGGGTACCGCAACCGACATTTTCGGGAAATTCTGCGGAATTAAGGTGTCCAGATATTCTTTATTAATTTCAGGCTTAAAGGTAGTATCTTGCGGCTGCATGCAGAGAATAGGGATGTTTTTACAATTTCCTATGCCGTAGGAGATATACTGCTTTAGGATATTTGGCCCGGCAAACTTGATTACAAAAGCCAAACTTAAACTAAGCACAATTATACCGATTAAATATTTGAAAAACCGTTTAGTTGCCATGTAGTTTTTTAAATTCCTCTTCTTTGATCGTAAAAGAATGCTCTAAATCCGGGAATTTTTCTCGGATAACTTCGTCTTTAAAATCCTCAACAGCTTTTAGAATTATCTCAGAAAGATGAGCGTATTTTTTGACAAATTTCGGGGTATAGCGTTCAAAGAGGCCCAGCATATCGTTAATAACCAGGACCTGCCCATCGCAATGTACCCCTGCTCCAATTCCGATAGTCGGTATTTTAATTTTTTTAGTAATCAACTCGGATATTTTATCAGGCACGCACTCTAAAACAACAGCAAAGCACCCCAATTTTTCTAATGCCACAGCTTGATCAATCAGCTTTTGGGCGGCTTGGGCGTCCTTGCCTTGCACTTTAAATCCTCCGATTTTATCCGCAGTCTGGGGAGTCAAGCCGATATGGCCCATAACCGGTATACCCGCGTTAATGATCTGTTTGGTTATTTCCGGGCAGAGCGCAAACCATTCTAATTTAACTGCCTGAGCTCCGGTTTCTTCAATAAATCGTTTTGCGTTTTTTACCGCATCTTGCGGATTAGCCTGATAAGAGTCAAAAGGCATATCCGCGATAAGCAGGGCGCTTTTAACAGCGCGCCTTACGGCTTTGGTATGATGCAGCATTTCAGCCATGCCCACTTGGGTAGTTGATTCCAGGCCAAGCACAACATTAGCCAGTGAGTCTCCGACCAGGACCATGTCTATTCCCGCCTTATCGACTAGATTAGCGGTAGGATAGTCGTAAGCAGTGAGCATGGTAATTTTACGTTTATTTTTTAATTCCAGGATATCTTTAATGTCCATATTTGTTCTTAAAAATAAAATAAATTAAACTGACCAGCCAGCCGGTTATTAAAAAAACTACTAAATACTTGCGGGTTTTTGAACTAAAAGCCATCTTAAGATCTATGCTGAATACTCGTAGCTTGATTCAATAGTCTTTATTAAATCCAGCAGGAGTTTATTGGTTGGCACGCTGATGCCCATCTCTTGCCCTAAACGCACGATTACTCCGTTAATAAAGTCAATCTCGGTACGTTTTTTTCTTAATACATCCTGGAGCATCGATGAAAGATTATCCGATGTGCCCTCGCAAACAGCTTCAACTTTTGCCAGGGGGTCATCAAAGATTAATTTTATGCGTTTTCTTTTAGCGATGCGCGCGGCTTCGGTGACCGCGTCTCTTAGGATTCTTTTTGTCCCTTCGTATTCAGGCAGCTTCCCATTGGGCAGCCGGGTAATTGCCGTGAGGGCATTAATGCCTACGTTAATAATTAATTTCGACCAGATCAGGCTTTTTATATCGCGGGACATTTTAGTTTCAAGGCCAACCTTATTAAATATTTCGCGGATTGCCCGCAGTTCAACCGGGGTTTTGCCGTCGATTGCCCCGATGATGGTCTCACCGCTTCCGGCGTGGCGGATTTTTCCGGTTTCAATCAGGGTTGCGCCTTGGCTGGTTATTCCGGCAATCACCCTTTGTTCTCCGGCTATTTCGGAAATAATTTCGACATTTCCAATCCCGTTTTGCAAGGTTAAGATTTTGGTATTTTGGCCAAGGATGGGCTTGATTTGTTCAACCGCGGATTTGGTATTGAATGCCTTTACGCAGATCAGCACTAAATCGGCCTTGCCGATATCTTCGGTATTGGCTGTAGTTTTTACTTTTGCCTGCCAGGATCCCGACACCCCTTCTAAAGAGATCCCGGACGCGTTTATTTTGGCGGCACTCTCTTTATTTTTATCCAGGAGCCAGAGTTCCTCTTTTGACTTGGTTAAAAAGGCGGCAAAAAGTGATCCCATTGCTCCTGAACCGACAACGACAATTTTCATATGCTTTATCCTTGTTTATCCTACGGCGACCTCTAATTTATTAATCAGTTTCTGCGATTTCAGTTCACGGCCAAGATGAAAGTTTAAGAATGAATTCAGGATTAAATCCAGCTCCTTTTTTATCTGCGGGTTCATTCCCAGGCTAAGGCTGCTGGTAAAGCTGTTTCTTTCGATATGTAAAACTGTGGCGATGGTTCCCCGGAAGATCGCACGGCTGCTAGGATCTTTTGGCATGCAGCGCGGGCAAAGCAGCCCGCCTAAAGAAAGGCTGAACTTGGATTGGCCCATTATTTTATCCATGCAGCAAACACAGGAGTCAAAATGCGGTTTAAACCCGGAAAGGCTCAGTATCTTTATTTTAAAAATAGTTGCGATTTTTTCCGGGTTATAGTTGGTTTCCAGTTCTTTAAGGCTGGCCAGGGCCAGATTAAAGATCTCCTCATTTTTGTCCTCAGGTTGCATTATGGAATTGATCAGTTCGACCATAAAGCCGGCGGTGGTTGTCCGGTCGATACTTTGCCGGGCACAGGTAAAGTTATCTAGTTTATCCGCCTGGCTTATCAAATGTAAGTTGGAATTAGTTTTTCTGTAGAAGATGATTTCATTCAAAGAAAATGGTTCTAAGTTTGAGGCAAATTTTTCCGGCTCAGTCCGGATCCCTTTGAGTATCCCGCTTATTTTTCCGAATTCTTTGGTATAAAAATCGGCAATTATCGAGGTTTCCCGTAAATCACGCTTGTTCAATACGATGCCCTGGGCTTTATCTATCGACATATTGGCTTTCTTTTTTGCGCATCAGCTTGGTCTGGGGTTGAGTGCGGTCGTTGTAACCTAATATATGCAATATGCCGTGGACTATGTAGAGCAGTAATTCATAATCAGGAGTGGTTTTAAAAACAGCGGCCTGTTCTATTGCGGTATCGGTAGAGATCATAATATCGGCTAAGATAATTTTTTTTCCATATCCTAAGTTAAAGGCCAAAACATCGGTTGCGCTGTTGGTTTTCAGGAATTTTGCGTTGAATTTTTTAATCAGCGAATTATTTACAAAACAAATATTTATCCAGCCCGATTCTTTTACCCGTTCTCCCTTAAGGACCTTATGGATTAAATTTTTTATTTTTTTCGGATGAACAGCTATTTTATTCTGCAGGTTTTTTATGGTTATTTTCATTTCTCTGGTTCTTGAGGGTAATTTAGCCGGCTGTGGTATATGCCGCTTAATATTTTAGTAAAAACGCTGGATATCTTCTCGATATCTTTTAAGGTCAATTCGCATTCATCAAGCTGGCCGTCAATAAATTTATTATTTATTATTTTATGCACCATCTCTTCGATTTTATCCGGAGCGGGGTCTTTCAGGGAGCGGGTGGCCGCCTCTACGGAGTCGGCTAATAGCACGATTGCCGTTTCTAAAGTTTCCGGTTTTGGGCCCGGATATCGGAATCCCTCTTCGGTTACCTCCTGGTCCTCTTCTTTGCCTTCCAGGGCCCGGCGGTAAAAATAATAAACCAGGCTGCTGCCGTGATGCTGTTGGATAAAATCCCGTAGTACAGGGGTTAATGAGTATTTTTTGGCAAGTTCCAGCCCTTCTTTGACATGGTTCATAATAATTAATTTACTCATGGTCGGAGAAAGAGTATCATGCGCGTTTTTTCTTATATCTTGGTTTTCGATAAAATATTCCGGTTTCTGCAATTTTCCTATATCGTGATAATATGCTCCGATTCTGGCCAACAAGCCGTTGGCCCCGATGGCGACGGAAGCGGTATCTGCAAGATTACCGACAACCAGGCTGTGGTGATAAGTACCGGGTGCTTCAAGGATCATGCGTTGTAAGAGCGGTTGGTTAAAATCAGCCAGTTCCAGCAAGCTGATGTTGGTTACTCTCTGCAGGAGATATTCAAATAGCGGAAGAACGCCCAAGGTAACCACTCCGCAAAGCAGGCCGTTAATTAAAATTATTAAATACCGCTGCGGTTGATTGATCCACAAGTGTTCAAGAAGGATTAAGCTGGCCAACTGCAGGATCCCGGCAATTGCCCCTGCCTGGATTACCTTTGTGCGTTTACGGGCTCCTTTTACCCAGAGTATTGCGCCTACGCATGAGGTCATTAAAACAAACCCCGCCTTAAATGGCTCCGGACTTAGGATTGCCAGGGATAGGCAGGTGCCTAATGATAAAAAGTAAGCTATCGCCAGATTATTGAATAAAAGAACCCCCAGCATCGGGATAATCGTGATCGGAATAAGGTAAATGGTTATTCCGTTTTTGAGCAGAGTATAGCCGATTGAGAAAGAAACCAGATAAAGTAAGCTTAAATTAGCCAGGGTCGCGCTTTTTATCTTAGAAAAATTTTCATAAAAACACAAATAAAGGATGATTAAAAGGAATGGTATTGCCGGATTCAGGCCGATGATGTAGTAGCTGAATAAAAATATAAAAATACCTATTCCTATTTTAGCGAATAGTTTTTTCATAAGCTTCGATTATCCTTTGCACCAGCGAGTGCCGGACAACATCGGCTCCGCTGAAGTAAATAAATTTTATACCTTGGATTTCTTTAAGTATATCTTGCGCCTGAAGCAGGCCGATAGGATTAGCCCCCGGCAAGTCGCTTTGAGTAATATCGCCGGTAATTACCGCTTTGGAATCAAAACCCAGGCGGGTCAAAAACATTTTCATTTGTTCGGCAGTGCAATTTTGAGCTTCATCAAGGATAATAAAGGCATCGTTTAAGGTCCTGCCGCGCATATAGGCAAGCGGGGCAACTTCAATAATCCCGGTTTCGATATATTTTTCAATGCGTTGGCCTTCCATCATATCGTATAAGGCGTCATAAAGCGGGCGTAAATAGGGTGAGATTTTGGCTTGCATATCTCCGGGAAGAAATCCCAGCGACTCCCCTGCTTCAATCGCCGGCCGGGTCAGGATAATCCGGCGTACCTGCTGTTTTTTTAACTCTTCCACCGCGCAGGCCATCGCCAGGTAAGTTTTCCCTGTTCCGGCCGGGCCAATGCCAAAAACAATATCATGTTCCTGGATTGCCTGGACGTATTCTCTTTGCCCGGTAGTTTTTGGCCCGATCTGTTTACCCGCGCAGGAACGCGTGATTCCGGTATCTAATTGCGCTATTGGCGATGATTTTTTGCCTTTTTTTAGATTGGCAATTAAATAATTTAAATCGCTCTGGCTGATCTCCGGGGTTTTCGAGCGGATCCCTGTAAGTAGATGTTCAATCAGCTGGTTTGCTTTCTTAATATTGCTGGCTGAGCCGCTTAATTTTAGGTGTTCGCCGCGCAGGATAAGCCTGACCTTAAATTCTTTTTCGATGATTTTAATATTGGTATCCTGGGTCCCAATCAGGCTCTGCGCTTCTGCCTGGGACTGCAGCTTAATTATTTTATCCATTTAATGACTGGCTTACTTGAGGTTTTCTTTTATTTCTGCCGTTTTTTCAGTTCCAGTTTTTGATGCGGGGGCAGAAGGGATATTTAAAGTTTGCCCGGGATAAAGTTTGTCCGGAGCGGATAAAACATTTTTATTGGCATTATAAATCTTCATCCATTTTTTGGTTGTGCCATAAAATTTTTTAGAAATTTTTTGTAAGGTATCGTTTTTGGCTACCGAGTATTTCTCAAAGCCCTGGGCCGGTTCGCTTAGCGTTTCCTGAAGACCGGCGGTCGATTCTTCGATATTAGTTCCTAGTGGGGTAGTTGCCGGGCAGCTGACATTAGATTTTTTAGTTTTTCCTAATTCTATCTCAAAGACTCTGACGGTGCGGGTAGTTGCTCTTTCTTTTGGTTCAGGGGCCTGGCCAGTAAGGTAACCGCGGTTTCCTGAGGCGGAAGATAAATCCTGGTCAACTCTATCGCGGGTTAAGTTGTAGGTCCTGGCCACGCATCCTGATAGTGCCATTGTCGATGCCAATACGCAAATTCCTGCTAATCTAAATCCGTCCATTTTACTTCCCTCCTTTCGCCCACAAGGGCGTACCCGCGCAATTCCTTATGAGCGCGGGGTGTTAATAATGGTTATACCCAGTTCTTTTAATTGCTTATCTGCAACATCCGAAGGCGCGTTAGTTAACGGGCAGAACGCGGCCGAGGTTTTAGGAAAAGTAATGACTTCACGTATACTTGATTCCGCACAAAGTATGGCTAAGAGCCTGTCTAGCCCAAAAGCGACCCCTCCATGGGGAGGCGCCCCGAATGTAAAAGCCTCCAGCAGGAAGCCGAAACGTTTAGCGGCCTCTTCCTTGTCTATACCGATAATCTTAAAGATTTTTTCTTGAAGCTCCGGACGGTGGATCCTTATTGATCCTGAACCCAGTTCCATACCGTTTAAAACCAAATCATATGAGCAGGATCTTACTTTATCCGGGGATTCTTTCAGGTTTGGAAGGTCTTGGGCGTTCGGTGCGGTAAAAGGATGATGTTCGCTTTCCCAGCGTTTTTCTTCGGCGTTGAATTTGAAAAGCGGAAAATCCACTATCCAGCAGAAAGCGAATTCTGTTTTTGTTTCAGGCCGTAAGTCAGGTTTATCCGATTTATATTTTTCCAGGGCATCTTTATAGCTTATTCGGGTAAATGGAGCGGGTAGATCTATGTTTTTTAATTCCTTGAAAATAATTTTCATTAATCCTTCAGTTAAAGAAAAGATATCTTCCTGGTTGATAAAGGACATTTCGATATCCAGCTGGGTAAATTCCGGCTGGCGGTCGGCGCGCAGGTCTTCATCGCGGAAACATTTGGCAATCTGATAGTACTTTTCAATTCCGGCAACCATCAGGATCTGTTTGAATAATTGCGGAGATTGAGGAAGGGCAAAAAATTGGCCGATGCTTAATCGTGAAGGGACCAGATAATCCCGGGCGCCTTCAGGGGTGGATTTGGTCAGTATCGGAGTTTCGCACTCGATGAAATCTTTGTTTCCTAAATAAGAGCGGATAACTTTATAGAGATTGCTTCGTAAGAGCAGGTTTTTAAAAACTTTACTTCTTCTTAAATCAAGGTAGCGGTATTTAAGGCGGATCTCTTCGGTTATTTCAATATCATCCTGGATTTCAAACGGCGGGGTATTGCTGGGATTCAATATTTCCAGCTCTTTAGCTAAAATTTCTACTTCTCCGGTTGCTAATTTTGGATTAATGGTTCCGGCCGGCCGCTTATTTACCAGGCCGCTTAATTTAATTACGAATTCACTCCTTAGTTCTTGCGCCAATTTATGAGCTTCCCCTGATTCTTTGGGGATAAAGACGGCCTGGGTGAGGCCGTAGCGGTCGCGGATATCAATAAAGATTAACTTGCCGTGGTCGCGCCGATTGGCAACCCAGCCGCAAAGCGTAACCAGTTTTCCAGTATCAGCGGCATTGAGCTGGGCGCAGGTATGAGTCCTTAACATTTTAATTCTCCGATCAACTTATCCAGCGAAATTTCTTTTTGGGTGCTTTCAGACATGTTTTTAACGGTGACAACATTCTTTTTTAATTCATCGTCTCCTAAAATCAAAACCAAATTTGCCCCCGCGTCATTGGCGGCGCGCATTGCTCCTTTTAATGATTTGTTCAGGTAATCCGTGTCGCAGGTAATTTCGGATTTGCGCAGCTGGTTTAGTAATTTTAGGCCGGCTAATTTGGCGGCTTTTCCGAGGGTGATCAAGTATACTAATTTTTTCTGCGATTTTTCGGCCAGGTTTTGCGATGCCAAAAGCAGCCTTTCAACGCCGAAAGCAAAACCTATCCCTCCCAGATCCGGGCCGCCTAACTGGTGGACTAAGTTATTATAACGGCCGCCTGCTCCAATAGCATCTTGGCTGCCTAAACCGGCATGGGTGATTTCAAATACCGTGCGGTTGTAGTAATCCAGTCCGCGCACCAAAAGCGGGTGGACCTGAAACGGTATATCCAGGTTATTTAATCCATTTTTTACTTCTTCAAAATGCGCCAGGCAATCCGGGCAAAGGTGCCCTTGATCCGGGCAGACGGTTCTAACGATTTTCTGGCAAGTTTCGTTTTTACAGTCCAATACCCTTAATACGTTATTTTTTAATCTCTGCTGGCAGTCGGCGCAAAGTTCTTTTGTTTTTTTCTGCAAACATTCTTTTAAACTTAAAGCTAAAGCCTCTTTATCTTTGGAACAACCCAGGCTGTTGGCCTTAATTTCATAACCGATGATGCCAAAAGCCTTAAGCATCTGGTCCGCTAAGGCGATTATCTCTACGTCAAGTGCGGCCTCCTGGGAGCCGATTGCTTCGCAGCCGACATGATGGAATTGGCGTAATCTTCCTTTTTGCGGCCGCTCCAGGCGGAACATCGGGCCGATATAATATAACTTTGTAAAACCGGCGGCCTTATCTAAATTATTTTCCAGATAGCTGCGCACGATTGAGGCGGTGCCTTCCGGACGCAGGGCGTAAGTCTCATCCTGGTTATGGATGAGAAACATCTGTTTTTGTACAATTTCGGCAGTTATGCCCAGGGTGCGGTTAAAAAGCGATGCTTCTTCGATTATGGGGGTGCGCATTTCCCGATAATTGTAAAGTGAGAATATCTTATGCGCTGTTTGTTCGATTCTTTGCCAGGAAGGCGTTTCTTCAGGCAGAATATCTTTAGTACCTGCTACTCTTTTGAACATTATTTTATTTTTTGTTTCATTTCCAAGCCAGCTTTGAAGATGACAACTTTTCTTGGCGGGACAGGGATAACCTGATTAGTGCGCGGATTTCTGCCAGTGCGGCTTTTTCTTTGTTTTACTTTAAAAACACCGAAATTACGTAATTCAATCTTTTCGCCCCTGACTAAAGCCTCAACGATACAATCGAAGGTCTTTTGCACTACTTCCTTGACGTCTATTTGTTTTAAATTGCTGTCGTCAGATACTTTTAAGACAATATCCTTTTTGGTCATTTTAAATCCTCCTAGCCCACAAGGGCGTACCCGCGCAACGCGGGTGTATTTGCTAAGTATAATAACAGCAAAACGTTACAGTGTCAAGAAAAATTAAGCACCTTTAAAGTTTGATCTAGCGAAATCCTTGCGCGAAGCGCAAGGAAACAAGCTTTCCGTCTTTTGCTTCGGCTTACGTCTCGCTCCGGCAGCGCAGTTTCCTTACGCGTAATAATATTGCCTGCGCTCAACGTAATTCCTCGCACACTTTTGCCGAAAATCTTCTAATTGTGCCTCTAGCAAAAGCCGGAAATCTTAATACTAGATTACAAGAGATAAACGCTCTTCCCCTAATAATTCATCTAGGTCCTGAATGAGTTTTTCATTAGGCGAAACATAGAGCCCTTCGCCGACAACTAACTGCACGCGGGAGCGCGCCTGCGCCTGTTTGCCGGTAAGCCCGCTGTCCAGGTGTAAATAAACAGGAATATTCCCGCGGTAATCGCTAAGCAGGGTTTTTAAGGATTCAAAGATATTTTCTTTTATCCCGGATAAATTAATATTCATCGCCGTGATTAACTTGTAAATCTCCTCAAACGGAAAAAGGTCTTCTACGATTATTTTAGGTGTCTCTTCTTTGAGGTCCAATATGCCGCGAATATGGACTATGGAATTCATCTGGATATAGCTGCTTATTCTGGCAAAAGCGCGCGGAAAGACCAGGATCTCCACTGCTCCCTCTAGGTCCTCCAGTTTTAATATTGCCATTTTCTCTTGCTTTGCCCGGGTAACCGTATGCTTGATTTTCACGATTAACCCGACCATTTTGACCGTATCTTGATCTTTATATTCATGAAGATTAGAGGTTGAGCAGGAAACAAAACGTTTAAGTTGCTTGGCATAACGGGCCAAAGGATGGCCGCTGACATAGAAGCCCAGCATATCTTTTTCAAAAGCAAGCAGCTGGGGTTCCGGCCACTCCTTCACAACGGGTAGATTATTTTCAGTTTTCTTAAACCCATTCTCTTTCTGGGCTTGGTCGAAGAATGAAAGCTGGCCGCTGGATTTTTCCTTCTGGCTTCTTTGTGCCCCTTCTAAAATTATATCCAGGCTGGCAAACATTCCGGCTCGGGATGCCCCGAAGCAATCCAGCGCCCCGCATTTGATCAGGCTTTCCAGGACTTTACGGTTGGCCAATCTTAAATCTACGTGTTGGCAGAGTTCATCTAAGGTTTTAAACTTCAGGCTTTCCCTGGCCTTGACGATCGATTCAGCAGCGCCTCGGCCCACATTTTTTATGGCGATTAGGCCAAAACGGATTGTCTGTTCATTCTCGACTTTAAAAAGCACTTCGCTCTCATTTATATCCGGTGGCTGCACTTTTAAACCCATGCGGGCTGATTCATTAACATATTCGACGATTTTATCCGTGTTATCACGTTCGGAGGTAAGCAGGGCAGTCATGAATTCCACCGGATAATTCGCTTTTAAATAAGCGGTGCGGTATGAAATTAAGGCATAAGCGGTTGAATGCGACTTATTAAATCCGTATCCGGAGAAATATTCAATCAGATCGAATATTTTACTGGCGGTGCTCTCTTTTATCCCGTTTTTAATGCAGCCGTTGATGAAATTTTTTCGCTCCTTCTCCATTACTTCCGGGATCTTTTTACCCATAGCTTTACGCAGAATATCCGCCTGGGCAAGAGAAAATCCTGCAAGGCTTGAGGCAATCTGCATAATCTGTTCCTGATAAACCATAATTCCGTAAGTTTCTTTGAGGATGGGCTCAAGTTTTGCGTGTTCGTATTTAATCGGAATTGTTCCGTGTTTACGTTTCATAAAGTCATCCAGCATTCCTGAGCCAATTGGCCCGGGCCGGTAAAGCGCAAGAAGGGCGATTAAATCCTCAAAGCGTTCAGGCATAAGTTTTTTAAGTAAATCGCGCATCCCTGAACTTTCTACCTGGAATATTCCAATAGTATGGCTTGAAGATAACAGCGCGTAAGTGTTTTGATCATCCAACGGTATTTTTTCAATATCAATTTGGATGCTCCGGGTTTGCTTGATGAGTTTTAGGGTTTCATCGATTACAGTAAGTGTTCTTAAACCCAGAAAATCAACTTTAAGTAAACCGATTTTTTCCAGGGTTCCCATGCTATAGCCGGTGGTAATCTGGTCATCCGCGGTTTTAAATATGGGCATGTAGTTATTTAACGGCTTGTCCGTGATAATTACGCCGGCGGCGTGTACCGAGGCATGGCGGTTTAATCCCTCTAAGGACAAAGCGATATTGATCAGTTTGGTTATTTGCGGGTCATTCTGGTAAAGGTTGTTTAATTCCGGTTCACTCTCCAGGGCTTTTTTAAGGGTTATGTCCAGTTCAGCCGGGATCATTTTAGCCAGCCGGTCAACATCCGCGTAAGCAACGCCCATGACCCGGCCGACGTCCCTGATTACGGCGCGAGCCTGCATTGTTCCAAAGGTAATAATCTGGGCGACATTATCCTGCCCGTATTTATTGGTAACATAATCGATGACCTCTTGCCGGCGTTCATAACAAAAGTCGATATCAATATCCGGCAGCCCCATACGCTGCGGATTAAGGAACCTTTCGAAAAGCAGCCCGTATTTTAACGGATCTAAATCGGTAATTCCCAAAAGAAAACTGACCAGGCTTCCGGCGGCTGAGCCTCTTCCCGGGCCCACCGGGATCCCCTGGCTTTTGGCATAGTGGATGAAATCCCAGACAATCAGGAAGTAGCTGATAAAACCCATATCCTGGATAATTTTTAATTCATGATCCAGTCGTTTTTGCACTTCGGGGTTATTTTTTAAATTTTTAGCAGTTAACCCTTTTTCGCAAAGCTCAAACAGGAACTTTTCCTTATCTTTTCCTTCCGGAGGCACGTATTTAGGCAGGTGCATTTTGCTAAAATCCAGTTCCAGATTACAGCGCCGGGCAATCTCAACGGTATTTTGTAAGGCCTGCGGGCAGTCCTTAAATAATTTTTTCATCTCTTCGGGGGAACGGAAATAAAATTCATCCGTTTGAAAACGCATATGCTTGGGATCGTCAAGGGTGGATTGTGTTTGGATGCAAAGTAATGCCTCATGAGCGGCGGCTTTATCCCTGGTGGGGTAATGTACGTCGTTAGTGGCGACCAAGGATATCCCCAGTTCCTTGGAAATTTTAAACATCCCTTCATTTACAACAAGTTGCTCGGCAATAGAATTGCTTTGGATCTCTAAGTAGAAGTTCCCTTTTCCCAGGATATTCTGATAAGTATCAGCTGCTTTGAGCGCGTCATTGAAACGTTTTTGCAATATAAGGGATGGGATCTCTCCTTTAAGGCAGGCACTTGATGCGATTAATCCTTTGGCGTGCGTAGCTAATACCTCTTTGTCGATGCGCGGACGGTAATAGAAACCTTCCAAGTAACCGATGGAGACCAGTTTCATTAAGTTGCGGTAGCCCTCTTCATCGCGGGCCAAGAGGATTAAATGATTCGCCACGTCTTCAATACCGCTTCCGCCTTTATCCAGCCGGCTTTGCGGAGCAACGTAAACTTCACAACCGATAATTGGCTTGATTCCTGTTTTTTGCGCTTCCAGGTAGAATTCGATTGCCCCGAACATACTGCCATGGTCGGTGATGGCCAGAGAATCCATTTTGAAACTTTTGGCGATGGACAGTATTTCAGGTATACGGCAGGCCCCGTCAAGCAGGCTGTATTGCGTGTGTAAATGCAGGTGAACGAATTCAGAAGACATAGGAAACTAGGGAGCGTTCCCTTTATTTATTCCCACTCGATGGTTGCAGGAGGTTTGGAACTGATATCGTAAACAACCCGGTTGATCCCCTTCACTTCGTTAATGATCCGATTGGAGATTTTTTCCATAACTTCATAAGGAAGTTTTACCCAGTCGGCGGTCATACCGTCAAAGCTGGAGACGCAGCGAAGTGCTGCGACATTTTCATATGTGCGTTCATCACCCATTATTCCCACGCTTTTTATCGGTAATAATACGGCAAAGGATTGCCAGATTTGTTCATATAGGCCGGCTTTTGAAATTTCTTCGATTACCCGTTTATCCGCTTCACGTAAAAGATTTAAGCGTTGGATATCTATCTCTCCGATGATCCTGACGGCCAGGCCCGGGCCGGGAAATGGCTGGCGCTGGATGATATTTTCAGGTAATCCCAACTGCCTTCCGATTTCGCGCGCTTCATCTTTGAATAATTCCCTTAAGGGCTCAATAAGTTTAAGCTTCATTTGCGCCGGAAGCCCTCCGACATTATGGTGGCTTTTGATCTTTCTGCTGGGGCCTCCGGTGGGTGAAACAGATTCAATAACATCCGGATAAAGGGTCCCCTGTCCTAAAAACTTTGCCCCTTTTGTCTTTTTTGCTTCTTCTTCGAATACTTTGATGAATTCATCACCGATTATTTTTCTTTTTTCTTCCGGGTCAGTTATTCCCTTCAGGCGCTCAAGGAATCTTTTGCTCCTGTCGACATAACTGAGATTGAGATGGTACATATCTTTAAAAACGCTTTTAACCTGTTCAGCTTCGCCTTTGCGCAGCAGGCCGTTATCGATAAAAATACAACGCAGGTTTTTACCGATCGCTTTATGGATTAATAGAGCGGCAACCGAAGAATCCACCCCTCCGCTTAGCCCCAGCACGACCTTATCACGACCGATAGTTTTTTTAATATGTTCGACGGATTCTTTAATAAATGACTGCATGTTCCATCTTCCCGAAGCACCGCAAATTTTGAATAAAAAGTTACTTAATATTTGATTGCCTTTTTCCGTGTGGGTCACTTCAGGGTGGAATTGTACCGCGTATATTTTTCTTTTTTGATTGGATATTGCGGCAATCGGCGTATTGGTAGTGTGGCTTGAGGTGTGAAAACCCGCCGGCATTTTCGTTACATAATCCCCGTGGCTGGCCCAGCAGGTAAAATTACCCGGCAGGTGGCTGAAAAGGTCGCGGTTGTCATCAATAAATAATTCTACTTTTCCATATTCGCGCTCACGGGTATGTTTTACTTTTCCTCCCAAGAGCTCGCAAATAACCTGCATTCCATAGCAGATGCCTAGAATAGGTACCCCAAGTTTAAAGATTCCCGGGTCAGGATAAGGAGATTTTTTATTCACTACCGAAGCCGGACCGCCGGAAAGGATTAAACCTTTGGGGTTTAGGGCGGCGATCTCTTTTGCCGGGGTATTGTAAGGAATAATTATTGAAAAAACTTTGTTTTCCCGTACCCGGCGGGCGATTAATTGCGTGTATTGTGAGCCGAAATCCAAGATTAAAATTGTTTGTCTGGTCATTTTCCCATTCCCACTCTTTGGCCTACTTGGAATATTTTCCCTTCGGTCTGGATTGAAGGAGCGATAATGATTTCTACGTCATGCATTTCTTTTAAGTTTGAGGCACCCAATGAACCCATGGAGGTTTTTAAAGCGCCTAAAAGGTTTTGTGAGCCATCATCTACTTTTGCGGGACCGAGTAAAATTTCTTTTAATGAGCCGGTTGTGCCGACTTGAATCCGGGTTCCGCGGGGCAGGTTAACATGTGAAGTGGCCATCCCCCAGTGAAATCCTCTGCCGGGAGCTTCTTGGGCGCGGGCAAAACTCGAACCGATCATCACCGCGTCGGCCCCGCAGGCAAATGCCTTGCAGATATCCCCTCCCCGGTTCATTCCGCCGTCAGTAATAATGGAGACGTATTTTCCCGTGCGTTTATAATGAAAATCGCGCGCGCCGGAAGCATCAACAGTAGCGGTGACCTGAGGAACTCCGATACCCAATACCCCGCGCGTTGTACAAGCCGCCCCCGGGCCCACGCCAATAAGTAAGCCGCTGGCTCCGGTTTGCATAAGCTCTAAAGTTGTCTCATAGGTTACGCAGTTTCCCAGGAGCACGGGGATTTTCATGGATTTACAGAATTTTATTAAATTCAGCGTTTTATATTGCGTAGAGACGTGTTTAATCGTAGTGACTGTGGATTGGATGATAAAGATGTCCGCTCCAGCGCTAACCGCTAATTTTGAGAATTTTTCGGCATTAGCCGGGATGCAGCTGACCACAGCCATAGCTTTGGCTTTTTTAATTTCGGCTACCCTTTTGGTAACCAGTTTCTCTTTTATGGGAGTAGTATAAACTACTTGGATTAATTCGGTAGCTTTTTGCGGTGTAGCTTTGGCAATTTCTTCCAGTACTTCATCCGGATTTTCGTAACGGGTTTGGATCCCATCGAGGTTTAAGACCGCGATTCCGCCTAAGCGGGACATTTCAATTGCAAACTTAACGTTGACCACTCCATCCATAGCCGCCGCCAGGATGGGTATTTTAAACTTTTTCCCGTTAAATTCAAAGCTCGTATCGACTTCATTAGGATTTACAGTTTGCGCTCCGGGAACCAGGGCAACCTCATCAAAGCCATAGCACCTTCTTGCGCGCCTGTTTATACCGATCCACTCCGCCATCTTAAATTCTCCTTATTATAGTATTAACCCGTTGTTTTGTAATAAGTTATGAATATTTCGCCCGCTTTGGGAAAACTAATGAAAGGATTATAAATTTTATAATAATACTGTCAATTTGTCAATAAATATTTTAAAAACGAGAAACCAGGAACGTTTCTATTTTTTTTCTATTTTTTTTGAAAAAAAATAGAAACGTTCCCTGATTCTGTGTTATAATAATGGCGGGTGAAAAATGTACTGTAAATACTATGGATTAAAAGAAAGGCCATTTAATGTTACCAGCGATCCGGCTTTCTTTTTTTCCAGTAAAAAACATAAAGAAGCTATCTCTCACTTGCTCTACGGAGTCTCCCAGAGAAAAGGAATTATCGTCTTAACCGGAGAAATCGGCACAGGTAAAACAACGATCTGCCGTTTTTTCCTGAATCAGGTCGGTAAAAACGTTAAAACCGCTTTCATTCTAAATCCCACCTTTTCTGAAGTCCAACTGTTAGAATCGATCATCAGGGATTTCGGAATAAACACTAAGGATAAAACTAAATTAGGCATGGTGCTGGAGCTAAATAACTTCCTGCTTAGAGAATCCGCCGCCGGCAATAACCTGGTATTAATCGTTGATGAAGCTCAGAACCTGAAGCCCGGTTTGCTCGAACAGATACGCCTGCTATCAAATCTAGAAACCGAAAAAGATAAACTATTGCAGGTGATTTTAGTGGGGCAGCCGGAATTAAACCAACGCCTTAATCTCTACGATTTAAGGCAATTGCGCCAAAGAATCATGGTCAGATACCATATTGGGCCGCTAGATAACGCTGAGATAAGCAGTTATATTAACTGGCGCCTTGAGATTGCCGGCGCAGACAATAGGCCGCAAATTGAATTTAGCGCTGAAGCTGTGGATATGATCAGCCGTTTTTCCGGGGGCACCCCCCGATTAATTAATATGATCTGTGATCGCGCGCTTTTAGCCGGATTTGTCAGCGAAACCAGCCAGATAGATTTTAATATTATCAAAAAATGTGTTGAAGAATTGGATAGCTACTCGGTAGCCCAAAATATATGAGCATTATTAATGAAGCATTAAAGAAAACCGAGCAGTACATCCAGCAAAATGAAGCGAAAAAGAATTCATTTCTGGATAAAAAATCCGGTCCCAGGCCATTCTTGCTCTATATCTTAATTCTACTCTTAGGAATTTCCTTGAGCAGCTTTATTTTTAGCCTGTTGGGAGATAAAATAAAAACCGCGCAGGCGCCAAATAAAACTGCAATCGCCCTCCAGCAACCCGTTGTTTTGGCTCCCCTGCCCGAAGAACCTGCCTTAGCTAAAAAAGAAGAAAAGAATATCCCGGAAGCTGCTTTTGTTTTAAACGGAATTTTCTTTTCCGATAACGACGGCTACGCTTTAATCAACAACCAAATTGTCCGGGAGAATGATTCGGTAGACGGGGCCAAAGTAATGAAGATTGCTGCAAATACCGTAGAACTTAACAACCAAGAAAAGCTTATTACCCTTTCCACCCGCAGATAAACCACAGGTGAGGTTCTAAACTATCCTTGCGATTGCCTCTTTTATTAAATCCAGTCTAATATTACGGATAATTTTAGGTATGCCAATTCCGCGGATAAGCACAAATTTATTTTCTTTACCCGAAAATTTCTTATCGTGATAATGGGCTTGAATAATCTTATCCGTGGACAGGCCTTTAATTTTGGCAGGCAAGCCGTAAAGTTTAATTAAATTTTCAATGCGGGCGGCGGATTTGGCGTCAATCAGGTTAAGTTTGCTGCTTAGATCGACAGCAACAATCATGCCTAACCCAACTGCCTGGCCGTGATTACAGCCGCGATAGCCGCCTGCGGCTTCGATTGCATGCCCTATCGTATGCCCAAAGTTAAGAATAGTCCTTATCCCCAAAGTTTCTTTTTCATCGCTGCTGGTTATCTTTGCCTTGATCTTACTGCAGGAACAAATTATCGTTTCAAGAGCGGATGCCTTGCCCGCAATTACTTCCTTATGTTTGTTCTCCAGGAAATTAAAAAGCCCCTTATCTTTGATTACCGCGTATTTGATGACCTCCGCCATTCCCGAACAAAGCTGTTCTTTATTTAAACTTTTTAAAAAATCAATGTCGCTAAAAACAAGCCTTGGCTGATAAAAGGCGCCGACTAAATTTTTGCCTGAATCCAGGTCAACCGCTGTTTTTCCGCCGATAGCTGAATCTACCTGAGCCAGCAGGGTCGTCGGTACCTGAACGTAACTGGTTCCCCGCTTATAAACCGAAGCCACAAAACCGGCTAGGTCCCCAACTACTCCCCCGCCGAAGGCTATAATAAAAACTTTTTTCTTCCGGTCGAATTTAGCTAGATCTTTAATTACCGAGCTTGCTGTTTGGATGGATTTGCTTTTCTCGCTATCCGCGACAATCTTAAAACGCCAATTAAACCCGGCGTTTGATAAAACGCAGGATAACTTTGCCCCGTATTTATCTTTTAAGAAATTATTGGTAATAATAAAGGCGTCTGTGCCGAGATTTAATTTACCTAAATTTTCGCCAAGCTGATTGAGGACGCCGCATCCGATAATTATCGCGTAAGACCGTTTACCTAAATTAACTTTTACTTTCGGCATATTAAGAACCCGCTCCCATCATTCTGATCACCAGTCCCACCAGCGGCCAGAGTATGCGGTCAAAGATGCCCAGCCAGATAAGCGCAAAAAGAATAATAAAGCCATAACGCTCTAAATTGGCGTATTGCTCTGAAAGATCGGGCGGTAACAGGCCCATTAAAACGCGCGAACCGTCAAGAGGAGGAATCGGTATAAGGTTGAATATTGCCAAAATGACATTAATGGTGAGCAAATGGAACAGCAGGTAGGCTAAGATACCGGAGAGCGGGATAAATTTTAATACGCCGGCAATAATCCAGGCTAAAATAAGGTTAGCCAGCGGGCCGCTTAAACCAATCCAAATAATGTCTTTCTTGGGATTCTTCAGCGCCCAGTAATTTATGGGAACAGGTTTGGCCGCGCCAAAAACAAAACGCCCGGCTGTGGATAAGAAAAGTATAAGCGGCAAAAGAAGCGTCCAGAACGGATCGATATGGGCCAGCGGATTCAGGGTCAGCCGTCCGCTTAACCTGGCCGTAGAATCCCCGCGCTTATAGGCAACCAGACCGTGGGCGAATTCATGCACAGTCATCGCGATTAACAAAAGCGCGAAGGATATGATAAAAGAGATAATCAGGCTTAAAAAACTCAACTTAATGCCTCGATAATGTCGATCTGGATAATCGGGTATTTGCTTGCGGCCGGGCTAATCAGTTTTCCGGTAACTTTAACCTTATGATAATTAAGGCTGTCTAAGCTTTTACGGTTACCCTTTAGGAAATAAATCTTGTTATCGGAAGTAACCAATTTATGCGTTGCCTTGCGCCATAAAATTACCCCATATGGAGTAACCGTGCCTTCGACAACCAGAAGATCCCCATGGGATGGAATATCTTTGGCAGATAATTCCGCAGCTTTTTGCTTTTTAGGCAGCGTTATTTCTTTGCTGATAAATTTTTTATTTACCCAGCCATAGCTTTGATAAATCGGCTGGATTTTATACCAGCCGCTTTCTTGAGCCAAAATATTAACTACGGTCAGTTTATCCGCTTTCCCCAGGATCCAGGTGGATTCACTGGGCCCCAGCCGGATATTTATCCGGTCTTTAATTACCTTGGCAGTAAGGCATTTTCCCGGGCTGGTTACAGGATCGGGATTGATACATTCGACCAGATCTTTTTTTACATATGATGGCGCTTCTTTCGGCAGGCGGATCTTGTACCAATCATAAGCTTCTGAGACGACTTCAACCAATTGGCCTTTGGGAAGGCTGCAAATCACAGCCGAACCTACTGTCGCGTCTACCCGCGCGTTTATATTGTCCGCATTGATTTGCCCGCTAAAGGCAGCTGCAAAAACAGGCGCGCAGAAAATCAAACTTACCATCAGGAAAGTGGATATTAGCTTGGCTATCCTCATTTTTTCTCCTGTCCTTTAGCAGCGGCCTTAGGGGCAGCGGCCTTAGAAGCTTCTTTTGTTCCGCCACCTGCCGCCGGCGCTGCTCCTCCGGCTGCGGGAGTTGCTGCAGTCTCAGCTTTCTCGACCTTCTCCTTTTTAATTTTAATCCTCAGGGTTTTAAGTTTCGGTAAGCCGTAGACTGAATCCCCTTGTTTCCATTTGCTCTTTTCCTGCATCTGTCTTATGCGCTCGGTGCGCGATAATACTGAGCGGACCTTTTTGTCCTTTTCCGAAATAGTTAACGACGGATGTATTGACATGTTTTATAACCTCCTTATGCGGCAACCAGCGTAGGTCCTCTGCAGCTGAATGAGTAAAGGTTGCGCGTTCTCTTGATTAGAAAATTTGCCTACGCACAAAATAATGTAATTTCCTTTAGCAAAAACCATCGGAGCCAACCCGTCACTTTTTAATGACTGGGCGTAGCGCAAAGCAAGTTCTTTGTTTTTAAAAGATGCTACCTGAATCGTGTAACCGTTTTGATCCTGCCCGCTGTTTTTAGCAAAAGCCGCCCTTTTCCCGTTTTCTACTCCCATGGAAAAAGAAATAATGCTTACTAAAACCAGCCCCATTATCAAAAGCATAGCTTTTTCATACCCTCGGATACGTAAAAAAAAAGGGTTCTTTGGGATATGCGGCTTATAATGCCCGTTATCTAAAGACTGGGTAAAAAGTTCGGATTGCGAGTAATCCTGTTTTTCTGCCATAACCTAATATTATAACTTAGGGTTATCCTGTTTCAAGTAGATTCTTTTGTTAAACTTTTTGATTACCTTCAAAAAAGCATCAACGATTTTAGGGTCAAATTGCGTTCCGCTCTTTTTCTTTATTTCCCTTATCGCCGCTTGGATGTTCATTCTTTGCCGGTAAGGCCGTCCGTAAACCATGGCTTCAAAAGCATCGGCTACCGCCATAATGCGGGCCCCAAGCGGAATCTGGTTTCCTTTGAGGCGCGACGGATAACCTGTTCCGTTATATTTTTCATGATGATACATAATAATCGGAATAACCGGGCGTAAAACCTGTAAAGGCCTTAAAATCTGCGCTCCCTTAACCGGATGTTTTTTAATAATATCATATTCTTCAGCTGTAAGTTTGGTGGTCTTGGTTAAAATTTCAGCTGGTATGCCCGCTTTTCCGGCATCGTGCAAAAGGCTGGCATATTTAAGGCTTTCCAACTGTTTTTCATTCAAATGAATTTCGCAGCCCAGGGAACAAACCAACTTGCTAAAATGCGGCGAATGCGTGTATTCCCTGGAAACCCGGGTATCCAAAAGCGTAACTAACGATTTGATACTGCCAAAAACTATTCTTTGCTGCTCTTCATAAAGCTGCAGATTCTTGATCCCGACAACCGCCTGTTCGGCCATGGTCATCAGCATCTCTTGATCGAATATGTCAAACGGCTGGCTGGTTTTGGAGCGTTTTATAATAATCAGCCCGATCAGGTCTTCGCAGATAAGCGGGATACCCAAAAGGTTGCTCTCCCTGACTACGGATGCGCGCTTAAGGATTTTTTCTTCGACCCTGCCGCTGACCCTGGTCTTTTTAAGGACATCGCATTTCTTATTATCGACAATTGTGCATTTAACAATAGAATATTTCTTATTAGAATCTAATAGGATAACCTGGCAATATTGGGCGTTAAAAAATTGGCAAAACAAGCGGCCCATGCGGCAGATCAAATCATTAACAGTATAAGTAGAATTGAGCAGGCGGTAAATACTGTGCACCGCCGAGATTAAAAACCTATACTTTTTCGTAGGGGTTGAATAGTTTTTTATATTCATCCAAGGCGTACCGGTCAGTCATTCCGGCGATATAATCACAAACTACCCGTTTTACCCCCTCTTTAGGGATCTTAAGCTGTATTTCAGCGGGCATCTGCTGCGGGCGTTTAATGTATTCATTGAACAACTCCCGGATAAAACGTTTGGCTTTTATGCTCATGCGCATTACCCGGTAATGGTGATAAAGCTTTTGCATGAGAAACTGCCGAAGCGGTTTTCTTAGCTCTTTGACCTCTTTGCTGAAATTTACTATTTTAAAACCCACCTTATACGGATCGGTGTATTTTTTAATCTTAAGCCGGGTAAGCTCTGATTGCGTGTGCTGGATAAGATCGGTAACCTGTAAATCAATTAGGCCGCGGATAATCAGGTACTTACGGTAATTGGAATTAATTTTAGCATATTTCTGGTCGATTTTGCGATTTATTTTTTTCCAGATCCCAAGACCCTCAAGGTCGCTTTCTTTTATCAGCCCTGAAGTCAGGCCGTCATCAAGATCATGGTTATCGTAGGCTATCTCATCGGCTATATCAACCACCTGGGTTTCCAGTGAAGGCATCAAGCGGGGTAAAAACTCTTTAATCTTTACCGCAATATCAAAAACGGATGAATGTTTTACTATTCCTTCCCTTACCTCCCAGCTTAAATTTAATCCCGGGAATTCCGGATAACGCTCCTCCAGGTAATCCACTACTCTTAAGCCCTGGAGATTATGGTTGAAACCTCCGGATTTAGCCATTAATTCATTGAGTATTTCTTCCCCGGAGTGGCCAAAAGGAGTGTGCCCTAAATCATGCGCCAAAGCAATGGCTTCGGTCAGGTCCATATTCAAACCTAAGGCGTAGGCAATCGTGCGGGCAATCTGGGAGACCTCGATGCTGTGGGTCAGGCGGGTCCGGTAATAGTCGCCTTCATGATTGACAAAGACCTGGGTTTTATATTCCAATCTTCTAAACGCCGCGGAGTGGATAATCCGGTCCCGGTCGCGCTGATAGCATGAGCGGTAAGGATGCTCCTCTTCTTTATGCACCCGGCCCCGTGAATTAAAGCTCTTGCTGGCGTAAGGAGCAAGAAATTTTTCTTCGTATTCGTTAATTTTATGCATGCTTCTTTAAACGTTTAGCCAACTCATCCAGGGATTGGGAAATCACCCTGTTGCCGGAAACTGCGGGCATGAAATTGGTATCCCCAAACCAGCGAGGCACAATATGTAAATGCAGGTGCCCGGTGATTCCGGCTCCGGCAGCTCTGCCTAAGTTAAGGCCGATATTATAACCCCGGGGTTTTAAAACTTTTTGCAACAATGCTTTTGCCTTCTCCAAAGATTTAAAAATATCAAGGAGTTCATCCTCCTTAAGCCTGGATATGTCCGGAACATGCCTTAGCGGACAAATCATTATATGGCCGTTATTGTACGGATACCTGTTGAGCAAACAAATGGATTTTGCCGTCTTAAAAATCACGTAATCATTAAGGGCGCTCTTTTTTGCCTGGCAAAAAATACAGCCCTTCTGTTCTTTCTTTTTACCTACGTAATTAATCCTCCATGGCGCCCAAAGCCTATCCATATCTAAATTTTAATTATTTTAGCGTCAATAGCCAAACCATGGCCTTGCAGCTTATCTTTTATTTCGATTATACCATACGAAGCGTATCCCAGGGAATGATCAGTTGCGCTTCCCGGATTAAAAAACAATATTCCATCAATAACCTCATTCATGGATTTATGCGAATGCCCGAAAATAATTACATCGGGGTGCTCATTTTTAAAAGCATTCTTGAGGATTTTTATAAGATTCGACGGCGCTCCGTAGCCGTGCATAATGCCAACCTTACGGCCTGAAATTTCAAAAATTTGTTTTACCGGGAACTTTTTCGTCACCGCTTGAGAATCCATATTTCCTGCTACGGCAACTATTTTTGGGCAGATTACCTTTAATTCATCAATTGCGCCCAGATCTACCATATCTCCGGCATGCACAACCATATCTACATGCTTAAAGGCATTCAAGATTGTTTCGGGAATATGCTCGCATTTATCCGGAATATGCGTGTCTGCGATTACGCCTATTTTCATGCGATTACCCGGGGTTTAGAAAATAAATCCAAGATCTGATTCAGGTTGTTTAAATCCCAGGTCCAGATTTTTTCTTCCAGCGCTCTTAAGCGCGCGTTTGGATCAACTTCTTTTAAAGTAACCATAATCTTTCGCTGCGATTTATGATGGTATCTTTTGCATTCTTTGGCAAATTCAGTAATATCCTGCTCGGTAAGGGCGTCGGATTTAATCGCCATAATCCAAAGGGAGTCGCTGGAACGGCCCAGCAGGCCTTCTTTTAAAAAACGATGATTAAATACCAGTGGTTTTACTTCGCGGAAATGATTAAGCCGGACCTTTTTACGTTCGATCTGCATAAGGTCATCTTCAAAAAGCTGTAGCAGCTCGCTAACGCGGTTAGCCAGCGGCTTGACGGATTGGCTGGAAAATTCCTGGATAAGTTCCTGGATATTATCGCGGAATTTTTCCTTCTGATTTTTAGCGTCGAATGATAAGGAACGCATTTTTTCCTGGTAAACAAAACGCATCCAGTAGGCGAATAACCGGTCGCTGACCTTGAGAAAATCCGCGCTGCGGGTAATCGCATCCAGCTCCAGCAAGTAATTAATCCTTGCGGTGAGTTCCTTTTTTTGTTTATGTAAAATATGGGCGATATCTTTAATGCGGTTGCGGCCGCTAGCGATTAAATAGAGTATGGAAATATAATCATTGCAGGCCGGGACATCCAGGAAACGCTTAATATAATTAGAGAATCTCTGATTAAGAATTCCCGAAGAATTGAATAACAGGTCCTCTAAGATGTCCGGCAAACCAACGCTGGTATCCGCCTTAGACAAAGCATCGGCGATCAACTCAAGGTAAAGAGGGTAACCACCGGTAAAGTTAATGATAAAATCTTTTAATCCCGGGTTTGCCTTTAAAGCAGGCAGATGCTGATCAAGATAACGGTGGCTGGTGTGGATATCAAAAGGCTCAACGGTAACGATCTCGAAATTGCCAAACAGTAAAGACAGCTGTTTGGAAAGGATAACCCGGGTTTTAAACATCATTGAGCTGGTAAGACAATACAGCGTATTTTTCTGCACGATAAGCAGTTTACTCCATTGCCGGTATAAATTCTTAACGCCGGTACTTTCCAAATTATGGAATTCGTCCAAAAAAAGTACCGTAAACTTTCCCGTCTCCTGATTGATGGATTCAGGCAGACTAAAAAGCTCGGTGATAATATTTGTTTTTCTTCTTTTTAAAAGATCATTAAGTATGGAATTTATCTTTTGAGTTGTACCGGGGATATATTTGGAAGATTTATTAATCAGATAATCCAGGTCTTCTTCTAAAGTTAACCCGCTATTTAAGAGGAAATTATAAAGCAGCGCCCCGATAAATCTTTTGACAAACCCATCCAGTGATTCAGGGCGCACCTCCAAAAATACCGTAATAATCCGAGGGTCATAATAGTTGGCTAAAAATTTGGAAACGATACTGGTTTTGCCGACGTTTTCTTCGCCGATAATGGCGATATTCTGCCGGTAACCTTCCTTCAGGCTGCTGATGCGTTTTTCCAGTATCTGAATATAATTTTTCCGGTCAAAAAATTTCTCTTTGATCATGGTAAATAGAACAGCGGATTTTGCGCCAGCGCCCTTTTGCGGATCTCAAAATGTAAATAGATATTTCTGTCTCTTGCGCTTGTTCCGATACGCCCAATCAGGGCACCCTTCTGCACATTGTCTCCCGGGCGCACCAGTACCTGCAGGACCCTGGAGTAAATAGAACGTAAACCGTCTCCATGGTCGATAATTATAGTTTTTCCGAAATTTCCGAAATGATCGGCATAAAAAACTACGCGGCCGCTTCGGGTAGCCAGAATGTCCTCTCCCATGGAAGCCTGGATATTAATGCCTTTATTGATTAAGTTACGGTAATTTGAACCAAAACCCGCAATCACCCTGCCTTTAAGCGGCCAGATAAAATCATCACCGCTGGATCTAACCGCAAAATTTTGCGGCCTGCTGCGGTTAGGGATTAAAAGTACCTGGCCTGTCTCGATAGCCGCATCCTCTGAGAGATGATTTATACGCAGGATATCATCCATATCTACATCATAAAGTTTGGATATCTTCCAGAGTGTTTGGCCTGCTTCTACGCGGTGGGCAATTCCGCTAACTCCTTGAGCTAAAGGCGGTAAAGCCGGCCCTGTATATGGAGGAACAGACGCGCAGCCGGCAATCAGTAAAACTAAAAATATCAAAATAATATTTTTCATATTAATCTATAAGCGGGTGAGCGGAATCGGACCGCCATATGCAGCTTGGGAAGCTGCCATTCTACCACTGAATTACACCCGCGTGCAATCATCCATTAATTTGATAGAACAGTACTTTCCGCACATCGTGCAGACCTTAGAAAGCTTGGGTTTGCTGCTTAATCGATATTCCTTTGCTTTGTGAGGATTAATAGCCAAGCGAATTTGTTTCTTCCAATCCCGTGCCTTCCTGGCAATAGAAATATTTCTATCCCATTTTAGGGCAATCTTTCTGCGCTTCACTAAATCTCCGGCGTGAGCGGCGATGCGGCTGGCAATTACCCCTTCAGCCACATCACTGGCTGTTGGATGACGTAGATGTTCCGCAGGGGTCACGTAACAAAGGAAGTCTGCTCCAAAGCTTGCCGCCATTGCCCCGCCGATGGCCGAGGTAATATGATCATAACCCGGGGCAATATCCGTAACCAAAGGCCCCAATACATAAAAAGGAGCACCGTGACAAAATTTCTTCTCTAAAGCAATGTTTTTTTCTATCTGATCCATAGGTACATGGCCCGGGCCTTCGATCATGACTTGAATACCCCTATTCCAGGCACGCTTGGCTAAGCTGCCGAGTATTTTTAATTCAGCAATCTGGGCTTTGTCCGTTGCGTCTAAAATTGAACCCGGCCTTAACCCGTCTCCTAAGCTTAAAGTAACGTCATATTTATAGGCAATATCTAAAATCCGGTCAAAATGCGCGTAAAAAGGATTTTCTTCCTTATGATATTTAATCCAACTGGCAATAATTGCCCCGCCGCGTGAAACAACCCCCATCAGCCTTTTATTTTTTTCTAAAACTTTAAGGGTATTGGTTGTTACTCCGCTATGCACGGTAAAAAAATCCACCCCTTGCTTTGCCTGCCTGTCCAATACAGCTAAGACATCATCGGCGCCAAATTTTAGGAAATTTCCTTTTTTTTCCTGGGCCCGGACAGCCACCTCATAAACCGGGACAGTGCCCACAGGAACGCTGGAATGTTTCAGGACCTGGCGCCTTAATTTGTCAAGATCTCCTCCTACGCTTAGGTCCATTAAGGCGTCGGCTCCGTGATTTATGGCAACTTTAAGTTTTTCTATTTCATCGCTAATCCGGGATTCATCCGTTGAAGTGCCGATATTGGCATTGACCTTGGTCGACAGGCTGCTGCCTATGGCGCAGGGTTTTTTTATTTTATGATTTATATTTAAGGGTATAACCGCTTTACCTTCACGCATAAGGCGCGTAAGCAAAGAAGGATGCAATCCTTCAAGAGAGGCGACTCTGCGCATAAGCGGTGTAACGATATTTTTTTTGGCGAATTCTAACTGTGTCATTTATTTTAAAATTTTATACAATTGTCTTACTGCTTCTTTAGGATTATCCGCTTTTAAAATTGCCCGGCAAACCGCAACCCGCCTGGCACCGGAAGCGGTGATTTCCTTAATATTGCCCGCGTGAATATCCCCGATAGCAAAATAAGGAATTTTTATTTTATCTTTTAGCTTACCTAGGACTTCTAAGCCTATAGGCTTATATTCGGGCTTGGTGGCAGTGGCAAATATCGGTCCAATGCCAAGGTAATCTGCTCCTTCATTTTGGGCTCGCAATGCCTGGGACAAATTGTGGCAAGAAATCCCGATAATCCTATCTTTTCCTAAAATCTTTCTGGCCTGCTTTAAGGATAAATCGTTTTGGCCTAAATGCAGGCCATCTGCGCCGCTGGCTACAGCCACATCAACATAATCATTAACTATAAAGAGCTGGCTTTGGCTATCTGTAGCCAAACCACGGCTTTGCGGCCGGTTTTTTAACCACTTTGAAAGCTTGATTGCTAAATCTAATACATCTGATTTAGCAGACTTTTTATCCCGTAACTGAACAACATCGACATAGCGGCTAGAAACAATAGAACAGATATTCTTTAAAGAACAATTCCCAATAGTTGACCTATCTAGAATCAGGTAAAGCCGCGATGTTTTTAAAAGACTTTTTTTCAATTTCATAAACTTTATACCGGAGCTGTTTAAAACTTGCTGAGGTTTTTACATCCACTAATTTACTGAATTCTTCAAGTACCCGTAAAGATTCCTTGATCCTCTGGATATTCGCCCAGAAAATATCTTTACAGTTATTGCGTTTGAATTCTCCATAAGAATTAAATCTCCCTACATCGCCGTTACTGCGGCGCTCTCTAAGTAACAATGAAGCGGGGTAAATTTTCCTGGCTAAAGTATCGATCTGATGCCTGACTTTTTTAAATAGCGCCGACAATTTTTGGTCATCCAGGATAAACCGGGTTATCTCTTCGCAAACGCGCAAGCCTTCCTTAACCCGGTTAAGATTGGCATCAATTATGCGGTAAATATTGAGCACCTTATGCTTTGATTTAGTGAAATCCTTGGCCGCCATAGGTGGACAAGGATTATTTTTTTGCGAAATCCCTAACGATTTTTTCAATGATTGCACTGGTTGAGCGGCCCTTAACTAAATTAACGGTCGCGGCCTTTCCGCCGTAACTTTCTACAAAATCCGCCCCGACTATTTTTTCTTTGCTCCAATCCGCGCCCTTAATCAGGATATCCGGCGAAAGTGCCTTGATTAACTTAAGTGGATTATCTTCATTAAATAAAACCACAAAATCCACGCTTGCCAACGCGGCGATTGTTTTTAAACGGTCGTTTTGTCCGATTACCGGCCGGTTTTTGGCCTTAATTTTTTTAATTGATGAATCGCTATTGACCGCCACCACCAAATAATCACCTTTAGCTTTGGCATCCTGAAGGTATTTGACATGGCCGAAATGTAAAATGTCAAAGCAGCCGTTAGTAAAGACTATCCGTTTCCCTTTTTGTTTAAGAGCCTTGACTTTACGTATAAGACTGGAAAGTGGAATTATTTTTGTTCCTGGCAAAGTTCTTGCTCGATCATTTCGCATATTATGTGGGCAATAGTAATGTGTGCTTCTTGGATTCTGGCGGTTACTTTAGAAGGGACTACTAAAGATACGTCGGCTAACTTTACGATATCCCCTCCGTCTCCGCCGCTTAAAGCTACGGTTTTAATCCCCATCTTTTTAGCTTGTTTAATCCCTAAAGCTACGCTTTTTGCTTTTCCGCTGGTAGATATCCCTAAAACCACGTCATTTTTCTTGCCCAAGGCTTCAACCTGGCGGGAAAAAACTACATCATAACCATAATCATTGGCCAAAGAAGTAAGTATCGATGTATTGGTGGTTAGGGCGATACCGGCTAAGGCTGAACGGTCTTTTTTGAAACGGCCGACAAGCTCGGCGGCAATATGCTGGCTGTCGCTGGCTGAACCGCCATTGCCAAAGACAATAACCTTACCGTCTTTTTTTAAGCAATCAATCATCAGCACGGCAATCTGGAGAATAGAATCAACCTGGTTGCGTAAGATTTCTTCTTTAACCTGAATACTTTCTAAAAGTATATCTTTTATTCTTTCGCGCATTTTTTCCTCCACGTGGAGGACACCCGCGCAATACCATTGAGCGCGGGATGCCTACACCTTATCCAAAAAAAACTTTCGCGATATCATAAAGTTCCATATCCACGGTTTTTAAAGCCTTCACTGCTTCTTCTAAAGGCACATCAATAATCTTGATACCGGCCAAGGCTACCATTTTCCCGAATTTCTTATTTTTAATCAACTCCACTGCTTTCACCCCTAAGCGCGTGCCCAATACACGGTCAAAGGCAGTTGGTGAGCCACCTCTTTGTATATGGCCTAAGACGCTGACCCTGGTTTCATAGCCGGTTTTTTTCTCAATCTGCGCGGCTAATTCTTCGCCGATACCGCCGAGCCTTACATGCCCAAAGGCATCCAGCTTTTTTTCCTGAGTAACCATAGACCCGTCCTTAAATTGAGCGCCCTCGGAAACCACGACGATACTAAAAGTTTTTCCCCGGGCATGCCTTTTCTCGATCACGTTACAAACTTCATCTAGATCAATAGGGATTTCAGGGATTAGGATCACATCCGCTCCTCCGGCAATACCTGCCTCAAGGGCAATCCAGCCCGCGTGCCTGCCCATGACTTCGGCAACCATGATCCGATGATGGCTTTCAGCCGTAGTATGCAAACGGTCAATGCATTCCATTGCCACGTTTAAAGCAGTATCAAAACCAAAAGTATAATCAGTAGCGGAGAGGTCATTGTCAATAGTCTTAGGAACTCCCACGATATTAGGCAGGCCGTCTTTAACCAGCTTGGAAGCAACACCAAGAGTGTCTTCACCGCCTACGGCAACCAAAGCATCCAATCCCATTTTCTTGAAATTATCCTTAACCTTTTGCAAGTCGCCTTCTTTTTTATATGGATTAGTGCGGCTGGTCCCTAAAATAGTCCCGCCTTTGGGCAATATCCCGGAGACAGCATTAATATCTAAGCGCAGGGTATCGTTTTCAACTAAACCCTTCCAACCATTTTTAATACCTACGATTTCATATCCTTCAAGCAGCCCTTTACGCACAACTGCCCGAATTACCGGATTTAATCCTGGACAATCACCCCCGCCTGTTAAAATGCCAATTCTTGCCATTTCTTTATTTTCCTCCTCTAAACCCGTCCGTAACCGCTAAACGGTATTGTTGAATAGTCATCTTTCTCAAAGTCTTTTTTCTTGCGGTTATCTTTTTCATCGTGAACGATCTTGGCTACATGGATCCTGATAATAATCTGTTCTTCAACCCCCAAAACCTCCTGAATTTTAGATTTGGTGATATCCTGCAGGCGGCTGGTAAGCTCAGGGATATTGGCTTCAGAACGCAAGACCACCCGCATATCGACAATAATTCCTTTTTTATTAGCCACGACATTTGGCCTTAATTCCTTTACCTCCGGGATTATCCCGGACAACCTGCGGATCAAGTCTTCGACAGCTGAGAGGGAAATAGTAACCTGGCCGCTGGATGTTGCAAAAGCAATTGTCCTTTCCCGCTGAAATTTACCTAAGATAATCTGGGCAAAGGAAAAACTAATCAGGATTAAAAGCGCTCCGGAGAACCCGATAATTATCCGGGAATTTTGGCTGCTTTGGGCAAAAATAAGCAAATTATTGATATCCTGGGGCAATAACAGGTTTAATGAAAATACAATCATCGCCAGGCCAATTCCGATAATAATTACCGCGTAAAATACAATCCCTAATACGGAAAAAAATCTCATAGTTAGCCCCTTTCTATTCCCCGTACATTTATATTGATATCTTTTATGGAAAGATTACTCATTTTTTCTAACGCCTGGTGTACATTCTCCTGGACGCGGCTGGCGACATCCGGAATATTATAACCGTATTTGATAACCAAAGGTATTTCCACCTTTACTTCTTCGTTTTTAGAAATATCCACTTTTATTGCCGAAAAATATTTCTGACCGAAAAATTCAAGCAGCCCGCTTTTTAAATCCTTGCTGACGGATTTAACCCCTTCAATCTCCATGGCCGCAATGGAAGATATGGATGAAATCACATTCTTATGAATCTTGACCAGCCCTAATTCGTTCCTTGATTCATCGCGGTCCATTTACTCTGCCTTCCCTTCATTTGCCAGAAGATCCTGCACAAAATGCGTGGAGATATCGCTCTTTTTAAATAACGGATTGTCCATTAGCTTAAGATGAAAAGGTATGGTGGTTTTAATTGGGGCAATGTAAAATTCGCTTAAAGCCCGGCGCATAGTTTTGATTGCCTCCTGGCGGTTATTTCCGTAGACAATGAGTTTAGCCACTAAAGAATCATAATAAGGTGATATTTCGTATCCGGCGTAAATATGCGTATCTACCCGGACATTGGGGCCGCCGGGCAGGATTAATGAATCGATCTTTCCGGGGCAGGGCATAAAGTTATTATCCGGATCTTCGGCGTTAATCCGGCATTCAATCGCCGCCCCTCTCAGTTGAATATTGTCTTGATTGAATTTAAGTTTTTCACCGGAAGCCACCCGGATCTGCTCTTTAATCAAATCAATACCGGTAACCATTTCCGTAACCGGATGCTCTACCTGAATCCGGGTATTCATCTCCATAAAATAGAAATTTCCGGTTTTTTCATCAAGCAAAAACTCAATCGTGCCGCAACTGACATAGCCGATGGATTTCATTCCTTTTAAAACCATCTCTCCTAATTTACGGCGCATCTTGCTATCGACTACCGGAGAAGGAGATTCTTCAAGCAATTTCTGATGCCTCCTCTGGATGCTGCAGTCTCTTTCTCCAAGCTGCACAATATGACCGGAAGAGTCGGCAATAATCTGCACTTCAATATGGCGCGGCCTCTCAATATATTTTTCAATGTAGACGCTGGAATTGCCAAAATTTGCTTCTGCTTCGGTCTGGGCGGTCAATAAACTGGATACCAGAGTTAAATCATTATGGCAAATACGCATTCCTTTGCCGCCGCCTCCGGCAGCTGCTTTGATAATTACCGGATAACCGATTGTCTTGGCGGTCTTGAGCGCCTCCTCCTTGTTTTTTATAATCGCGCGGCTTCCGGGAACAATCGGCAGGCCTGCTTTCTGCATCGTGGTGCGGGCGGCCATTTTATCGCCCATCAGGCGCATATTCTCCGGAGTAGGGCCGATAAAAGTGATTTTACAGGATTGACATATTTCAGCAAAATGCGCGTTTTCAGCCAAAAACCCATAGCCTGGATGAATGGCCTCAACATCGGTAATTTCAGCTGCGCTGATGATCGCGGGGATGTTTAGATAACTATTGCTGGAGGATGCCTGGCCGATACAGATTGCTTCATCAGCAAAACGTACGTGCAGGCTGTTGCGGTCTGCCTGGGAGTAAACGGCTACGGTACGTATGCCCATCTCATGGCAAGCGCGGATTATTCTTAAGGCGATTTCGCCTCGATTAGCAATAAGAACTTTAGAGAACATCTTAGATTACTTAGAGCGGTTCAATAAGGAATAATGGCTGGCCGAATTCTACCGGCTCAGCGTTATCAACCAATATCTCAAGGATCTTACCTTTTATTTCTGATTTTATTTCGTTCATTAATTTCATCGCTTCAATGATACAAATTACCTGGCCCGGTTCAATGGTTTGGCCAACTTCTACATAAGCAGGAGCCTCAGGATTAGGCGCCCGATAGAATGTTCCGACCATCGGAGACTTGATCTCCACTGTTTTAACCACATTCTTTTCTTCTGTCTGCTGTATGCTTTGAACTTTAGGTTGAGCGGCTCCACCTTGCCCCTGCAGAACAACCGTTCCATCAAAGCCTTCGATGCCGTTAGCTGTTTTTTTAAGGCGAATACGCATATCATCCTTCTCTACTTCCAGCTCAGAGAGGCCGTTTTCATTCATCAGATTAATCATTTCCTTAATCTCTTTAATATTCATTGAAAGCTCCTTGGCCAGAAGGCCATACCCGCGTAATTTTCGCCACAAGGCGAACACTGGCGCAATTCAAATAAGCGCCAGGTGCCTTATCTGCGGGGTGTTACTTAGTTGACTCTTTCAACATAGGTGCCGCCGGTACGCGTGTCAACTTTAATTTTATCCCCGACATTAATAAACAAAGGAACCTGGATAATTGCCCCGGTATCAACCGTGGCAGGTTTAGTCCCGCTTTTGGATGAATCGCCTTTTATGCCCGGCTCGGTTTCAACAATGTTAAATTCAATAAAATTAGGCAAAGTTATAGACAAGGTTTCCCCCTTAAAGAAGTAGCCCTGGATCTCCAGGTTATCCTTTAAGAGTTTGGCATTATCTCCGACGCTCTCTTGCGAGATAGCAATTTCTTCGAAGTTATCTGTATCCATAAAATGGAATATACCGGCGCTTGAATACTGGTATTGTAATTTACGTTCTTCGATAAAAGCCTGCTCTATTTTATCGTCACCGCGAAAAGTTTTTTCCTGGATATTATTGTTTTTCATGTTGCGCAGCCTTGCCCGCACAAAAGCCGCGCCCTTGCCGGGTTTGATGTGCTGGGCGTCAAGACACACGTAAACATTGTTATCGACTAAAATCGTTACCCCTGATTTGATTTCATTTATGGATAGAGCCACTAAAGCACCTCGCAACCTTTGCTTGTTACTAAAATCATATCCTCGATCCTTATGCCAAATTTTCCCGGTAAATATATCCCCGGTTCTACCGTAAAAGTCATTCCCGGTTTGACTGCGCTGGCTTCATTACCGGAGATCCGCGGATCCTCATGCACCTCCAGGCCAAAACCATGGCCGAGGTTATGGGTAAAATTCTTGGCGTACCCTTTTTTGGCGATGTAATCCCGTGCAACCCTATCAATTTCAGCCATTTCTGCGCCGGGCCGAATTCTTTTGATCGCCAGCTCCTGGGCTTTAAGGACAATATTATAAACCTTACGCTCAAGAACGTTTATTTTACCCAAAAAGAAAACCCTTGTCAAGTCAGATTTATACCCTTGATAATCAACTCCTAAATCAATGAGCACCGGTTCATTGTCTTTAAGTTTTCGTTCTCCGGAAAGATGATGCGGCTGGCTGGAATTTGGCCCGGAAGCCACAATGATGTCAAAAGCTGAGGCTCTGGCCCCCTGATACCTTATAAAACGCTCAAGCTCTGCTACAATCTCGACCTCTTTAGCCCCCGGGATAAGAAACTGTTTAACGTATTCTAAAGCTAAAGCCGTGATCCGGGTGGCCTTTTTAAGTTTTAGAAGTTCCTGGCTATCTTTAACCTGCCTTTTATCCTCAATTATGCTGTGCGTAGGGATTAAATCAAAATTCCCTTTTGCATACTCTTTAATCTTGGCAAATTCGGCAAACGGCAGGTATCTCTCCTCGATACCCACCTTCTTTAGTTTAAATTCAAGTATAGTTTGGGCGATCCGTTTAAATACAGAACCGTTGCATTCTTTAAGCCGGACGTTACCTTTTAAAAATTTTTTTGCTTCTTCGGTATAGCGGGAATCGGTAAAATAGATGTTGCCTTTGCGGGAAACCAGGAAATAGGAATCACGGCTTTGGGATTGCGTCAGATAAGAGATATTGGCCGGCCAACAAACAAGCAGGGCATCAAGCTTTCTCTGTTTGAGCACAGAATGTATGTTTCTTAAGCGACGATTCATTTTGTTGGGATTAAATCAAGCAGGGCAGCCAATCCTAAGGTATAACTTTTTGCCCCAAAACCCAGGATCGTGCCGCAAGCAACCGGGCTAATCAGGGACTTATGCCTGAACTCCTCGCGGGAATAAATATTAGAAAGGTGTACTTCAACCACGATTAATCCGCAGGCAGCGAGCGCATCGCGCACAGCCACACTGGTATGCGTATAGGCTGCCGGGTTAATCAAAATACCTTGAAATTTATTTTTTTTGGCTCCTCCAATTAAATCTACGATCGCACCTTCATGGTTAGATTGTTTAATAACTAAAGCTGCCTTAGCTTTTTTGGCCTGGGTTTTAAGCATCTGGTTAATTTTGGCTAAAGTCAGGCGGCCATAGATTGCCGGTTCTCTTGTCCCCAGAAGATTCAGGTTAGGCCCATGGATAACCAGTATCTTCTTCATTAAGAGTGGTTTCCTTGTTCTGCCTCGTCAATTAGCATAACCGGGATTCCATCGCGCACCGGATATTTTTTTCCGCATTTCTTGCAAACAATTTTATTATTGATTAATTCCACGTCGGCTTTGCAGGCAGGACAGGCTAATATATCCAGCAGTTCTTTATCGATCATTTCGGTTTATCCTCGCTTTTAGCCAGGTAGGCTATTCTTAATTCATAAAGTAAATTCTCTAATAGATCCGTTTCTTCCTTGGTAAGATTGCCCTTGGTTTTTTCCTGCAGCATAGCTAATGTATCAATAAGGAATTTTGCCTGGGCCGGATCTTTCTGAATTTTACCGGTTGAAGGATTTTCCATATGCCCCAAAGCAATAGAGGCCTGCAGAGAGAGGGTGGTGATGAAAAATTTAAAATCCGCTTCCGGAGGAACAAACCCCTGTTCAGTTTTGGGCTCCTGTTTTTCTTTTTCTATGTTTTCTTTCCAATTTTGGTCAACCTTCTTTTCATCCATAGTTTAATAGATTGTGATTCCGGCATAGCCCACAACACTGCTGGTATCTTTGGTGGCATCAGCGCTGGTTTGATATTTAATCAGCTTTCCCGCTTTTGCCCCAAGGATCTTTGCGGCTTTAATCAAAACCGCAACCGGGGCAAAACCGCACATGGAAATATCAAATTTTTTAATTGTCGACTCCAGCCTTTGTTCATCTAAGGCGCATATTGCTTCAATCGCCAGGTTATCTTTTTTCTCCGCGCTTTTCTGCGGCTCATAATGCGTCATATCCGAACTGGCAATAAAGATAACCGAGCTTTTAAGGCCTATTTCGTTAATTCCACCGGCCAGGCTTTGCGCAATTTCATTAAGCGCGGATAAATCGCCGATTTTAATCGCGATGGGGACGATTTTAAAATCGCGCCTAAAATACTGTAATATGGGCAGTTCTACCTCTAGGGAGTGTTCATCCAGATGGGCGATGGTATCAGCTTCCAGATAAGCGGATTTACTTAAGAATGAATTTGCCAGTTCCGAATTAATTTCAACATTACCCAGGGGAGTTTGCCAGGTTCCCTGCGGCATTATACTAAAATCAGCCCCTAAGCCCGTGTGATTGGGGCCCAAAAGAACCACTGTGTTTTTGATATTTACCCTTGAGATTGTGGCTACGGCTACTTTTCCGGAATAAACATATCCGGCATGAGGCAAAACGCATCCGATAACATCATTCTTTTGCGCTCCCTTATCGGCAAAAGAAGAAATCATTGCGTTAATATCTTTTGCGTTTGAAGGATAAAATTGTCCGGCCACAGCAGGTTTACGGATACTATTTTGAGGCAGCATACTTATTTTCTGGCTTTAGCTTTTTTTCTTTTGCGTTCGCTTGGTTTTTCGTAATGTTTGCGATCGCGGACTTCCCGCAAAATCCCCTCCTGCTCAATTTTCTTCTTAAACCGGCGCAAAGCGGATTCAAAAGACTCATCTTTCTTTACTTCAACTTGTGTCAATATAATCATCTCCTTTCCTTCTGAATTTGGAAAATTTAGTATAGCATTATTTTTTCTTTTCTACCAGGATTTTATCGACCAAACATTTTATTTCGCCGATATTAAACGGTTTGCGGATTAAACCGTACGCCCCTTCGCTCACTGCCTGCTCGAGGATACCTTCTATCGTATAGCCGGTCATCATTACTACTGAGGCATCCTGATCAATCTGGCGGATCTGGCGAAAAGTCTCTAAACCGTTTAAACCCGGCAGCCGGTAGTCGATAAAGAAAAGATCGAATCTTCCTGAGCGGGATAGCTCTACCGCTTTGTATCCATCTTCAGCTTTAACTACTTCCAGCCCATGCAGGGATAATAGGTCGTTTAAAAAATCCCGGATGATTTTTTCATCATCCACGATCAAAGCGCGAGGTTTTTTCCCATTCATCAAGCACCCCCTAATCAAATCTTTTATTAATTTAGGTTATCGCGGGTAATTTAATCCTGAATGTCGCCCCTTTATTTTTGCCTTCAGACTCTGCTTCCAGGATACCATTAAGATCTTTAATAATCTGATAAGAAATAGATAAACCCAGCCCATTGCCTTCTCCGACTTTTTTAGTGGTAAAAAACGGCTCAAAGATATAGGATAGGTCCTCTTTTTCAATACCGCAGCCGTTATCGGAGATTTCAATTATTACAAATTTTTTATCTTCCGAGAGTAAAGTCTTTATCTTTAATTTCGCTTCAGGCTTGTTACGTAAAGCCCATCTGGCATTATTGATGATATCTAAAAGGACCTGCCGGAAACGATTAACATCAATCCGGACCAAAGGACAGTCGTTAGCTAATTCTTTGACAATTCTGATATTTTCAAGCTTTATTTCATTATCGGCTAAAGAAATGGTTTTTTCCAAAACTTCATTGATCAAGGCAGGTTCGGGCACTCCTTTTCCGATATGGGAGAATTCCAGGAGCTCCTGGACAATCCGCTTGCAACGTAAGGCGGATTCTTCAATAATATCCAAAAGCCCTTTAAAATCAGAAGGGGCAAAATTATTTTTTGCCGCCATTTCCATTTTTATCAACTCCACGTTATTTAATACTCCGGTAAGCGGATTGTTTATTTCATGAGCCACTCCTCCGGCAAGCGATCCAATCGCTGCCATTTTTACCGATTGAATGAGCTGGACCTGAATCTGTTTTAACTCTTTATTTATCTGGATTAAATGCGTTTGGCTCTGTTCTAGATCTTTTGTCCGTTCCCTGACCTTGATCTCCAGGCCATCTCTTTCTTTTTGTAGAGCTTCGTGCGCCGATTTTAAGCGGCTGGCCATGGCCATAAAACCGGTTTGCAACGCGCCGATTTCATCATTATTTTTTATCCCTATTTTATAATCAAGGTTACCGTTACCGAGTTTACGCATTCCCGCCATTAAATTCATGATCGGTTTAACGATAATTCCGGCGATCCAACAGGCAATCCAGATCGAAAGAAAAATCAATATTAAAAGCGTCCAGATATAGCTATCACGAATTCTCCTTGCCAGGTTGTCAATATTTCCTAAAGCCAAGGAAAAAATAGAAACATCTTCATTGTGCAGATCACTCAACTGTTCTTCTAATTGCTTTAAAACAGCCGGTTCACTGAATTCCCAATAAACTTTTTCTTTTATCCCTGCCCGGATTTCTTTGTAAATCAAATCACGGTATTCTTGGAACAGCCCCTTAATACTGGATAGCATTCTTAAGGTAACCGGTTCATCCTTTCCCAGCTCTTCTAATTCTGATATAAGCTGCGCAATTTTGGAAGCATAGATATCCAGGTGTTTTTTAATTTCCAGCAACTGCTTATCTTTTTGGGCATAGTAGATACCGCTCTGTAAATTCTTGACGATTAACACATTCCTTTGGATTTCAGTGATCAATTCTACTCCGGTAAAATTATGCAATTCAATCTTACGGCTTACCTGGCTTATCTTCCTTGTCGCATTAACATAGTATACCCCCAGCCCAATAAAGAATACTATGATGCAGAAATAACCCAGTAAAATTTTATTTCTTACCGTGATATCTCTAAACTTTTTCATCTTTTCTAATTTTGGCCCAGTACCAGTATTTTATATAAAATTATTGTTTTCTTCATCGTAAAACAGGCGGCACTGGAAGAGATCGTCGCTCCGGATATTCCTTGTATATCCTCACCTAAGCTTATCGGATCATTAAGGGTTTTTCCGGAAAATTGCCTTAAGAAGCTTCCTGAAGCAACGGGCCGGCCGCGGGTTTCGGTATATTTCATTACCGCGGAATTGCGAATCTCCCCCTGTGGCCCCAGGCAGACAATAAATTTAATCGGACCCCATTTTCCCGGCTCATCCAAAATAAGAGCAACGCCGATTGTCTTGTTTTGATTTTTTGCAAAATAGAAAGTAAATTCTCTTTGTTGATTCAGTTCTTTGGCGCTTTTACTTGCGGTCTCATGGACCAAATTGCCTCCCAGCTTTTTTTTAATCATATCCAGCTGTTCTTGAGAAACAGTTATTTTTTGAGTGATTATTTCATCAGCCTGCGGAAGCAAGCGGTCTAAAGCTTCTTGTTCAGTCAAAAGCGTAATGGCAAAGCAAAAATCAGCGCAGATCAGGAGAAAAAATATAATTAACAAGATTTTTTTCAGAATATCATTTTTCATTTTTATTGTAACCATTGAGTAACCTTGCTAATCCTGAAGTGTATAAAAGCTTACCGGAATCGGTCACGATTATCGCTTCCATGCCGGGGATCTTTTCGACGATTTTAAGGCCGGCAGGGCCCAGTATCGAAAGGGCCGGCCCCCAGGCATCGGCAATAGCCGGATCAGGATAAATCACCGTCACTCCAATAGCTTCTTTAGCAGGATAGCCGGTTTTAGGATCAATAATATGGCTATATCTTTTTCTGCCTTTGATAAAAAACCTTTCGTAGTCACCTGAGCCCATAACTGCCTGATCAACCACTTCTATATAACCCAGGATCCCTTCTTTACGCGGATGGCGAATACCTATTTTCCAAGGTTTCTTATTTTTATACCCCAGAGCATAGACATCTCCTCCGGCCTGGATTATTGCCGAATTGACTCCGGCCTTTTTTAATGCCTGGATGCCTTGGTCTACGACATACCCCTTGGCAATACCGCCCAGGTCAATCAATATATTTTCGTTATCTCTTTTCAATTCACCGTTACTAAGAATAAGATGCTGATAGCCGATGTGGCTTAAAGCTTCGGTGATTTTATCAGGCGCAGGTATCTGGTCTGAATTCTCACCGTAAAATCCCCAGAGTTTTACCAGGGGATAAACCGTAATATCAAAGGCGCCTTCTGACTGCTTGCTGATATCCAGGGCTATTTTTATAACCTTAAGGATCTCCTCGTCTTTAATCGGAGTGCCGTTTTGATTAAACGCATATAGGGGGCTATTGGGATTATGGGCGTTAAACTTATCCGTAACCTCCTGCATGCGTTCAAAAGCGCGGTCGATAGCTTTAGAAACAGCCGGTTTCTTGCCGTAAGCATAAATGGTTACATAAGTAGTCATCATTACCCTGCGCTGCTGCTCTAAACTAGCTGCGGGTCCCCGTATAATCCAGAAAGCCGCGCCCACTATCATTGCGATTATAAGGATCAATAATAATGTTTTTCTCATAATAAATTAAAAGGTGGTCCTCCAGCCGATTGTGGAACGGTAATAATCAAGTTTCTCGGATCGATCAGACCTGTCTCCATCAACACGGGAAATTTCTCCCATAATTATAGAGCTATTGGTAAAAAAATAATTCAATCCTAAAGTTGTCGCTTTATAAGTATCCTTTAACAAACTGCTGCCGCCGGTATACGGAAGGCTCACCTGGCTATAATTGATATAAGCGCGCCATTTGGGATTAAAACGGTAAAGGCCTTTTAGGTAGTAACCCTTTTTTTCGGTATCGACATTACCTCCTCCGGTTAGTGGCGTACTGTCGAATTTATTAAACAAATACTCGCTTCTTAAGGTAAATTTCTTATATTTGTATTCAAGTCCCGAGGCATAACGCCAGCTATCATAATCATTACCGTCATCCCATTTGCCGTACCCAAAAGAACCAAAAAATCTGAAGTTGGAGACCTCCGGGGCAATATGCAGCAGTATGGTTTTGCCGTTATTATTATCCACGAACTTACCGTTGGTATTGGTAACATTCCCGTTGAGTAAATAAAAGTAAGCCGGAAGAGACCAGTTTTTAAAATCAAAGTTTTTATAAAGTTCCACTCCCGCATCATGCCAGGATTCAATGTCGCCGATTCCTTTATTCAAATGGTATTGTTCATCCCACCAGACCTCGGAAGCATACTCTTCAGAAAAATAAGGATTAATCACCCCGGCTTTTATCTCTAAGCCATTATTCAGGCGCGTTTTGATAAAAGCCTGGTAAATAGAAGCAGTGGTTGTAGCGCTCTTGGCGCGGCTAATATCGGAACCCAGCGCGGGAGTGGCCGAAGCGGTTACGGTAATATCCGGTTGGACGCTTATGCTTGTAGTATCGTTTAAGTCTTTATCAATATACAGATAGAAGTGGGAAATTCCGGCTGAAGTATTTGTGCTTTGTTTTACGCCGTTACGTTTTCCTTGCGCCTGGTCAAACAGGAACAACTTGAGATGCCCGCCAACCCTGGCGCCTTCGATAGAAAATCCCTTTGGCTTATCTTCTTTGAGCTGTTTTACAGATTCTGAGATTTCGGGGATTTTAGCTACTTGGCTGGACGCACTTGTTTGTTTTTTCTCTAGATCCTCTACTTTTACCTTTAAGGCCTCGATGGTTGACTGCAATTGCTTAATTTGCTCTTTTAAATCTTCCAGGTCATTGCCGGCCTTTACCAGAGTGGCAGGCAAACACACAAAGCCAAAGATAATTATACTAGTAATTATTTTTCTCTTCATTACTTTCTCCTGTTAGCCAAAGATTAAGGGGATTAAATCTTTTCTTTAGAATCAATTGCCTTTTGGATCTCTTTTAATAACCGCGGGAATTCATAGGGCTTGGTAATATAGCCAATTACCCCTAAGGTATAGGCTTTGCGTATATCGGTATAGTTGCCTACGGCTGACAGGATAATTATCGGTATCCCCTGGGTTTCTTCATCTTTGTTTAAAATATCACAAATTTCTAAACCGCCTAGATCCGGTAAGAGTAAATCCAGAAGTATGAGATGGGGTTTAAAAGATTTAACTATTGATGAGACCTCTTTAGCATTTGTTGTCGCATATACTTCAAAATCCGACATAACCAGTAATTTCTTCAGGCTGGTCAAAACTATCTCGTCGTCATCAGCGATCAATATCCGCTTTTTCTCGGCCATATTATTTAACTCCTGTTTTAAATTATTAGTTATATGTAAGATCTCTTTTAACGCTAGTCGCCGCTTCTAATTACAGATTATACTAACATGCGCTAAATTCTATTTCAAGGAATTTAAATTTAACGGTTCATTCTACCTCAAAAGAGATTATAATATTAAAAGAAAGCTGCAAATAGTCCAACTCTTTGGGAAAATCCGGGAAGGGAGAAGCATCTCTAACGCTCTTTAGGGCGATGTTTTTTAGATAATCACCGGCAGTTGTTTTCTCTTCGACTAAACGCGCATCTTTAATATAGCCGTCGCAGGAGATAATAAATGAAATATAGACTTCCCCGGTTTCATTATGGGTATAATTTTGATAAGCGCTGCGGCGGATCTTTTCCCGGACAATCTGATAGTAATTTATATAACTTGGGTTATTCATCTTAGCCATCTCGATGGGAGGCAAGCTGATTTTTCTCTTTATCGCCGTTAGCTGTGGTGCGGCAAAAGTCGGCTTGGGGAAACCTAGCATTCTGTTGGGCAGGAGTTTTTCCGTTTTAGATGGATTATCCTGTTCAACATAAGGCGGGGGAACTTTAGTCCCGGTAATAACTTTGGAATCAAGTTTCAGAAAAGGCTCAGGCTTAGGTAATGGATTTTGTGAATCCGGTTTGAAAGAAGCCTTGGACAATGATTTAGCCTGCGGATTCTCTTTAATATAACGTACTTCTATCTTTTGTTTTTTGGGTGGAGGAGAAAAAGGATTAAAGCTGGGGGCCTGTAGCAGGATTACCCCGTGAGTAAGCAGGGAAATAGTAAAAGTGACCCGAAAAAGCCGATCAGAACGCATAAAAATATATTAACATAAAAAACTACTCTTGCAAGAGCTTAGGGGCACGACCCTGTTTCCTAATCAATCGGGAAACAAGGTCGTGTTTGGTTTGTTTTAATAGTAAAACGGCTGATCCTGTAATCAAGATCAGCCGTTTTACTATATTATTTCCTGTTTTTAAACCTTATTTTTAATACATTCCTCCGCCCATACCGCCCATACCGCCCATTCCGCCGCCGGGCATTGCGGGCATCTTTTCATCTTTTTCCGGTTTATCCACAATTAATGTCTCGGTTGTCAGTAATAACGCGGCAATACTGGAGGCATTTTGTAAAGCCGAGCGGGTAACTTTGGTAGGATCAATTACTCCGGCTTCAATCATATCGACATAGGCATCCTGGCTGACATCATATCCGATATTAGTTTTTTCTTCTTTTATTCTTTGCACGACTACCGAACCTTCCAGGCCGGCATTTTGGGCAATCTGCCTTAAAGGCTCTTCGATGGCGCGCTTGACAATATTTGCGCCGATTTTTTCATCCCCTTCCAGCTTTAGTTTATCTAAAGCAGCAATGGTGCGGATAAGCGCCACGCCGCCGCCGGGAACAATACCTTCCTGAGTAGCTGCGCGGGTTGCGTGCAGCGCATCCTCTACGCGGGCCTTCTTTTCTTTCATTTCGGTTTCGGTGGCCGCCCCAACGTTGATTACCGCGACACCGCCGGCTAATTTCGCCAGGCGTTCCTGCAGTTTTTCTTTATCATAATCAGAGTCAGTATCTTCGATTTGTTTTTTGATTTGGCTGATTCGGGCATTGATTGCCTGATTTTTCCCCGCGCCTTCGACAATCGTGGAATTTTCTTTATCGATTTTCACCTTTTTAGCGCGGCCAAGGTCCTCAATATCAACATTTTCCAGCTTGATACCCAAGTCTTCAGTCAAGGCTTTACCGCCGGTAAGAATAGCGATATCTTCAAGCATGGCTTTACGCCTGTCGCCATATCCCGGAGCCTTTACCGCGCAGGCAACAAAAGTCCCGCGGATCTTATTAACTACTAAGGTGGCTAAAGCTTCGCCGTCAACCTCTTCGGCGATAATCAATAATGGTTTGCCGACGCGGGCAATTTTTTCCAGTAGAGGAAGAATATCTTTGATTGAGGATATCTTCTTTTCGTAGATAAGAATATAAGCATCTTCCAAGAGTACTTCCATTCTCTCGGCATCGGTTACAAAGTACGGAGAAAGATATCCTTGGTCAAACTGCATACCTTCCACTACATCCAGGGTAGTGGCGGTGGATTTTGCTTCTTCAACCGTGATTACCCCGTCTTTGCCTACCTTGTCCATCGCCTCGGCGATTAATTCACCGATATTGGTATCGGAGTTAGCGGCAATACTGGCAACCTGAGCGATCTCTTTTTTATCTTTGATCGGAGTGGAAAGTTTACCTAATTCCTCTACTATTTTTGTGACCGCTTTCTCGATTCCGCGTTTTAGGGCCATCGGATTTGAACCGGCGGTAACATTTTTTAATCCTTCGCGGTAAATCGATTCCGCTAAGACTGTGGCAGTAGTAGTACCGTCGCCGGCGATATCCGAGGTTTTCTCGGCCACTTCCTTGACCATCTGGGCGCCCATATTTTCAAAAGCATCCTCTAAATCGATCTCTTTGGCTACGGTTACCCCGTCCTTGGTGATGGTGGGTGAGCCGAATTTTTTGTCGATTACGACGTTACGGCCCTTCGGCCCCAAGGTTACCTTTACCGCAGCAGCCAGCTGTTCTACGCCGCTTAAAATTTTGCGGCGGGCATCGTCACTATACAACAATTGTTTTGCCATAAATCCTCCTTTAAGTCTATAAGCCTGTTTTTTTTGTTATTTAAGGATTGCTAAGATATCTTCTTCGCGCAGAATTAGCAATTCTTCGCCTTCTTTGGTCGTAATTTCATTACCGGAATATTTTCCGTATAACACCTTGTCCCCGACTTTCACTTCAGGGGCTTGCACTGTTCCATTCTCAAGCACCTTACCTTTGCCTACCGCCACAACTTTGGCCTCTTGGGGTTTTTCCTTGGCAGTGTCAGGCAGGACTATACCGCCTTTGGTTTTATTCTCCGCTTCTAAAGGTTTAACTACGATCCGGTCGCCCAATGGTTTAATTTCCATCTTGTCACCTCCCTAAAAATATGAAGTTATTGGTTACAACTAGCACTCTTTTTCCCAGAGTGCTAATTATAGATAAAAAAAATTTCTTGTCAAGAGTTTTTTTAAAACCGGAATTTTTTTATTTCGCTGGGGGCGTCATTTATTATGCCCACGATTTTACTATCGCTATTGATTAATACGAATTTATCCTGCCGGTATTCAAGATTTAAGTTGTAGGCCGTAGTAACCGTATAAAAATAAGGATTGGCATCGCTGATATCCGGAGAATGATTTTTTTCGACATAAAGATCCTCATTTATGGTAACTGTGGCTTTATAAGGAGCAAAAATAGAGTCGGTTTTAGCCACGTCACTTTTAATCAGGCTGTACTTGTATCCCCGTAAATAATATTCATAAGGCACCGGGGAGACCGGATAGAGTGAAGATAATTTCTCCCAGCTTTGTTCGAGGCGGCTGCCCAGGGCGTTTTCTTTATTTGCTTTAGCCGAAGCTATCCAGTTTTGGATTATTTGGTTTAAACTAAAATTTAGTTTTTTAGCCAATTCATCCTGTTCTTTTTGTTTATACGTCTCATAATTTTTGAGTGCCTGTTCAATAACCACCCCGGTTTCAGCTTTAGCCGCGGGTTTGTTGTTTTCTTCGGCATAAGAAGCGGGAAAAATCCCCGCCCCAAGGAATGCGGCTGCCAAAATAAATGCAGTTTTAAATTTTATTTCCATAGACAAGATTAATACCTTTTAAGGTTAAATTCGTATCAATTTTAATTCCCATTCCGGAATACTTCTTGATTAAATGGATATTTCCGCCGGCGCCGATAACCAGCGCGTCTTTACCGATACGCTGTTTAATTTTATTTACCAGTTCTTTAGCCAGGGAAGCAATGCCAAAAACAATCCCGCTTAATATGCTGTTTTTAGTATCGGTTCCGATAAGGGTTATTGGCTGCTGTAATTTTATCTTTGGCAGGAGCGCGGTCTTTGCGCTTAAGGCTTCCAAGGAAATCCGTATTCCGGGAAATATTAATCCGCCCAGGTAGGCTTTTTTCCTGGAAACTACATCAAAAGTAATCGCGGTGCCGGAATTTATGACGATTAAAGGGGTTGGATAAAGATTGCAGGCAGCGTAAGCCCCCACCAGCCGGTCCTGGCCTAATTGTTTAGGATTACGGTAAAAATTTTTCATGGGAACAATTATGTCTTTACCTATTATATAGGGGGTTTTTCCGGTTAAGAGTTTTAGGTCATGCTTAAGGATGGCGGTTAGTTTAGGCACAACGCTGCAAATGGCGGCAGCCGATATTGGTTGGCTACCGGCAAGTTTTTTTGCGAATTTACTCCGGGAATAGGTTTTTACGGGGATATTGAATTTTTTGATGATTTTTTTGCCTTTAAATAGCGCGCTTTTTATGTTGGTATTTCCGATATCAATGGCCAGTAGCATTACGCAGCTCCTTGATCTTGTCCCTTAAGCCGGCTGCTTTTTCAAATTGCAAATTCCGCGCCGCCAGCTCCATTTCATATTCTAACTCGGATATATATTTATGCAACTGGTATTGCTCTTTTGGCTCACCGGTTAGGCTCTGCACAAATTCAGAGGTATCCTCCAGGTCCTCTATTCCTTCTTTGATCGACCTTTGAATTGAGCGGGGAGTAATTTTGTTCCTGCGGTTGTATTCCATCTGGATTTTTCTCCTGCGGTTGCTTTCGTTGATTGCTTTTTTCATCGAACCGGTGATAGTATCGGCGTACATAATTACTGTTCCGTCGATATTGCGCGCAGCCCTTCCGGCTACCTGAATTAAGCTGGTCGCTGAACGCAGAAACCCTTCTTTATCCGCGTCGATGATGGCAACCAATGAAACCTCTGGTAAATCCAGCCCTTCGCGCAGCAGATTAATCCCCACTAGGCAATCAAATTTCTTCTGGCGCAGTTCTTTGAGGATTACCGAACGGCTAATGGTCTGTATTTCGGAATGCAGGTATTTTACTTTTATCCCGTTTTCAGCCAGATAATTAGCCAGGTCTTCGGAGCTTCTTTTGGTCAGGGTGGTTACCAGCACCCTTTGGTTATTTTTAGCCCGTTTTTTTATCTGCAGGATTAAATCCTGGATTTGCCCTTTGGAAGGCTTAACGATAATTTCCGGGTCGATTAAACCGGTAGGCCGGATAATCTGCTCAATAATTTTATTTGCGCTTAATTTTAACTCATATTCATCAGGCGTGGCTGAAACAAAAACCAGTTGTTTTACCAGCCGGTTGAATTCTTCAAATTTCAACGGCCGGTTATCCAGGCATGACGGAAGGCGGAAGCCGTAATTTACCAGCGTCTCCTTCCTTGCCCTGTCTCCGGCATACATACCTCTTATCTGCGGGATAGTTGCGTGGGACTCATCGATTACGGTTAAGAAATCCCCCTGGAAATAATCGATCATCGAATATGGCCGGCTACCGGCGGGTAGCGCATTCAAATGCCGGGAATAGTTCTCTATCCCGTGGCAGTAGCCTATTTCTTTAAGCATTTCCAGGTCGTAGTTTGTGCGGGACTGGAGGCGCTGGGCTTCCAGTAATTTATTTTTTTCTTTCAGGTTTTTTAACTGCACAGTCAGTTCTTCCCTTATAGACTTAATCGCCGTATCGATCCTGTTCCTTGAGACAATAAAATGTTTTGCCGGATAAATGGCGACTTTGTCGATAACGCTGATTGTCTTTGCGGATACCGGTTCAATTACCGAGATTTTGTTGATTAAATCACCGGCCATTTCTATACGCAGCGCTTGTTCGCTGTAGGAAGGGAATATTTCAATTACGTCCCCGCGCACCCGTAATTTTCCGCGTTTGAATTCATAATCATTGCGCTCATATTGGATCTGGATGAGCCGGGTAATTAATTCATCCCTCTGGATTTTTTCCTTCGTATTTAAGATCACCAGCATCTTTTGGTAATCTTGGGGAGAACCCAGGTTATAGATACAGGAAACCGAGGCCACGATAATTACATCCTTGCGGCTCATTAATGAGGTTGTTGCCGACAGCCTCAGGCGGTCCAGCCGCTCATTGATGGATGAGTCTTTTTCTATGTAGGTATCCGTGGAAGGGATGTAGGCTTCTGGCTGGTAATAATCGTAATAACTTACAAAATATTCAACCGCGTTATGCGGAAAGAATTGTTTAAATTCCGAATAAAGCTGGGCGGCCAATGTTTTATTATGTGAAATTACCAGGGTGGGTAAGCCGACTTTGGCGATTACGTTGGCTAGGGTAAAAGTTTTACCGCTGCCGGTAACTCCCAGCAAAGTAGAGTAAGGTTTTTTATCCAGGATAGACTTGGAGAGTTCCGCTATTGCTTTGGGCTGGTCGCCGCAGGGCTTAAAAACGGAAATTAGTTTAAATTTACCCATGGGCTTAAATTTTGGCCGGCTGATTAGATAACTTCCAAGCTGAGATCAACGGATTTTAAGGAATCCGTAAGCTCTCCTACTGAAACGATTTCAACTCCGGTTGCGGCGTATTTTCTTATGTTGCCAAGACGTATGCCTCCGCTTGCCTCCAGCAGAGTTTTATGCTTTTTAAATTTAGTATTATTCCGGATCCTTACCGCTTTTTTAATATCTTTGATCCGCATATTATCAAGCATAATGACGTCCGGCTTGAGGCTTAAAACATGCCTGAATTCTTTTAGGTCCTGTGTTTCGATCTCAACTTTACAGCCCTTAGGAGTTTTAGGAAACTCGGTGAGCCCTGCGAGTATTTTAAGATGGTTATCTTTAATCAAAACCATCTCATCCAGGCGTATCCTGTGATTGTAGCCTCCCCCGATCCTTACCGCGTATTTCTGTAATTCTCTTAAGCCGGCCAGGGTCTTACGGGTATCGGTAATTTTTGTTTTATAGGGCCTTATTTTTCTGACAAATTGATTAGTTTTTGTGGCTATCCCGGAAAGTAACGCTAATAAATTTAAGGCTACGCGTTCGGCCCTGAGGATACTCTTTGCTTTTCCGGATATAACGGCAATAACCTCCTGGTTATGCGCCTGTTTGCCTTCTTTGATTTTTTGAATGAAACTTAAACGCGGATCCACGGTTTTAAAAACTTGCCTGGCAGCGTCAATACCGCAAAGCAAGAAATCTTCCTTAGCAATAATTTTAGCTTTTATTTTTTTATTTTTAGGAATGATAAGCTCGGTGGTGATATCTCTTTTGCCCGTATCCTCAGCCAACGCCTGTTCAATTATCGATTTTAACCTTTTAGGGTTGATCCTGGGCTTATTTTCGGATAAAAAATATTTAGCGTAGGCCATTTATGATTACCTCTAACTTGGCAATTTGCGCGCGCATTTCATCCAGCTTAGCCTTTTCAGCTTCGACAATTTCTTTGGGAGCACGCCCAGTAAAGTTCTTATTGGAAAGCATGGCTTCTTTATTCTTAACCTCTGATTCCAATTTTTCGATTTTTGAGCGGTTTTTCTTAATTTGTTCGCTAACCTCGGCTATTCCGGCAAGCGGCATCGCTATGTGCATATCCTTTAGCACGATCACATATTCGTTATTCTGGACGGTATATTTTTCATTTACGCTTAAGGTGTCGATTCTTGCTAAGTTCCTTATGTGGCCAAAAAGCGGTTCCATTAAATTTTGGGCAAACTTATTGGCAAAGGTTAGTTTGATATTAATCCGGCTTTGCGGGTTAACCTCCAGCTCCGCGCGCATATTTCTTATGGTATTGATAATATCAAAAGCCGCCTGCATTTGTTGCTCATCTTCAATATTGATCAAATCCTTCTGTAGATGCGGCCAGCTCTGCTGCATAATTGAATTTTTTGCTCCTGGCAGGCGCTGCCAGATTTCTTCCGTTATAAAAGGCATAAAAGGATGGATTATTCTTAGGGTTTTCTCTAAAATTTTATACATGACTACCTGGGTTTGTTTTTGGCCTATTTGCGGTTTGATTAATTCCAGGTACCAGTCGCAGAATTCATGCCAGAAAAATGAATACAGGCTATTAGCAGCTTCATTAAATTTATAGCTATCCAGTTCTTTGGCCGCTTTATCCAGAGTCGAATAGAACCTGCTTAATATCCAGCGATTAACGATATCTAACTGCTCTTTTTTGAAAAAAACACAGAGATCCAGATTTACTTCTTCCGGTTTAAGGTTGGCTAAAACAAAACGCGAAGCGTTCCAAATCTTATTGGCAAAGTTCCTGCCCTGCTCAAACCTCTCTTTGGAAAGAAATACATCCTGGCCTTGGGAGGTTATCGAGATAAGGCTAAAACGTAAAGCGTCGGTGCCGTATTCAGCGATAATCTCCAGGGGATCAATAACATTGCCCAGGGATTTGGACATCTTCTTGCCTTCGACATCGCGGACCGTGCCATGGATATAAACGTCTTTAAATGGGGCCTGTTTTTTAAATTCAAACCCAGCCATAATCATCCGCGCTACCCAAAAGAAAATAATCTCCGGAGCGGTAACTAAAGTTGATGTTGGATAAAAATATTCTAGTTCTTTACTTTCTTTAGGCCAATAGAATGTCGCAAACGGCCAAAGCCAGCTGGAAAACCAGGTGTCCAAGACATCCTCCTCCTGAACCAGATCAGTTGATTTACACCTGGGGCATTGAGAAGGCTTGGTTAGCGATACAATGATGCCGTGTTTGGAGTTTTTCCCGTGGCAATTTTTACAGTAATAAACCGGAATGCGGTGGCCCCACCAGATCTGCCGGGAGATGCACCAGTCTTGGATATCCTCCATCCAGTTTAAATAGACCTTGGTCCAGCGCTCGGGGTAAAATTTTATTTTTCCTTTTTTTACCGCCTCAATCGCCGGCCTTGCCAGCGGTTTCATTTTTACAAACCATTGTTTGGATAAATACGGCTCAACTATTGTGTGGCAGCGGTAACAGTGGCCGGCAGAAAGGGTATGGGGAGCGATTTTTTCAAGCAAACCCAATTGTTTTAAATCTTCCAATACCGCTTCTCTGGCTTTAAAGCGGTCAAGGCCGGAGTATTTTTTGGCCGATTCATTCATCGAGCCGTCAGTCCGCATTACGTTAATGAATTCCAGGTTATGTTTTTTGCCTAAAGCATAATCATTGGGATCATGGGCAGGAGTGACTTTTACGGCTCCTGTTCCAAATTCCATATCCACGGCTGAGTCGGCAATAATTTTTATTTCCCGTTTAATTAGCGGAAGGAGCAAAGTTTTGCCGATATATTTCTTATAGCGTTTGTCTTTCGGGTTTACGGCTACGGCAGTGTCACCGAGCATAGTTTCCGGCCGGGTTGTGGCCACACTGATAAATTCAAGCGGATTATCTTTTAACGGGTATTTGAGGTAGTAAAGGCTTCCTTGTAATTCCGCATGCGCTGCCTCTTCGTCGCTTAATGCCGTCTGGCATCGGGGGCACCAGTTGATAATATAGTTCCCCTGATAAACCAATTTTTTATTATAGAGTCTGACAAAAACTTCGGTGACTGCCGCCGAATAATCCTGATCCATAGTGAAACGCAGCCGTTTCCAGTCGCATGAGCAGCCCAGTTTTTTTAATTGATGAATTATGGTTGAGCCGTATTGTTCTTTCCATTGCCAGACCCGTTCAATGAATTTTTCCCTGCCTAGATCCTGACGCTTCAATCCTTCTTTTGCCAGGGCTTTTTCCACTACGTTTTGCGTGGCGATTCCGGCATGGTCGGTACCCGGCATCCATAAAGCCTCAAATCCTTTCATTCTTTTATAACGGATTAAAATGTCCTGGATGCTGTTATTCAGGGCGTGGCCCATATGCAGGATACCGGTGACATTGGGCGGCGGGATAACTACGCAGTAGGGTGATTTATCCGGGGAAACTTTGGCGCTGAAAAGATTATTCTCCTCCCAGATTTTATACCACTTATCCTCGGTTTCTTTAGGATTATATTGCTTGGAGAGCGCTTCGGCCATTATTGATCTTTTAAAAGTTTATATTCAACGCTGTCGACTAAGGCCTGCCAGCTGGCTTCAATTATGTTTTCATGGACACCGATGGTGTTCCAGGTGTCTTTTTCATCCTGCGATTGGATTAAAACCCGCACTTTTGCCGCGGTGCCGGCCTTTTCATCCAAAACGCGCACCTTAAAATCGGATAAGTGCATTTTGGCCAAAGCCGGATAAAAGTCTTTAAGCGCTTTGCGCAGGGCATTGTCTAATGCGTTTACCGGGCCATCGCCTTCGGCAGCAGTGTGTTCCTTGATTCCGTTGACCTTTAATTTTATAATCGCTTCCGATGTGATCTTTTTATCTTGGCGTTTTTCAATGACTACTTTAAATCCTTCAAGTTCAAAGAAACCCTTAAATTTTTTCAAATGCTTCTGCATCAATATCTGGAAGGACGCTTCGGCAGCCTCAAACTGGAATCCTTTATGCTCTAAGTCTTGGACTAATTCCAGGATTTTTTTGGTTTGCGGGTCCCCTTTGCTTAAATCATAATTCAAATCTTTTGCCCTTAACAAAATACCGGTTTTGCCGCCCAGTTCGGAAACCAGGATCCTGCGGTGGTTTCCGACCAAGGACGGGTCGATATGTTCATAAGTTAAGGGATTTTTCATTATGGCGTTAATATGCATCCCGCCTTTATGCGCGAAGGCTGAATCCCCGACAAAAGGCTGTTCATTTTTTACGCGCATATTACTGATTTCGCTGACAAAATGCGAAAGGCGGGTTAATTGTTTTAGCTGCAGGTCAGGAATGCAGTTATTTTTTAGTTTAAGCTTTAAATTCGCGATGATCGGGATCAGATCGGCATTTCCGCAGCGTTCTCCGTAGCCGTTTATCGTTCCTTGAACGATGGTTGCTCCGGCTTCGATGGCCGCTAAAGAATTGGCAATGGCAACGCCGGCGTCATTATGGCAGTGGATACCCAAATCAACTTTAATCCTATGCTTGATTTCACTGATTGTAGTTGTTATCTGGTTTGGCAAGGAACCGCCGTTAGTATCGCAAAGGCAGATGGCAGAAGCCCCTGCGTCTTGGGCGGCAATCAAGGTTTTTAAAGCGTAATCTTTGTTTGCCTGGTAAGCGTCGAAAAAATGCTCCGCGTCATAAAAAACGACAAAACCCTTTTTAATCAAAAAGCTGATGGTATCTTTGATCATCTCCAAGTTTTCATCCAGCGTAGTTTTTAAAACTTCAACCACATGAAAATCCCAGGTTTTACCGACGATAGTAATTACTTGGGCTTCTGATTTTAAAAGGGCACCGATGTTGCTATCCTGCGAAGCTTTGATATTTGGCCTGCGGGTCATGCTAAAAGCGGCAATCTTGGAATTTTTAAGTTTGGCCTTGCTTATCTTTTCAAAGAATTCCCGGTCTTTGGGGTTTGAACCGGGCCAGCCTCCTTCAATGAAATGAATACCGAATTTATCCAGTTCTTCGGCAATCCGGACCTTATCCATTACCGAATAAGATATTCCTTCGGCCTGTGAGCCGTCACGAAGCGTGGTATCGTATAATTTTACCTTAAGCATGGTTACCCCTTGTCTACGGAGACAACACCCGCACAATTCCGCTAAGCGCGGGGTGCCTTACCTATTTATTTAACCCGAACTCCTGATGTAATTTTCTTACCGCTATCTCGGCGTTCTTTTTTTTGATAATACAGGATATGCTGATGTCGGAAGTAGAGATCATCTCAATGTTAATTTTATTATCTGCCAGTATCCCGAACATTTTAGCCGCGACACCACGGTGCGATTTCATACCTACTCCGACGATAGAAACCTGGGCAATATCTTCATCCAGCAGGACCTCTCCTGCTCTGATTTTCCTGGCTACCATTTTAGTGATTTTAGCGGCTTTGGCGCTTTCGGATTTGGCAATCGTAAATGATATATCCGTTGAGCGGGTATGGCTTACATTTTGGACGATCATATCGACGCTTACCCCCGCGTCTGCCAGGTTCTTGAATAATTTTACCGCAACCCCCGGCTTATCCAGAACCCCGCAAAGAGTGATTTTTGCCTCATTTTTATTTAGAGTTACGCCGTTGACCACCACATCTTCCATCTTTTTTACCTCCTTAATGATCATCGTTCCGCTTTTATCGCTAAATGATGAACGCACATGCAAGGGCACATCAAATTTTTTTGCTACTTCGATGGACCGCGCCTGCATTACCTGGGCCCCGAGTGAGGCCATTTCCAGCATCTCATCATAAGTAATCTCTTTTATTTTTCTAGCCCGGGGTTCAATCCGCGGATCGGTAGTATAAATTCCTTCGACATCCGTGTAAATTTCGCAAGAATCGGCTTTGAGTTCTTTAGCCAGGGCTACGGCAGTTAAATCCGATCCTCCCCTGCCCAAAGTAGTAATATCTTGATTTAAAGTTACCCCCTGGAAACCGGCGACAATAACGATATTGCCTTTTCTTAGCTCTTCTTTAATTTTATTCCCGTTTATTTTGATAATCCTGGCCTGGGTGTGGCTGGTGTCGGTAATGATCCCGACTTGCGAACCGGTAAACGAAATCGCCCGGGCTCCTAATTTATGAATTGCCATGGCTAGAAGAGCCACAGAGATCTGCTCTCCGGTTGATAACAACATATCCATTTCCCGCTGCGAAGGATTGGGATTGATTTTATCCGCCAATGCAATTAATTCATCGGTAGTATCTCCCAAGGCTGAAACAACAATTACCAGTTGATAACCTTTTTTGCTGTAACCGACCACCCTTTGGGCGACTTTTTGAATGCGTTGGACGTTGGCAACCGATGATCCGCCGTATTTCTGAACAACTAAACCCTTATGCATTGCTTATTCTCCCTTGAATAAAATATTCCATAAGTTGATATCCATTTTCAAAATATAATTCGGATTTCTGCGCTTCTTTTTCGCTGTAATTAAGAAAATCCTTTGCGGGTATATCTTTGCCGTAAATCGCAAAGGGAATAATTTCGGCAGTGTGCGTTTTTAGGGCAACCGGAGTAGCGTGGTCCGGTAAGACCATTATCCGGAAATCATCCTTGGTTTTACAATATTCTAAAAGAGGGCCGACCACTAATTGGTCAAACCTCTCAATCGCGGTAAGTTTTTCCCGTAGATCACCGTTATGCCCGGCTTCATCAGGGGCCTCCACATGCACAAAAATAAAATCGTTTTTCTTCAGGGATTTAATCGCCGCTTTTGCTTTAGCCAGATAATCGGTATCATAATAACCGGTTGCTCCCGGGACATTGATTACCTCTAAGCCCAGGATGCGCCCTAAACCTTTAATCAGGTCTACCGCTGAAATCACGCTTCCGGATAGGCCGAATTTATCCATAAATTTAGGCATATCCGGCTTTCTGCCCTGCCCCCAGAGCCAGATCATATTTGCCGGGTTCTCTTTTAAGTCCAGGCGCACATGATTAATTTCATGGTTATCCAGAAGCTCCCGGGAATCCTGCATCAGTTTAATGATTAAATCCGCGTTATCGCCTTTGGGCAGGTTTTTGCTGATACTTTGGCCGGCAATATCATGCGGGGGCAGGCATTTTAAATTATGGAGTTTTAATTGGGCCGCGCCTTTGGCTAAAAGGAGATGGCGGTAACTTATTCCGGGATAAAAACGCATTTTATTGGTTCCTATTTTTTGATCGAGAAATTTAATCAATTTTTCAGCTTCCGTCGATTTGATATGCCCGGCGCTGTAATCAAGCAGGGTATCGCCGGTTGCCGTAATCAAATTGCAGCGGAAAGCAACATCATCTTCTTCTAATTCAATGCCCAGGTTTGCCGCTTCCAGCGGCCCTCTTCCCGTATAGTATTTTTTGGGGTCATATCCCAATATCGAAAGATTAGCTACATCTGATGCCGGGGTCATTTTATCCGGGATAGTTTTGGCCTGACCGAGGCATCCGTTCTTGGCAATAAAGTCCATATTGGGAATGCGCGCTGCCTCTAAAGGCGTGCGCATTCCCAGCTCCTGTATAGGATAATCCGCCATTCCGTCTCCAACCAGTACAATGAATTTTGTCATATTTTTTTCTCCACCAGCCTGGATAAATAAGCAGCCATTTTTATTTTACTTGGGAAAGGGCCGTATTTATTTCTACTATCAAGTATAAAAGCGCGGTAAACCGCATTTTTATTGGAATTGGCAACTACTAGATCCAGCCTTGCCTGTTTAAGCAATTTTTTGCCTTTTTCAATAAGCCCGGCATCATCTTTATCCGGTTCAAACTTAAAACCCACGGTAAATAATCCTTTTCCGTAATTTTTCAAGTCATTAATCAGTTTTTTAGTTGGGACCAGATCAATCCTCCAGTTAGCCCGATGCGAACTCACTTTATGCCGGATTACCTTTTTGGGCGTATAATCCGCAACTGCCGCCGCATGGATAACTGCGGCGTATTTTCCTTTTTTTAATTCGTTTTTCAAAAGTCGCGCCAGCTGCGAAAAATACTTAAAACGGATTATTTTTATTCCGGTTTGAGACCCGCAAAAGTAACCCGGCCCCAATAACAAAGTAACTTTGGCTCCAAGTTTTTTAAATTTTTCTGCCAGGATAAATCCGGTTTCACCGGAAGCAATATTGCTGATTACCCTGATTTTGTCAATGGCCACCCAGCTAGGCCCGGCAGTAATAAGAATCTTTTTAGTAGCCAATTTCTTTAATTATTGTTTTTAAATCCGCCCGGATAACCTTCGGATGCTTAATTGTTTTAATCGCCCGCTCAGGGTCTTTTAAGCCGTGCCCGGTTAATACGCAGACGATCCGGTATTTATTATTCAGGCCGGTTTTTTTAAAATATCCGTTATTGATTAATTTTAAAAGCCCGGCGACCGAAGCTGCCGAAGCCGGTTCAGCGAATACCCCTTCTTTTTCAGCCAGTATTCTATAAGCCTCAAGAATTTGGGCATCCGAAACCAGGTCAATTAACCCCGCGGATTCATCACGCGCCTCGACCGCGCTTTTCCAGCTTGCCGGGTTTCCGATACGAATGGCAGTAGCAATAGTCTGCGGATTCTTGATTGGTTTGCCTCTGACAATGGGCGCGGCTCCTTCTGCCTGGAAGCCTAGCATAACCGGAAGCTTTTTGCTTAAGTTTTGTGTTTTATATTCTTTGTATCCTTTCCAGTAGGCAGTAATATTACCCGCATTTCCTACCGGCATGATTTGGAAATCCGGCGCATCGCCTAAATAGTCGCATATTTCAAAGCTGGCGGTTTTTTGCCCTTCGATGCGGTAAGGGTTCAAAGAGTTTACCAATACGATGGGGTATTTTTTAGTAATTTCTTTTACCAGATCCAGCGCCGCATCAAAATTACCTTTAATCGCCAGGACTTTTGCCCCATGAATTAACGCTTGGCTAAGTTTTCCCAGCGCAATCGCACCGCTGGGAATAAGTACAATGCATTTTATTCCTGCCCGTGCCGCATAGGCAGCCGCGGATGCGGATGTATTTCCGGTGGAAGCGCACATAACCGCGCTAGCCTTCTCCTGGCAGGCCTTGGATATGGCCAGGGTCATCCCCCTGTCTTTGAATGAACCGGTAGGATTAAGCCCTTCGTATTTTAAGTAAACTTCAATATTATCACCGGCCAATTTACTTAAATAACCGGCATAAATTAAGGGAGTATTCCCTTCGTTTAGCGTAATTACCGGTGTCTGGTCATTGACCGGTAAGAAACGTTTGTACTTTTGGATTATCCCTTTATAGCCTTGTTCACACACTTTAAACGTCCTCAATTCTTATGGCAATGGATTTTTCTTTGATATCCTTTAATTGATCGATCATCTTTAAAGCGTTACGCAGATTTTTTTCTTTTACTTCATGCGTAACCATGACTACCGGTACAACCTGAGCCCTTAATTTTTCTTTTTGAGTTACTGAAGCGATACTGATGCCAAATTTTGCCAGGATCCCCGATACCTTAGCCAATACCCCCGGTTTATCTACAGCCGCAATGCGGATATAATATTTATTTTCAAATTCATCTATCTTACGCAAGCTTTTAATCGAGTTGTCTTCAATGGAATTTAAAGTCGGCCGGAACAGGCCCGCTTTGATATCCTGGGTAAGATCAACGATATCCGAGACAACCGCCGAAGCCGCGGGCAATTGCCCTGCTCCGGGCCCATAAAACATAAGGTTTCCTGCCAGGTCACTGGAAACATAAATGGCGTTAAAAACTCCGTCCACAGATGAAAGTAAATGGTTTACCGGTAAAAAAGTCGGATGCACCCGCACTTCCAATTCATCAACCTTCTTTTTAGCAATCGCCAATAATTTTATCGCGTACCCCAACTCTTTGGCGTAAGCGATATCGGCAGCGGAGACCTGGGAGATTCCTTCGATAAAAATATCTTTTACGCTGACAATCCTGCCATAGGCCAGATAAGTAAGTAATACCAGTTTATGCGCCGAGTCAATCCCTTCAATATCCAGGGTAGGATCCTTTTCGGCAAAACCTTTAGCTTTAGCCGCGCCAATGGCGTTGGCAAAAGAACAGCCTTCTTTAGACATCTGCGTCAGCACATAATTAGACGTGCCGTTGACAATACCAAAAATGCAGCTGAATTTATTAGCTACCAGCCCTTCCTTTATTGATTTTATAATGGGGATTCCCGCGCCTACGGAAGCCTCAAAATAAATATTTTTCCCCCGTTCGGCAGCTTCCCTGAACAACTCGTTTCCGCACTCGGCAAGCAGGGCTTTATTGGCGGTTACTATATGTTTGCCCTTTTTTAAAGCCGCCAGAATAAATTCTTTTGCCGGGTTGATTCCGCCCATTAATTCGACTACGATATCAATCTGGGGATCATTGATTATTTCATTGGCATCACGGGTAAGTAAATTTTTATCTACCCGGACATCTCTTTTTCTGGCAATATCCTTATCGCATATTTTTTTAATTACGATTTCAACCCCTATTTTTTGAGTTAAAAATAATCTTCTTTGCTGCAGGATTTTTACGACTCCGCAGCCGATATTGCCGAAACCAATCAGGCCAAGATTAATTTTCTTCATAAATTACCCTTTCTTAAGATAATAGCCGACGGTTTCGGCGATTACTTTACGGTGTTTTTCATCCACTGCCAAAAAAACCAGCCGGGTATCATAGATTATATTCTTGGTTATCTCTTTTGACTCCAGGACATTGGCGATAATCATAATCGGGTCCGGATCAAAAGGCAGGCGGATTTCAAGGGCCAGGTTTGTTCCGACCGGAAACTGGCAATTGGTGGTCAGGAGCATTCCGCCCAGGCTTAAGTTCTTAGTTTGGGTTATATCGGCGTTATCATTAGTCGGGATGATCCTATATGAAACAATGAACCTTCCCTCTACCCGCGGAAATTTTCTTCTTTCCGCGCCTTCATATTTCTTTGTCATATGTCCTCCCTTATGTTTTTAGTTAGAAGCCCGCCATTTTTTATTTTTCTGTTTTCTTTTGGGCAAGTTCCTTTATTGTCGCATAGGTATCAAATTCCGGAGCTAAGGCATCGTAAATCCTGTATTTATCCCAGGCAAGATTGGTGGTAATTTTTCCCCTGCCCATATAGCCGCCATGAATAGGATAAATAAAATTCACCCCCATTTTTGCAAAGGACTCATCAAATGTCTTTAGTGTTTCCCTTTGCTCCTCTTTGCTTAATTTTTGAGAGAAAATTACCGTTTGTGATTCATCAAATGCCCAGTCTATAAAGGCAAAAATTGGAATATCGCCAAATTTCTTTCTGATGATGGAAATCCCTTTTTCCCATCTTGCATTATCCAGTTTTTTGTCCGTAACCTCCTTGTTCAATGGGGATATGGTGATAAAATCCAGATCAGGCAGAGGATAAGGAAATTTGCGACCTTTAAATTCCGCTAAAACAAAAGGTCCGGGCCAGCTTCCTACGTAGATGTATTTTCCCCTGGACTTTCCGTAATTATGGATTTCATCCACGATTTTTGAAGCGGCATAAACAGATTCTTTTACTGAAGGATGGTTCAGGTCTCTTGCGATTTGGGCAAGGCGGGAGGCCTGGTAATAAAGCATGTCAACCCAAATGGCATCCGCGCCGCAGTCTATTTGTTTTTTTGCCCAACTTAAAAGCAGCCCCTGAAAATCGGGATTGGTTATATCGGGAAAAAACGCCGGCGCTTTGCGCCAATCATAGCCAGATTCTGCTTTTCCCCCGTAGGGATGGACACCATAAAACCATTCCTGGAACTGCTCTTTGGTTACCAGTTTACCATTTTGTTCTATTTCCCATTTGGCAGGGTTAAGCGCCATCCTCCAGGTCTCTTCCATAGGATAGACTTTACCCGTAACCGGATTGTATTCGATTCTACCGAGGGTCTGCGCTGGAATTGCTCCAACAAAGATAATGTCAGGCAGTTTATTCTTTATCGCGGAAATCCATCTTTTTAGCTCTTGGTAATAATGACCGTTTCTTCTAAGATTTTCAGAAATCTGCTTTGGGTTAAGATTTTTATCCCCGGACAGCTTAAGTAACTCCGCAGGGATATTGTCCGGAGAATCAACAACCGGTGTCCATTTCCAAAATCCGCGGAATATTAAATCGGTTTTTGTATCTTTGAGAATGCCAACCGTATCGTCTATGCTTCTGCTAATGGCAACCCCATCGGTTATATTTTCATAAAGCGAGGCGACCTTAACCCGGGAAAGCCTTTTCTGAGCTTCATTTTTAGTGGATTCTTTTGCCGATGCCCGAAGAGAGAGCCCAGTAACAAGAATTGTACCCGTAATCAGGATTAAGGTTATGATTTTTTTGTTCATTAAAATTTATTTCTTTAAATTACAATATTAAATTTGGTCGGGGCGACAGGACTTGAACCTGTGACCTCTTGAACCCCATTCAAGCGCTCTACCAAGCTGAGCCACGCCCCGTATTGCCGTAATTTATTCTTCTTTGTTTTTCCTCGTCATTAAATCTTTTACCGCTTTGCGAGGAGATTTATGCATATAAAGCAGCCGATACACTTCTTTGGTGATCGGCATATCGATCTTGTATTTTTTGCTTAACGCGTAAGCGGATTTTGCCGTAGGTACTCCTTCGGCAACCATTTGCATATGCCGGTAAATTTCTTTTAAGCTTTTACCTTGCCCGATCAGTTCTCCGACCATCCGATTGCGGCTCTGGCGGCTTATGCAGGTGGTAACTAGGTCCCCTAACCCACTAATTCCGCTAAAAGTCTTTAATTTTGCCCCCATCGCCTCGCCCAGCCGGGACATCTCGGCAAGCCCCCGGGTAAGGATCGCCGCTTTGGTGTTTGTCCCAAATCCTAATCCGTCGGAAACTCCGCAGGCGATCGCAATTACGTTTTTTAAGCTGCCGCCCAACTCCACACCAACCAGGTCCGGGTTGGTATATACCCTGAATTTTTCACTGCTAAATACCGACTGAATTGTTTTGCGTATTTTTTTATTAGCGCAAGCTACTACCGCGGTAGTCGGGATTCCTTTGGCTACCTCCTGGGCGATAGTCGGGCCGCTTAACACCGCCAGCTTGACCTGCCCGAGTTCTGCGTAAATTACTTCCGAGATTCTTTTTAGTGAACCGATTTCAATCCCCTTGGTCACGCTTAAAAAAATAGATTTTTTAGAAAAGCAGGGCTTGGCCTTTTTTAATACCGACTGGCTATATTGTGAAGGGATTGCCAGTACAATAATCTCCTTATCGCTAACCGCTGATTTGATGTCTCCGGTAATATTAATTTCTTGCGGGATCTTTATTCCCGGTAAAAATTTAGGATTAAGCCTGGTTTTAGCCATCTCTTTGGCGTAATTTTCAAAAGCGCTCCAAAGAGTAACCGGATACCCCTTATTAGAAAGTAAGATTGCCAGTGTTGTTCCCCATCCTCCGTCGCCTAATATCCCAATGCGTAATTTATTCATCATTTATTTTAAATCTTTGGTTTTGTTTGTCCTTAACTTGGCTAAATCCCATACATAATCATAGAGATGCAGGCCTTTGCTTACGGCAATAATTTCTCCATCACCAACCCCGATCTCTTCGGCCATATATTGTTTTACCAGTTGCAGGCCTCCCAGGTTAGATGGAAATCCACCCCAGAGATCCCAGGAACGAAAATAAAGTATGAAATGCAGTTTACCGTAACGTATCCGCGTATCAATGAGCCTCAAACACGGCGGGTCCGCCAATTTTATATCCGATGGCATGCCGATCTCCATAACCGCCTGATTTGTACCATGCCCTTTTTCTTTATACATCTTGATAACTTCTTCAATCTGGTTTACATTTAAAGGCATCTCAAAGATCAATTCTTGGCCATCCCGGTTTTGTTTAATCTTGACTTTAGGGTCAACTAACCTTTCTCCATAAGTATAATCTTCGGTTTCGGTTTTTGCCCCGGTAAGCAGGTAGCTTAAATAACCTTGGATATAATCCATGTCGGTAGGAGCCGGAATATTCATGCCTTCAGGGATTATCGGAATGATCTGATGCGCGGGTTTGCGCACCCGCACTGAAATAAAATCAAACTCCAGGCGCTTCTGTCCTTCATAGCTTCCGCGGGTAATGGTATAAACATGGCCCTTATCCAATATTGCTGATAGGCATTGAAACCAGGCATCATCCAGGTCAAAGGCATCTATGGAAACCAGTTTTAAGAATTCTTCACCCATTAGAGGCAGCCTTTTTCTTTGGCGGTTTTAACGAATTGTTTGAAAGTAACTATAATTTGGGACACAGGCATATTCTTACCGATATATCCGGCACAGCCAAATTGTTTGGTTTTAGCGATCAGCTCCTCATCGAACCCAAACCCCGTGATCATAACCACCGGAAGGTCCACATGAGTCTCCCTGATATTTTTAAGTACCTCCAGGCCGCTCATCCCGGGAAGCTTGATATCCAGCAACACGACATCGAAAGTTTCTTTTTTAAGTATTTCCAAAGCTTCTTCTCCGGTTGCGCAGGCGACAGATTGGCAATCCTCTTTTTTAAATAAATCTACAAATAGTTCTCTTACCGGTGCTTCGTCATCAACCACCAGGATTTTATAGAGCATGCCAACCTCCTTTTAAATAAAAGGCAGTTTAATGGTAAAAGACGCCCCTTGATTAATTTTACTCGTTAACTCAATTGAACCGTTATGGTTTTTAATAATATTATGGCAAATGGATAACCCTAAGCCTAAGCCTTCTTTTTTGGTTGTAAAAAAAGGCATGAAAATATTTTTGAGATGATGCGCTGGGATTCCCACCCCTGAATCGATAATCTGGATTTGGGCATAATGGTCATCGAATTTACTGGTAATAATTTTAATTTTTCCTCCGTTAGGCATTGATTGATAAGCGTTAATCAGGAGATTCAGAAAAACTTCTTGCAGCTGATGGAGGTCTCCTTTGATTTTAGGCATATTTTTTGTAAAAGATTTCTCAAGGACAACTTCAGCGCTTGGCAATTTATTATATTGGACCCAGGGTAGGACAGCTTCAATAGCCTCATTGATGTCAATTGGTTCCAAAGTTGTGGTTGATTTACGGGAAAACCTCAGGATCCTGTCAACGAGATTACGGATACGGTCGGTTTGAGAACCGATTAAGCTAAGGGCATCTTTAACCTTTTGATTGACTTCTTCCTGTTTGAGCATTTCCAACCTGCCGGAAATAACAAAAAGAGGGTTATTGATCTCATGGGCCATCCCTGCGGAGAGCTGCCCCAGGGCCGCCAGCTTTTCAGCCTGGAAGATTTGGTATTCCAGTTTTTTTCTTTCGGTCATGTCCTTAGCGATAAAAATAAAGCCTGAAAGCTTACCTGAAGGGTCCAAAAACTGGTTGACGGTCAATATAACCGGAATAATTTTTTCATCCTTAGTAACCAGTTCAGTTTCTGTTTCGTACTTACCCAATAAGCGTACCTGTTTTAGGATGAAATCCAAATTAGGCAGTTCTCCTTCAATATTATGCAGGATGTTGGCATGTTTAAAGATAATATCTTTCTTATCCCAACCCAGCATGGCAAGGCATCCCATCCCGACATAAGTTATTTTCCCGTCAAGATTAATCACATATAAAGCATATTCTTTTATGCTGGAGAAGATATTTTTTAAGGAGTCATCGATATTTTTTATCGCAGCCCCTCTTCCTTTTATTTCCGTAATATCCTGTCCAAAGAGCGTGCTTGCTTCAACTTTATTGTCTTTGTCCAAGATTGGGTTAATACTCCAGGAGATGAGGCGATTTTTACCGGAATTATCTAAAATGTGGCATTCAAAATCTTTTGGCCTTTTATAAGTTAGAGAATCATCCATTACTGCTTTAAACATAGCTCTCTTAATGTTATTATCTGAATGCCTGAATAATACCTTAAGCCAGTTTTTGCCTATAATATCAGTATCTTTGAGGCCGGTTAATTCCCGGACTTTTTTATTACAGAGAAGAATATTTTCTTGGTTGTCTAAATAAAGCACTATTACGTCGGCATCTTCAATTAATTTAGGCAGAACCTCTTTTATAGCACTATCCATAATAGATGGTTTTTTAGCGGGAGAGGGGAATCGAACCCCCATATATAGCTTGGAAGGCTATTGTTCTACCACTGAACTACTCCCGCGCTACCTAGCGCGCACCGACGCAATACCTATTAGCGCCGGGTGCTGCGAAAGTATTAAAATGGTGGGCAGGAGAGGATTCGAACCTCTGAAGCACAAGTGCAACAGATTTACAGTCTGTCCCCTTTGACCAACTTGGGTACCTGCCCGATTTTATTTATCAAAAGCCGGCGAGAGGAATTGAACCCCCGACCCGCTGTTTACAAAACAGCCGCTCTGCCAACTGAGCTACGCCGGCACTAACTGCATCTTTTAATCGCATCCGGAATCCTAATGATAATATCCGAGGCAATTAATCCCATTTGCGTTTTATCTTTTGCTGCCAAGTCACCGGCTAAGCCGTGAATATAAGTTGCAAATTTTGCCGCCTTAAACGCATCCAAGCCTTGAGCCAGGAATGCGCCAACTATGCCGCTTAATACGTCCCCGCTTCCGGCAGTTGCCATTCCGGGATTACCGGTCCTGTTTATATAACACTGACCGCTGCCGTTACTTACAATGCTATTGTGCCCTTTAAGGATAATTATATTATTATAATGTTTTGAATACTTTTTGGCAACCAATTTCCTGTTTTTCTTTATAAAATCAAGATCTATCCCAAAGAGCAAAGACATCTCTCTCTCGTGCGGTGTCAAAATAAGGCTGTCTTTGTGGGTTTTAAGTATCTCTAAGTGATTATTGAGAGCGTTGAGCGCATCAGCATCCAGGACCATGGGCAGTTTAGTTTTTCTGATAATTTTTCTGATTAGCGCGTAAGTCGACGCGTTCTTTCCAAGCCCAGGGCCGATGATCAACACATCGGCGTTTTTAAGAAAAGAAATTATCTTCGTAAAAGCTTTAAGGCTCAATGTTCCTTCTTTAGTTTCCGGTAATGGTAAGGTCATAATTTCATTTGCCTTATTTTTAATTAACGCCAGGTTAATACTTTTGGGTATAGCTAATGTTACTAATCCTGCTCCGGAACGTAAAGCTGATTCCGCGCAAAGCAAACCGGCTCCGGAAAACCTGCTTGAGCCGGCCAAAATCAAGATATGCCCATAGCTGACTTTATGGGAATCAGCTTTTCTTCGTAATAACCGCGTTGGCAACCGCATAGGTTTTAACATGTGAAATAGAAATATGCACGGCAATATTCTTTCCCCGGCCATTTAAAAACTGGCAGACCGGTTTACCTTCACGGTTATTCAATATTTGTATATCCTGCCAGGATATTTTTTTGTCCCCCGCTGCTTTAAAAATTGCTTCTTTGGCCGCGAATCTTCCAGCTAAATGCTGATAGAAAGAAGTTTTGGTTTTGGCGTTTTCAATCTCGCTTTCCGTGAAAACACGGCGCAAAAAATCATTTCCCCATTTTTCAATCGCCTGGCGGATCCGCCGGACCTCGGTAATATCTACGCCGGTGCCGATAAACATTACTTTATCAACCTCCGCATCTCTTTAACCGCTTTAAATAAACCAACGTATAACCCCTTGCAGATAAGCGAATAGCCAATATTAAGCTCCTCTATTCCTTTAATTTTAGCAATATTTGTGACGTTGGCGTAATCCAGGCCATGGCCGGCATTAACTATCAGGCCTTTGGCTTTTGCGTATTTAACAGTATTTTTTATCTGATTAAGCAGTTTTCTTTTCCGCTTTATTTTTTTTGCATCGGCATAGCCGCCTGTATGCAATTCAATAATCTTGGCCCCGGATTTTTTTGCCGCATCAACCTGATCTTTATCCGGGTCAATAAATAAACTTACCCGAATCCCGCAGTTTTTCAATTTTTTTAAAGCAGAGGTAATTTTTTTAAGGTTGCCGATCACGTCCAGCCCGCCTTCAGTAGTCAGTTCTTTTCTATTCTCGGGTACCAGAGTAGCCTGGTAGGGCTTAATTTTACAGGCAATCTTTAGAATCTGCGGAGCAATGGACATCTCCAGATTAAGTTTAGTCCTGATTTTTTTACGCAGAAGGCGGATATCCTCATCCTGAATGTGCCTGCGGTCTTCCCTTAAATGCGCCACGATACTATCGGCGCCGGCTTCTTCGCATAAAAATGCCGCGTATACGGGATCCGGAAAGATTCCCCTGCGCGCCTGGCGAAGAGTAGCTACATGATCAATGTTTACTCCCAATTTAGGCATATTTGACTTTAAATCTTCTCCCCTTTTACGTAAAACCAGACAATAACCGCCAGCAGCAAGGAGATAAGTTTTAACCAGGGGTGGGTGATAAAGAATGAGGCTATGCGGGAAAAAATACCTGTTTTATTCATTTAAAAGCAACTCCTTTATTTTTGCTTCCAGTTGTTTTCCGCCCAAATCCTTATAAAATTTCTTGCGGAAAATTATGGATATGTCGTGCCTTTCTTCGGAGACAATAATTAATACCGCGTCATTCTCTTCGCTTAAACCTAAGGCCGCGCGGTGGCGTGTCCCAAAAATCCGGCTTAGTTGCTGGTTTGCCGTAAGGGGGAAAAAACATCCGGCGGCGGCGATCCTTCTTTTTTGGATGATCATTGCGCCGTCGTGAAGCGGGTTATTCGGGGTAAAGATCGCTTCGATTAAATCGGCGCAAATGCGCGAGTCGATGATCTCGCCGCTTTGGATATATGCCGATAAGGAGTCGTTTTTTTCAATAGCAATCAGAGCGCCGAGTTTATTTTGCGCTAAATTTTCACAGGCCTGCGTAATTTGGCTGATAATAAAGTCGATGCCCTCATCTTTCTGGTTGGTTTTGAAAACCTGCCCTTTGCCTATGGAGGCTAAACCTTGCCGGATCTCAGGATGAAAAATAATTAAGATCGCAATCACCGATATGCCAAAGAGTTCTTTGAATAACCTATTTAATACGAAAAAATCAAATTTTTGGAAAATTAAGAAAGCAAGTAACAGTATGATTATTCCCCGTAAAGCTTGTATTGCCCGTGTCCCTACGAAAAAAAGCAGGATGTGGTAAATAAAGAACCACAGGATTAAAATTTCAACTACCGGTTTCCAGTATAAAATCAGGTTATGCGTCAGCATTTTTTATCGCCTCGACAATTTTTAAGGATTGGTTTGTTTCTTTAACATCATGCACGCGGAGTATATTTGCTCCGTTTAGAGCTGCCATTACCGAGGCGGCCAGTGAACCGGCGGTCCTTTTTTTAACGTCAGTGCCTAAGACTTTACCGATAAAAGATTTTCGGGATGGCCCGATCAGGATAGGTTTTCCTAAGACTTTAAAATCCGCCAGATGCCGCATTATTGCAAGATTATGTTCTTTGGTTTTCCCAAATCCCAGCCCTGGATCGATAATGATTTTATCCGGATTTATTCCACCGGAGCAGGCAGACTCAATCGCGGTTTTTAAATAGGCGGTAATGTCATCAATTAAGGAATGGTAGGCGATTTTTTTCTGCATATTTACCGGTAACCCAAGCATATGCATAATCACTACAGCAGCCTTATATTTGGCGGCTACTTTAATCATGCGCTTATTTCTTAATCCCGAGATATCATTAATTATCTGCGCCCCGGCTTCTAAGGCAGCCTCGGCAACCTCCGGCTTGGTAGTATCGATAGAAATAGGAGTAGTAATTTTTTTTGCCAATAGCTTTACCGCGGGCGCAGTACGCAGCAGTTCTTCTTTAGTGCTGATTGCTTTTGCGCCCGGACGGCTGGATTGTCCTCCAAGGTCAATTATATCTGCCCCATCAGCGGACATTTTTTGCGCTTTTTCTAAAACCAGCTTGAGATGTTCTTTGCGGTTTGCCTTATATAAACCATCCCCGCTAAATGAATCCGGAGTTAAGTTAATAATGCCCATAATCTGGGTTTTTTGGCTAAGATTCAAAGTGTGTTCTCTTAATCCTAAAATAAAATTATCCCGGGTGTAATTTTCAATATTTTCATCCAGCTCAACTCCAAGTTTACGCAGGCCAAAAGGCTGGAATTTTAATTTATCCGCCAGGGATTTAAGCTGCCGGAGCTGGCCGAAAAGAAGAATATCGGTTTTTTTAGTTTTTCCGGTAAGCGACCCTCTGGCAACCGCCGCATCCCCTCCCAAAGAAAGCATCTCCTGCTTAAGGATATTAGCCGTAACATTGTTTATGGCATTTAAGCGAATTGTAAAGGCAAGAGCCTTGGGCAGCATGATCTTGATACCATACGGATCAACTCCGATATTCTGCATAGACTTCCTTACTTCGTTTTGGTCGGTAAACCGGAAAATACGCATTTTTAAACTAAGTCGCTTTTTTCAATCCCCAGTAATTTTTTTACATCCTCTGCCCCTAAAACTTCTTTCTCTAAAAGGTTACTTGCCAGAAGCTTAAGCTTATCCAGATTATTTTTTAATAGCTCGATTGCTTTTCCATAAGCATCATCAATTATTTTTTTTACCTCTTCGTCAATGATATGGGCGGTTTGTTCGCTGTAGTTCCTCTCCTCCATAATATCGCGGCCCAAAAATACCAGCCCTTCTCTTTTACCTAAGGTTAAATTTCCCAGCTTTTCCGACATTCCAAATTGCGTAACCATTCGCCTGGCCATAGCTGTGGCCACCTCCAGATCGTTCTGCGCGCCGGTAGTGACCCCGTTTAGGTTTAACTCTTCCGAAGCCCTGCCCCCAAGCATCATCGTAATCTCGGCGATTAATTCCGCCTTGGTCCAATAATGCCGGTCTTCTAACGGAGGTGTAAAAGTATATCCTCCGGCCAAGCCTCTAGGGATTATCGAGACCTTCTTTAAAGGATTAACTTCGGGCAGCAGCAAAGAAAGCAAAGCGTGCCCGGATTCATGGAAAGAAGTTATCTCCTTTTCCTTCTTAGACATAATATGGCTCTTTTTCTCCGGCCCCATCAACACTCTTTCGACGGATTTATCCAGGTCGATTTCTTCCACCGCTTCTTTATTATTACGCGCAGCCACCAGCGCCGCCTCATTGCAGAGATTGGCCAAATCCGCGCCGGAGAAACCCGGAGTCTGGCTGGCCACGGATTTTAAATTAACTGAAGGAGCCAGTTTGATCTTACGGGTATGCACTTTGAGTATTTCTTCGCGCCCTTTTATATCCGGAAGGTTGACGATAATTGTCCGGTCAAATCTTCCCGGACGCAAAAGCGCCGGGTCCAATGTATCCGGACGGTTAGTCGCGGCAATCAGGATCAAACCCTGCTGGCTGTCAAAGCCATCCATTTCAACCAGTAACTGGTTAAGGGTTTGTTCGCGTTCATCATTGCCTCCGCCGATTCCGGAAAAACGCAAGCGGCCAACCGCGTCAATTTCATCGATAAAGATTATCGCCCCTTTACCGGAAACGATCCCGGCTTTACGGCCCTGGTCGAATAAATCCCTTACCCGGCTTGCCCCTACTCCCACGAACATCTCGACAAAATCAGAGCCGGATATACTGAAAAAAGGCACATTGGCTTCACCGGCAACTGCCCGGGCAATCAATGTTTTTCCGCATCCCGGAGGCCCGACCAAAAGTACCCCTTTTGGAATCTTGCCTCCCAGCTTTTGGAATTTCTTAGGATCTTTAAGGAATTCAATTACTTCTTTTAGTTCTTCTTTTGCTTCATCAACTCCGGCAACATCATCAAAAGTAGCCTTCTCATTATTACTTTGGATTTTAGATCTAACTTTTCCAAAAGTCATAATTTTACTGCCCAATTGTTCTCCCCGGGCGGCCATCATCCACCAGAAGAAAATAAGTAATAGTATCGGCCCTAAATTGAAAAGTAAAGTAACCCAGAATGTGCGCGCCGGCTTAACTTCAAAATTTTTTAAATTTTGCCGCATCAGGCCGAGTAATTCCGGGTCATTCTCCGGGATATTCAGAAAGAATTTTGAGTTATCCGCGTAATCGCCCTGTAAAATGGTTTCGGTTTTAACGAGATGTTTTATGCGGTCAGGATTATCCTTTAAAATTTTATAAAACTGACTGTAGGTGATTTCTTTGGGGACGCCGGTAATCGGAATATTGCTGAAAAAGTTCATCAGGATGATGAACAGGAAAAAAGCCAGCAACCAGCCAAAAGGGAAGCGTTTAAACTTATTGTTCTTATTAGATTTAGGTTTATTTTGCGGGGGCATCTTAATTCTCCAAGGTTAAATGGTTAATAGATTTTTTATTATAGCGGTTAAAGGAGGTAAAATCAAGGAAAAACTAGGGAACGTTTCTATTTTTCCCCAAAAAACTAGAAACGGTCCCTGATTCTAACGCTTATAAAATCGCAGGTAAGCGCGGGTTTTTTGTACCGAGATTCCTTTAGGCAAATCGACAATTGATCCTTTTGGCCGGCTATTTAGTAAATCCTCTATTTCTTTGATGTGCACAAATCCTATCCGGCGCGTATTCCCCTGAAGATAGCCGATACTCTGCCTGATTTTAAGGCGTAAAATTGCCGGGTGCAATTTAAGGATTTTCTTAATATTGAGATGGCTGGTATTACCTTTTAGGCTGCGCCGGGCGGCCTGATCAAGGTATTCATAATCATAAGAAACACTTTCCGCCAGATTTGCCAAGACGCTAACGATATTTTGATTGTACTTACTTTTTAATAAGGGAATTAAATTGTGGCGGATCTTATTACGCAAGAATACCTCTTCCTTATTCGTTGAATCGATGCGCGGTTTTATTCCCCTGCGTTTTAGATATTTATTAATTTCATAACGGGAAGTTTCCAAAAGCGGACGGATAAAAGTGACCCCATTGATTTTCCGCTGTAAAGATATTCCGCTTAATCCGGATAAACCTGTTCCCCGCAACAGGCGCATTAAGACTGTTTCGGCCTGGTCATCAAGGTTATGCCCCAAAGCAACCTTGTTTACTTTGATTTTCTTTGCGGTTTTAATAAAAAAATCTAACCTTGCGTTTCGGCAAAGCTCCTCAAGAGAGCCTTTTTCCTTAAGGAGCTTGGGGTCAATTTGTTTTATGCTCATGGGGATATTGAGCCGCTTAGCCCATTTCTTTACAAAAAGAGCATCCGCGCCGGAATTTTTCCGTAAGCCGTGATCAAGATGGGCAATATGTAAAGCCAATCCCAATTTTGATTTTAGGTTAAAGAGTTGCAAAAGCAGGGTCAGTGAATCCGGCCCGCCGGAAACTCCAACCAGGATTTTATCGCCTTTTTGGATCAGGTTGTATTTTTTGATTGTTTCCTTGAATTTATTCATAAAACTTATTTTACCATAGAAAATAGGGACAGCGACCATTTTTTTTAAAAAAATGGTCGCTGTCCCTATTAAAAATATTGACTTTATGGATCTTAAAGTGTAAATTATGGATGATGGTGCGTAAAAAAATCGTAACACATAAAGAAAGAAAAATCGTCCTGGGAAATTTCATTTCCCTGACCACCCTTCAAGGTATCAGCTATATCCTTCCTTTAGTCGTCCTTCCCTATCTTATCCGGGTAATTGGAATGGAAAAATTCGGCCTGATCGCTTTTGCCCAGAGCCTGGTGCAATATTTCCTGATTTTAACCGACTACGGTTTCAGCCTTTCAGCGACTAAAACAATCGCGCTTATCGGAGAACATAAGGAAAAGACCAGCAAGGTATTTTCATCGGTAATGACCGTAAAACTGATATTCGCGGGATTGAGCTTTATAATCCTCTGCGCGATCCTCTATTTTGTGCCTAGATTCAGGAATGATTGGTTGGTTTATACTTTAAGCTTCGGCGCCGTAATCGGCAGCACTTTATTTCCAGTCTGGTTTTTTCAGGGCAAAGAAAAAATGAGCTATATTGCCACAGTTAACGTGATCAGCGGTATAGTATACGCAATTTGTATTTTTGTTTTTATAAAGGGCCCCGGTGATTTCCTTTTGGTGCCGTTATTAAACTCTCTGCTATCCATAATCAGCGGAATTCTTGGCCTCTATATCGCTTTTAGGAAATTCCGCCTGGAATTTGTTTTCCTGAAATATGTTCATATAAAACAAGAACTTAAAACCGGCTGGGATATTTTTATTTCTATCCTGGCGGTTAACGCCTATACGACTACCCGGGTTTTTGCGGTGGGGTTACTTACCAATAACGTGATTACCGGATACTATTCTATTGCCGAAAGGATCGCCAATATTATCCAGACCTTCCCCATGGATTCATTTACCCGGGCGGTATTCCCCAGGATCAGCAATGTGTTCGCGAAAAATAAACAGCGGGCGGTAGCGATAATGTTTCGGATCCAGGACGGCATAACCTTAGGCTTTGTAGTCAGCCTGCCGATTGCCTATTTTATCGCTCCCTGGATTATCCAGATTACCTGCGGGGTTGCTTATAAAGAAGTAGTGCTTGCTTTAAGATTGCTGTTGGCTGCGGTATTTTTTGTCGGCGCGAATAACTTTAAGGTACAGTTTTTGCTTGTCTGCGGTAAACAGGATTTATACGCTAAGATTCATGTTGCCGCCGCGCTTATCGGTTTGCCGCTGATATTCATACTTATACATCAATTCTCTTACGTGGGGGCAGCATTAGCTACGGTCTTCACTGAGGCAGGTGTATTTATTCTTACTTCACTGATTATTGAAAAACTCGCCAAAGAAATCTCAAGTAGTAGTTAAGATTCAGCCGGTTTAATCGCTGGCTTGGGCCAATTTTTTAACCTTCGATACGTAATTTTTGACTACACGGGGGGCGTTATGTATGCCGTTTTTTTCCAGGTTGTTGGGCCCCCAGACATAAGCGGCAAGTAAATTATCCAGGGTTACCGGAATGCGTTTTGCTTTTAAAATCTTCTGCAGGTGGTAAAGATAGTCTGTTCCGGCTTCTCTGGCTACCTGCGATTTACACATATCCTCCCAAAAGTTAAGATTAGCGTATTTAGAGCCGTAATGTTTACGCAATTCTCTCCAGGCAATCGGCGTAATCTGGGTAAGCCCCCTGGCTTTGGTGTAGTGGTTGTATGCGCTGGGGTTATTTGAGCTTTCTACCTGAATAAGAGCTTCGAGCAATTCCGGCGTAACCTCGATGGTCGCATATCCAGGCGCAGCCGGCAGTATTGCCTTGTAATCTATAAAGGCAAAAGACAGCTGGTAAATAAAGATAGAGACAAAGAAAATAGGCAGTATCAGCAAAACTAACTTAGACACTTTTATAAAGTGTTTAGTAATTTGCGACAATAATAGGGTTTTTTGCATACACGCTCTCCTTGCGCTATTTATTTTGTATTGCTGAGTGTAAAAGCACATTAAAAGGAATATAACATATCCTGGAGGGCTTTTCAAGTGGGGGGTGAATTTATCTTTTTTGAGGATTATAACTTATTGTACTGCAAAAAGTTATAAGTTAATTTATATTGATTTTTTATGGTTCCTTCCCTATTGGGTCCTAACCACAGGCCAAACGAGAGAGTTTATGTTGATAGATAGTGTGACACAGTTAGGTATTTAATTTTACTGCTGAGATTTACTTCAAAACACAATCGCTAAAAAATGGTGGCGGAGAGTGGATTTAAACCACCGACCAAGCGGGTATGAGCCGCGTGCTCTATCAGGCTGAGCTACTCCGCCAAATCTATCACTTTTTTCTGTAAGCCTCTAGATACGAATTACAGTAAATATTTTTATTCAAAATAAGCTCTGCGGTAATCAAGCTGTCCATCAGCTCTTTATCTTCAGGATTAAGTATAGCAGAATCCAAGCCATACGCAACTGCCATTGTTAAAAATGTGCGGTTGATCAGGCTATGTGTATTATGAGTGTGCGTGCCCTGGGAAACATTGCTTAAGCCCAGAATGGTCTTGGGGCTTGGCTCGGAGATTATCTTGAATTCGCGGATAGATTCTAAAATATCAATCATTTGCCCCTGAGCGACATTAATCGGCAACAGTATCGGGTCTAAATAAAGATCTTCGATGGGGAATTCATTTTCTTGGCAATAGGCGACGATTATTGCCGCTAATTCCACGCGCTGGTCTTTGTTTTGGGGGATTCCTTTTAAGTTGATAGTGATCCCGATTAATTTGGAATTATACTGTTTGGCTAAAGGAACAAGAATGTCCAGCTTTTCCGGATCCGCTGTGGTAGAATTGATAATTGTTTTATTCCTGGCGGCTTTTAAGCCTTCTTTAATGGCCTCAGGCTTACTGGAATCAAGGCTCAGCGGTTTATCGGTTACCTCTTGAATTATTTCAACCAGCCAGGGCATATCCAATAATGGTTTAGCCGAAGCCGGACCGCAGTTGACATCGAGGGCATCGGCGCCGCAGTCAACCTGTTGGAGCGCGTATTTTTGCACTATTTTCTTATCGCGCTCTTTAATTGCCAGAGCAATTTCCGGATACATCCCATTAATCAGTTCACCAATAACAAGCATACTTATCCTCGATATAATGTTTCAATGAAATTGTGCACTTTCTGCACTGCTTTGGGGTGGCGCATAACCAAAAGATCCGCTCCCGATTGAATGAGGCTGGTGGCAGTAATTGTCTCCCACATAATTCCCTGTTCCAGGCTGACTTTGGCTTCTTTAGTCCTCCAGGCCTCCTGCCCCACAAAACAAATAAACGGTGAAGCTAGGGTTTTATCGCCGGATAGAGCGGCCAATCTTGCCCGTTCCATAATCGAGTAGGCATATTCAAGGCCATAGCCCAATGCTCCGATAGTCGGATTAATCACGATGCGCTCTAAGCTTAATCCCATATCGGAAATCAATATATTCAATTGTTTGGCAATATTGATATCGATGGGGCTTTCGGCAATAATGCTGTGGCCGTCGGCTAATCCGCTGGCAACTAAGGTTTTATAATTATCCTGTGCCGCGCAGCCAATCAAACAGCGTTCTTTCTTAGCCGCTTCTGAAACTACAGGCATAACCAGGTTATCCTTGGTATCGTCGCCGCTTCCGATAATTATTAAAGGGAGTTTGACCTTATTTAATAAAGCCGAGACGAATTTAGCTGACTCCTGAGGAGTTTTGTTGCCGCAATCAGGATGCGTTCCCTGCAATTTTAGGCAGAGTATTTCCGCTTTAAACTCATTGACGCATTTTTCCGCCCAGGCAAAAGGATCATTTACCGCTTTTCCGTAGGCAGAAATTAACTCCTCCTGCCAGTCTTGCGGGGCAATGTCCCAGATTTCAAAAGCGATTTTGGGTTTATTGGGAAGATCCCCTTCTTTAAATAACAAAGGCAAACTGTTTTGTCCGCCGATCTTTACGGTATTTGCCCGGGAACCTCCTTCATCTTTGGTGGCCCCGATGATTACGGTGGAGATAATTCCCGGCCATTTCTCGAGCACTAATTGCGTTCCCATATTTGCTCTCCCAGTAAATTAAGCGCCTTAAATACCGGCGCGTTTGATTTCAATTCAAAAATTGATTTTCCTTCAAGGCTTAAATTTTCGATTTCCAGATCATTGGGCAGATTGCCTAAATAATTCAGGCCGGTTGCCTTGATTTTTTCATTATCGATGTTTTTGTTAAAACGGTTAATCAAAAGAAAACTTTTTTTTACTTCAAATTTCAGCTGCTTTACTAAGTCGATGATTCTTTTGGCCGACTTTAAGCCGACGCTGGAGGCATCTGAAACAACAATGAGTATGTCGGCAAAGCGAGTGGTGCGCCGGGACAAATGCTCTAACCCGGCCTCATTATCGATTACGATGTAATCGTAGTCATGAATCAGCTTGGTGATTACTCCGCGCAGGACATTATTGACGTAACAATAACAACCCGGGCCTTCCGGCTTACCCATGCTTAAGATGTCAAAACCTTGCTCTTCCTGGATTGCCGATTGCACTTGATGCTGAATAAAACGCTCCTTGGTCATACCGGTTGGAACTTTATCCGGGTCAGTGCATATAAGATCAAGTATTTTACCGATGCTCTCCTCGGATTTTACCCCCAGCGCCTCCCCTAAATTACTATTCGGGTCAGCATCAATAGCTAAAACCGAACCCAATTTTTTTTCTTTAATCAAACGGATAATTAAAGCGCTCAGCGTGGTTTTTCCGGTCCCGCCTTTTCCGGCTAGCGCGATGATTTTACCCATTTAAAATTTCACCGTTGGGAATTTGGTTAAATCCGTATGCGGAAAGAATAAAGCCTGGCTATACTCCTCCATATATCCGGGTTCAACCGATAATTCAAAATAAGTGATTTTCGAGGCAAGATTATCCCCCATCTCCATCGCTTGGCTTGATAAAAGTATCTCTCTTGCCCCTGCCAGGGAACTGTTCCCGATAAAAACAAACTTTGCGCGTTCCAAATCCGGTAATAACCCTATCCTGATTGCTTTTTCAATGTCCAGGTAGGTTCCAAACCCTCCGGCAATATAAAACTTATGGATTGCCGCAAATTCCAAACCCAAATGTTTAACTAAAATCGAGGTGGCTGAATATATCGCTCCTTTAGAGCGTTTAAGGTTTTCAATGTCGGCTTCGTTAATCACAATATCCGAGCCGGCAGCGGTTTCTTCTTTAAAACAAACCACAAATTCATAACCAAGATCGGTTTGGCGGATACGCCGATGGTTTTGGGCTTTGATTTTTCCGCTCTTATCAATTATCCTTGCCTCTAGCATTTCACTGAGCAGGTCGATATAACCCGAGCCGCAAATCCCCTTGGGTTTTTTATCCTGGATCACGGAATATTTAACATTAAAATCTTTTCTATCGATGCGCACTTTTTGGATCGCCCCGCTGCTTGCCCGCATCCCGCTGGTGACCCCGCTGCCTTCAAAAGCCGGGCCGGCGGATGCCGCGCAGGCAACCAGGAATTCTTGATTACCTAAAACAATTTCCCCGTTTGTGCCAATATCAATTAATATGCAGGGTTTTTCTTTTTGGTATAACCCGCTGGATAGAACTCCGGCGGTAGTATCCCCGCCGACGAAACTAGAGACCCCCGAAACGCAAGCCAGCAGGCCTCTGGGGTTAATATTTATTCCGGCTTCTGCGGCCCGCACTACCGGCAGGAAGTTTGCCGTCGGAACATACGGTTCCCTGTGGATATGGGAAGGATCCATATTTAAAAGCAGATGTATCATTGTAGTGTTCCCCGAGCAGACAATGCAGTTAACCGTGTTTAAATCCACCTTGTGTTCTAAAACCAGGTCTTTGATAATCTGGTTTATTGTGTCGCAAACGGCATTATGCAACTGTTCCAAGCCATCGCTTTTTGCCGCGTGAATTATGCGCGTAATTACATCGCTGCCGAAAGCCGCCTGTTGATTATAAGCGGCTTTTGTTCCCAGGATTTTTTTTGAATTTAGATTTACCAGTTGGCCGGAAATTGTAGTTGTGCCGATATCAAAACAAAGCCCGAAGTTCTTCTGCGTTGTATCGCCGGGCTCAATGAGCACGATCTCAACCGTATTATTGCGTTTACCCAGCGTTACGGTAACTTTCCATTCATAATCGCGCAATAATTCACCCAGCTGGCGGATATTAAATAAGCCGGCCTGGATTACGGGAAATTCTTCAAAATTCCTCAGGGCCCGGTATAGCCTTTCCAGATCGCTGATACTGTCATTAATCGTCGGTTTAGGCAGTTCAAGATATAATTTTGTGGCAAATGGAGAATGCTTAAAAACCCGGTCTTCAAATTTTGCTTTTACCGGAGAGATCTCTTCTGCTTTTGAATAAAACCCGTTTAAACGCTCCTCTAATTCTTCAGGAGTAAGCTTATCAAAATTAAGCCGTGAACTATCGGGAACCTGGACCTCTAAGTCTCCATGGACATTTGTCAGGCAGGCTAAATAGATATTATTCTTGCGTTCCTCGGGAGTAATTATCCCATTGGGCTGGCTGGTAACCTGTCCTTTTACGACAACTTTGCACCTTCCGCAAATCCCATCTCCGCCGCAGGTAGAATTGATATAGACTCCTGCCGAGATTGCCGCCGAAAGTACGGTTGAGTCTTTATCGACAGAAACAGTTTTATTATCCGGTAAGAATGTAACTTTGAATTTTTGCATCAGTTTAGGTTTTTTAGAAACGCAGGGATCCCCGCCGCTTCTTTAGGGCCGACGATTATTTCAAAACCCGACTTGTCCGCAAGGTCGCCGCTGATTATCGCCACATACCCTGGGATAATCAAATTCTTGTGTTTGATCGCGTTTTTAACGCCATGGTCAGCCAGGGATTTAGTGATACATTCGGCGTTGAATTTTTCTGCGGCCCAGGCGGTAAGCACAGACATGCCTTGAGTATCCACGCTTAAAATATAAGCCGGTATTTTGCTGGCCTCCACTTCTCCTAAAACAGTAAAATAGCTTAAGGAAAAGTTAGTCGTGATTAAAACCGGGGAATCCGGATTGACTTGCCCTATCGGATAAAGCTTGGATTCGATCTGCAGGGGTTTCTGCGGGTCGGTATAAATATTCTGCCTTAAGGTCAAAATAGAGATGATTTCCCAGGCCGCGGTGCCTTTGATCAAAACAATCCCGGCGTATTTAGCGATATAAGCGGTTGCCTCGACAGCTTCTTCGTAAGGATCGGTTTTATCGACGATCGCCAAAGCAGGATATCCCAATGTCCGGTTGGATTTTTTAAGCGCCTGGCGGCGTAATTGCGTTAAGTCCCAGATTTTATCAGTCACGGATTTCTTCCCGGTATCTAAAATCAGGTTATGTACCCCTAAGGCGTTAAGTTCTTTGGTAAGTTCAGAGAGATTATCAAAATTCTGCGCGGTTGCTACCAGCGGCAGCCCAAACTCTTTGGCAATCGCTCCAATTTGGGCGAAATTATCCTTGGTGGCGCAATAAAGCAGGGGTTTACGGTCTTTGGCGATTTCCGCTGCCTGCCTTAAAGCTGCTAAGTCGCCGCTCATCAACATTAGCGGTAAAGGAGTATTGTCCAGGAACAATTTAGTCGCCTCAAGAAAACTTTTAGCGTCCTTATTTTGTTTTAAAGCCAACAGATTAACTTCCAGCAGCTGGCCTACCCGTTCAAATTTTAACTGATTGATTTCTTTAAGCCTGGCTTTTATTTCCGCCTCACTTAGATTATCTTCGATAATAAAACCGATTCCTGCCGGATTACGGAATTTTTCTTCATGCCTGAACATTACTGTTTCATTGCCGACCTCAAAATTTGATTCCTTATTGCCTAAAATAATTGGTTTAATCGGAGGCTGGGCTTGCGCCTCTAAAATCATTTTAGCTTCCGGCGAAATAAAAGGGCATTTTTCAATTGTGACCGCTTTTTTAGCCAGCTGCATGGCAAAAGCCAGGCAAGTAGCAAATCCGCACTGGCGGCAGTTTGTTTTAGGTAATAACTTATAAATATCTAAACCCGATAACGCCATGATTATCCCCTGTTGATCAAACTGGCAAAATAACCCGCCCCGAACCCGTTATCTATATTTACCACTGTGACCCCCGGCGAGCATCCGTTTAACATCGTCAGCAGCGCGGCCAGACCGGAAAAACTGGAGCCATAGCCGCAGCTGGTCGGAACCGCGATAATCGGCGCCTTGACCAACCCGCTGACTAAACTTGGTAAAGCCCCTTCCATTCCCGCCACAACAATGATTACCTGAGCTAGTTTTAATTTCTCAATATTATCCATCAGGCGGTGTACGCCGGCTACGCCGACATCGTATAATCTTTCAACGCGATTACCCATAATTTCCAAGGTTTGCGCCGCTTCTTCAGCTATAGGAATGTCGCTGGTGCCCGCGGAAACCACTAAAATCGAACCTCTAGAGAGGATTTTAGGTTTTGCTAAGAGATAGCCGATTTTTGCCAGAGGGTTATATTTTAACGCGGGAATAACTTTCTTTAAAAAAGAAAACGTGGCTTTGTCCAGCTTGGTTAACAACAGGTCTTGTTTGGACTTAGTTATTTTTTTGGCAATTTCTTTTAAGTGCGCCCGGTCCTTACCCGGACAATAAATAACTTCGGCAAACCCTTTACGTTTTATTCTATCGATGTCAAACTTGGCAAACCCTAAATCGCAAAAACCTTTTTTCACAGACATTTAAACTATAGGCCCCGGTAAACAAGATATCCTAAAAGGATTATAAGAATTGCGGCCAGGATATAGAAATCGTGGAAATAGAAAAAATCGGAAATCTTGCTGCCAAAACCTGCGGATTCCTGTTTGAGCGCGTTTGGGTGCAGGTGATGCTGGGTTTTTTTATACTGCTCAACCTGTTCTTTTTTAAACCTTAAGTATACGCCTCCTATTTTATAACCGGGAATCGTTCCGTTTTCAGTTAGATCTAAAACATCCTTCTCCGATATGCCCAGTATAATCGAGACATCCCTGACTGTCAGCATTTTTTCTTCGCTCATTTTTATCGTAAGTTTATTTTCCTATTTTACCCGCAGCCACCCAGCTGTCTATGGCTTTACGTTCGAATTTCCAATCATCATTCTCTTTATTCGCCGGGACCTTTCCCGAATTAGCCCACTCCATGATCGAGCTTAATTCTACTTCCAGGTATTTTGCCAGCTGCTCGGAGTTAAGAAAATCATGGAGCATCGAACATTGGCCTTCAAGAATAGCGCCTTCGGCAACATTAAGTTTTGCCGGATAAATATGGCCCTCAACTACGGCTTGCGGCAAGAGAGTCAGCCGTTCGCGGGCGGTAATTTTACCTTTAACCTTGCCTCCGATAATAATATTATCCCCGATAATATCGGCATTAATTATGGCGGTAGGTCCGACCGTAAGGTTGCCGCGGGTATCCAGATTTCCTTCGAATTTTCCATTAATACGCAGATTAACCGGATCTTTGAAGCTTAAAGTCCCCTGCATTGCCGCGTCCACATCCAGAGTTTTTTCCTCCAGTTTCTTTTTAAATGCCATGTTTATCCTCCTTGGTGAGCGATCCTTCCACGTAACGCAAGAAATGCAAAACGATTAATACCAAAATTGTGGTATAGATTGCTACTTTATTAAAACCGATTCCTACCGCTAAACCAATGCCGGCAACTACCCATAAACTGGCAGCGGTAGTCAGCCCCCGGATCCGTTCAGGTTCACGGATTATGGCGCCAGCGCCCAGAAATCCAATACCGGTGATTACCCCGGCGGCAATACGGGCCGGATCCAGCGAAGCACTGTCTTTATATATATCAAAAACATATATAGATGTCAACATTATAAGACATGAACCTAAAGCTACCAGTATATGCGTGCGCAAGCCGGCATCCCTGCGGTGGACCTGCCGCTCAAGGCCAATTAATCCGCTTAAGGTTAAAGTCAATAATAAACGCGTAACCATTTCTAAATCAGTAGGCATTTTCTCCTCCTTGCGCAGAAAGCGCACACCCGCGCAATTTGCGCTACTTAGCGCACACCTACACAATACCTCTTAGCGTCGGGTGTCTTTAGCGCGGGGTATTAGTTAGTTAAATTCCATATTCAGGTTAAGACTGCTTCTCAAACCTTGTTTATAGAGATAATCCGCTAGGCCGGCAACCATAGCCGCATTATCCAGGCATAAATTGATGCTTGGAAAAAAACAATTAATCCCGTTTTTTTTAGAGCTCTGCGCGAATTTTTGACGCAAACAACTGTTGGCAACTACGCCTCCGCCAATTAAAAGATTTTTAACACCTTTACGTTTGCAGGCAAGGAGCGATTTTCTGATCAAAGCATTGACTGCGCTTTCCTGGAAAGAAGCAGCCAGATCCTTTTTTATTTTTTTTCCTGCTTTTTTATCCTTTAAATAATATAAGACCGCGGTTTTTATGCCGCTAAAACTAAAATCCAGCTCATTGTCCGTCCCGCAGCAGGCAAACTTAATTTTACGGCCATCTGCGCCCTTGGCTAATTTTTCAATCAGCGGGCCTCCGGGATAACCCATTCCCATAATTTTTGCCACTTTATCAAAAGCTTCGCCGCAGGCATCATCGCAAGTTTGCCCCAAGATTTTAATTTTACTGAAATCTTCTATATAAAAAAGAGTTGTGTGGCCGCCGGAAACAACTAAAGCTACGCAGGGCGTTTTGATATTATGATGACAAAGCAGATTGGCATAAACATGGCTATGGATGTGATTAATGCCCAGTATCGGCCTGTCCAAACTTAATGCCAATGCTTTAGCAAAAGAAATCCCCACCAGCAGTGATCCCGGCAATCCGGGGCCGGCGGTTACGGATATCAAATCTATTTGCTCCGGTCTTATCTTGGCGATCTTAATTGCTTCAGAGAAAACTCCGGCGATGCTTTCCAGCTGCATACGCGAGGCAATCTCCGGAACTACTCCACCGTGTTTACTGTGTATCTTGAGGCTGCTGGCAACTACGTTAGACAGGATTTTCTTCCCGTCCCTGACTACGGCAACCCCGGTCTCATCGCAAGAACTCTCAACCCCTAAGACAATCATCTAGCTATCTCCGAAACAAAAACAAATTTATAGCCTTCTTTTTTCATTGTTGGAAGCATTTCATTTAATACCGTTAAAGTGTTTTTACGATCATGGCCGATAGCAATTACAGTTTTTTGCCTTCTGGCCAGGTTCATTAATTTCATCAACTGGTCTCTTATATATACCGGATCATCCTGATTATCCAGAAATACATCTCTTCTGGCGAATCTTACTTTTATCTTTGCGGAAATTTCCCGGCAGACGGATTTAGCGGTTACAAAACTATCCAGGAAATATAGCTTACGTTTTTTTACTTCGGCCATTACTATTGCGCTGATCTTTCTATCCTCGGTAATCCGTGATCCCATGTGGTTAGAAATTCCTTTGGCAAAGATAACCGAGGCTAAATCTTTATCCAGGATATCATGAATCTGGCCGGCATCCATAACGGAGGTGATGGTATTGCTTTCCAACCTGATTTTTTCTTTAGGCTCCATTGGCAGGTGGAGGATTATTTCAAAACCAAAACCATTCAATTTTTGGGCGACAAGGCTTGAATTTTTTAAGTTCGGTAAAATCGCGCAGGTCAAAGGCACCTTTATTTTTTTGATGATTGCCAGATTATCCAAATGATAACCCCAATCATCAATTACGATGGCGATTCTTGCCTTTGCAAAGACTTTCTTGCCCGGCACTTTTTTATAAATCGGTGTCAGAATAAGGGCAATGAATAAAAGTAAAACTAAAATTACCGCGATAACAATCAGAGGCTTATTTTTCATTGACCGCAATATTTACAGATACTTTTACAACTTTGACTGTTTATAAATTACTATGGCTTTTAAGGTATTCAGAGCGCGAATCAACTGGAGATCATCCTTATAATTAAAAACCTCTCCTATCGGCTTATTTTTAGGCTGTTTACTTTCAATCTCATTAAATAGTTCATTTGGTTTCTTAACTTTTGCATCCTGGTCTTTAAGAAGATCCGGCTCTTTATTCTCTTCCACCAGAATATCCGGAGTAACCCCTTTACCATTAATAATCTTACCGGATGGCGTAAAATAGTGGCTGGTAGTCAGGCGTAAGGCTGAACCATCCCCCAGAGGTATAACGGTCTGAACCGAGCCCTTGCCAAAAGATTTAGTTCCGATAATTATGGCGCGTTTATAATCCTGAAGGGCCCCGGCCATAATTTCGCTGCCGGAAGCTGAGCCTCCATTAATCAGGATCACCATAGGTAAATCTAAAAGCGCGTTTTTGGCGTCAGAATAAAACTCCAGATTCTGCTCTTTATGCCTGCCTTTGGTATTAACAATCATTTTATTGGGTGCGATGAACCGGCCGGTGATTTTCACCGCGACATCCAGAAGCCCTCCGGGATTATTACGCAAGTCTATTATTAAACCCTGCATTCCCTGTTTGACAAGAGAACTTAAAGCATTATTGAATTCCTGCAAGGTATTTTCGCGGAATTCAATCAAACGGATATAACCGATCCCATCCTCCAAAATACGCGCATATTTTATATCTTCAATTTTAATGACTGCCCTGGTAATTTTAAAATCCAGGAGTTTATTTTCGGAATCCCGCAATATCGTAAGATTAACTGTTTCTCCGGGCGCACCGCGCATCTTCTTAACCGCGTCGGTAAGGGTCATCTCGCGGGTCAAGGCATCATTGATCTTTACAATATGGTCGCCAGCTTTTATTCCCGCTTTCCAGGCAGGGGTATCTTCAATCGGGGTAATTATGGTGAGCAAACCGTCTTTGATGGTAATTTCAATGCCCAGACCGCCGAATTTTCCTTCGGTATCCACCTTTAATTCATTGTAAGTATCCGGATCCATAAATTGGCTGTGCGGATCAAGGGAAGAAAGCATGCCTTTTAATGAACCATAAATCAAATCTTTGGGTTTTGTATCATCAACATATTCCTTTTGGATAATTGCCAGGGTATCGGAAAATAGTTCCACCTGTTTGTACAGCGCATCGTTATTTTTATTCTTGTTGTCGGAAAAAGAGATCCTGGTACCGATAAGCACAAGAACAATAAATAAAAACCCAATGAATATTTTTTTATGCATCAAGACAGCCTCCTCTTTATCAGATCTGTGACCACCTTAGGATTAGCCTTACCGGCACTCTTTTTCATCACCTGTCCGACTAAGAACATCAGCGCGTTTGTTTTTCCCGCGCTGTAATCACTCACCGACTTAGGGTTTTCATTAATGACTTCCTGCACAATTATCTCAAGACTGCCTGTATCTGAAATCTGCGCCAGGTTTTTTTCGGTTATTATTGCCCTTGCCGTGTTCCCGGTTGCGAACATCTCTTCTAAAACAATTTTACCGGTAAGATTAGAAATAATTTGTTTTTTTTCAACCAGTTCAACCAATTCGACAAGATTTTTTGATTGGATGTATTCTTGTTTGGCTTGATCGGCAAGATTGGATATAACAGATGTAAACGGGCCAATCAACCAATTCGCAATCGGCTTTTTGTCTTTATCCGGGAAAATCTTCATGCACTCTTCTGCGTAGTCGGCGAATTTCTTGGAAGAAGTTAAAATTTTAGCGTCATATTCGGATAACGCATACTCCTGCATAAACCGCCGCATTTTTTCCTGAGGCAATTCCGGCAGTCCGGCTTTTATTCGGGAAATCATCGGCGCATCGATGATAAAAACTGCCAGGTCCGGATCAGGAAAATACCGGTAATCTTTTGCCCCTTCTTTGCTGCGCATAGATACGGTCAGTCCTTTCTGCGCGTCCCAAAGCCGGGTTTCCTGCTGCCAACTTTGCCCTGATTGTAGCAATTCCGTCTGACGCTTGACTTCAAAAGTTAAAGCATCCTTAACCCCTTTAAAAGAGTTCATGTTTTTTAATTCCGTTTTGACCCCTAATTCCTTGGCGCCTTGCGGCCGCAAAGATATATTGGCATCGCAGCGCAAAGAGCCCTTTTCCATATCGCAATCAGATACATCCAGGTATTCAAGGATGCTTTTTAAACTGCTCAAATAATCAAAAGCTTCCTGGGGGCTGTTTAAATCCGGTTCACTGACAATTTCAAGCAGGGGGATTCCGGTGCGGTTAAAATCTACCAGGCTGGAATCCGCTTCGTGGATAAGCTTGCCGGCATCCTCCTCTAAATGTATCCTGGTAATGCCGATACGCTTGGGCTGATGATCCTGGTCGAAAATAATCAGCTGGCCGTTGCGCGATAAAGGCAAGTCGAATTGCGAAATCTGGTAGTTCTTCGGTAAATCCGGATAAAAATAATTTTTGCGGTCAAATTTCGTGTGTTCCTGTATCTGGCAATTAAAAGCCAAAGCCACTTTGATTGCCGAATTTAACGCCTCCTTATTATAAACCGGAAGCGATCCGGGGAATCCCAGGCATACCGGACAAGTGCCGGAATTAGGGGCTTTTCCAAAATCAATGGCGCAACCGCAGAACGCTTTGGTTTTAGTTTTTAATTGCAGGTGGACTTCTAAACCGATGACTGTCTGGTAGTTCATAATTTTGGTTTAAGTTTATGCCATTGCGTGTTCTGTTCAAAAGCATGTGCTACCCTGAAAAGCATCTCTTCATCAAATGGCTTGGCCATAATCTGCAGGCCTACGGGTAAGCCTTTTTTGGTAAACCCGCAGGGAACAGATATTGCCGGAATTCCGGCCAGGTTTACTGATATGGTATAGATATCAGAAAGATACATTTTTAGGGGATCCTCTGTTCTTTCGCCGATTTTAAAAGCCGCAGTCGGAGATACCGGAGCAACGATACAGTCGAAATCGCTAAAGGCCCGGTCAAAATCCTGCTTGATCAATGTCCGCACTTTTAAAGC
>JAQUQW010000001.1:0-25505 GCA_028716245.1 Candidatus Omnitrophota bacterium | reverse complement strand
CGCACGCCCTTTTTCCACTACTTTAGTATACTGAGTCATACCTACAGCCGCTAAGATTCCTACAATGATGATAACGACAATTAATTCCACAAGCGTAAAACCTCTTCTCATTTTACCCCCTTTTTTTATAACACGCTGAAGCCTTTTTTATCTTAATAACCCGCGGAACCTCCGAAATTACCATTAACATCCAATGTTTTAGTATAAGCTATCGTACTTTGCGGATTTTTTCCGCCGGCAGTACATCTGGTGGCCGTACATGTCCCGCTAGCAGCGTCGCAAACATACGAAAAATAATGCGTGAATACACAAGCCGTCGGAGCTGAAACCCCTAAACCGGCTACCCCCTGATAAGCGCCATTTTCTGTATATTCGGCAATTTCCGCGCTTCTTAATGTACCCAAAAGCATTCTGGCTTCGGCCGCACGCCCTTTTTCCACTACTTTAGTATACTGAGTCATACCTACAGCCGCTAAGATTCCTACAATGATGATAACGACAATTAATTCCACAAGCGTAAAACCTCTTCTCATTTTACCCCCTTTTTTTCTTTTCTGTTAGTATTTTAAACCTACACTAAAGAATTGTCAATATTTATCCGCTTATTTTTGAAAGCTCAAATATAGGCAAAAACATCCCAATAACCATAACCCCAATAATGGAACCGATAAAAACCAAAACAAAAGGCTCAAACATAGCCACAAAACGCGCCAGGAATGTATCGCAATATTCCTGATAAAAAGAATTGATCCTTCTGAACATTTGCGGAAGCTCGCCGATTTCTTCCCCGATGCTCACCATCTGGATGACCATCGGTTCAAAAAAATTACTGCGCTCAAGTGACTCCCGAAGCGGTTTACCCTCCCGCACATCCTCTTTAATCTTACGGATTATATCCGCCATTATCAGGTTGTCTACGCTGCGTTCCGATATCTCCAGAGAATAAAGAATCGGGACGCCCGATTCCAGGAGCGTGGACATTTCCGAAGAGAATCTTTCGATATTCAAAGCTAAAAAAAATTCACCAAAAACCGGTAATTTAAATTTAAAATTTTCAAAGCTCTTTCTACCGGGCTTAGTCTCTATATATTTTTTAAAAGCAAAAACAATTCCCGCGATTGATAGAATCAGTAAAAACATAAATTTTCTAAGAAAAACGCTTACTCCTACTAATACCTGGGTGAGAAAAGGCAGAGTAATGTTAAAATTTTTAAAAATTTCGGCAAAAGTAGGGATTATTTTAATGGATAAAAATAAAAGCGCGCCAATTCCGGCGGCAGTCAAGATCGCCGGGTAAATTAACGCTGAAATGACCTTTCTTTTAAATTCCATGGCTTTTTCCAGATATGCCGCAAGCCGGCTTAAGACAATTGCCAAGTTTCCGCTGGCCTCCCCGCTTTCTACAAGGTTGATCCAGAGATCGGAAAATATTTTTGGATGCACGGCCATGGCTTCATGAAAACTTAAACCTGCTTCCATATTCTTAGTTAAATCCGTAATCACCTCATAAAGCTTTTTGCTAGACACCTGCTTGGCAATAATATTTAAGCTCATCAGTATCGTAACGCCTGCCCCAATCAAGGTCGACAACTGCCGGCAAAAAAGCATGAGATCCTCACCGGTTACTCTGCCGTGCTTAGGTTTAAACTTGACTTTTACCAAATTCTTAACATATGGAGCGCCGGATGCCTCAACGTTTTCGGGAATAATATTAACAATGATCAATCCTTTGGATTGGATTTTGGTTACCGCTTCTTCTTGATTTAAAGCATCCTCTGTACCGGTTTCTTTGGCCCCGGAACGAGTCCTGGCAACATAATAAAACTTAGGCATTATTCTACTCCCAAAGTAGTCGAAAGAACCTCTTCCAAAGAGGTAATTCCGCTTTCTACTTTCTTGATCCCGGATTCATAAAGTGTTTGCATGCCTGCGGCCCGGGCAACTTCGCGTATCTTCTGGAAAGATGCCCTCTGGTTAATTAAATCCTGGATCTCCAACGTAATGGGCATAACCTCAACAATGCAGGTTCTGCCTTTATATCCGGTATTGTTACATTTAGCGCATCCTTTAGGCCGATAGATAAGCTCGGCTTTGATGGAGGCTCCTTTAAGCTGGGCACTGGCAGGCTCATATGCCTCCTTGCAATCCGGACATAACTTACGAATGAGCCTCTGGGCAATAACAATAAGCAGGGAAGGGGCAAGCATATACGGCTCAATACCGATATCCATAAGCCGGGTTACTGCCGAAGGAGCATCATTAGTATGCAATGTACTTAAAACTAAATGCCCGGTAAGAGCGGAACGAATACAGATCTGCGCGGTTTCCAAATCCCTAACTTCTCCTACCAGCATAATATCCGGATCCTGGCGCAAAAAACTGCGCAAAGCCGCGGCAAAGGTAAGCCCGATTTCCGGCTTGATCTGCACCTGATTAATCTCATCCATCTTATATTCTACGGGATCTTCAACCGTAACAATATTTTTAGCGGGGCTCTTGATCTCATTTAAGATAGCATAGAGTGAAGTGGATTTTCCGCTTCCTGTCGGCCCGGTAATAAAAACCAGCCCATAAGGAGAAAAGATTGCCTTGCGCACATGCTCAAGCTGCTTAGGATCAAAACCCATGTAATCCAAATTCAACTTAACCCCGCCGCGGTCAAGAATCCTTAAAACCGCCTTCTCTCCGTAAATAGTCGGGACGATCGAAACACGGATATCGATCGGACGCTCATCAATACGCACTAAGATCGCCCCATCCTGAGGTAATCTTTTTTCCGCGATATCAAGCTTGGCTAAAATTTTGACGCGCGAAACAAGCGGCAGATGCAAATGTTTTGCCGGAGGAGGAATCTCATAAAGCTTGCCATCAATCCTGTAGCGTAAAGAAATTTTGTCTTTAAAAGGTTCAATATGTATATCCGAAGCCCGTTCATCGATTGCCTGACGGATTATTAAATCTACTAATTTTACAACCGGGGCCTCTTCTGCCCTGGCAATCAGCTTATCCAGGCTCAGCTCCTGGCCCAACTCTTCCTGGCTCTGGGCAAATGAAGCGCTTATATCATAACTTGAATCAACCGCATCCTTAAGCATCGCTGATTTCCCATAAAATTCTTCGATTGCTTTCATAATATCAGAACGCGTAGCGATTACCGGATTAATCTCACCACCGGTTAATTTTCTTAAGCTATCGATAAGAAGAAGATCCAGGGGATCAGCCATGGCTACAGTCAGAGACCTGAGCATACGCGAAAGGGGTAAAACGCAGTTTTTAAAAGCAAAATCCTGGGGGATAAGATGCTCTAAGCCCTGATCCATCGCCGGCTTGAGCATTCCTGTGCCCAGTGAAAAATAAGGCATGTTTAGCTGTTTACCTAAGGCTGCCACTACCTGATCTTCTTTAACCATTTCCAACTTGATCAGAATTTCACCAAGACGGCCGCCTTCCTGCCTCTGGACGCTGATAGCTTTTTCCAACTGGCCGACAGTAATCAATCCTTCCTTAATTAAGAACTCGCCTAATCTTAAATACTTGTCTCTTACCATTATTAATGCTTTTTATCAAATTTATTCATACTCGAACTGATAATATAATCACGGGTTGAACCAAACGCAGAGCCTTGTTCCCTGGCCGGCAGTTGAATATTCTGGACTTGGGCAAGTTTAAAATCCGTTTTATCTCTAACAATACGCGGAGTGATAAAAACTATCAATTCCCGCTCGATATCCTTGGTTTGGTCCTTATGCCTAAATAAAACCCCTAACAGGGGGATATCGCCTAATATGGGTAGTTTTTTAATGGCAACACTCTTGTCCTGATGGATCAGCCCGCCCAAAACTACAGTCTCTCCGTCCTTAACCTTAACTATGGATTTTGTGCTTCTTACTTCAACATCTGACTGCGGATTACTTGAGTTACTCAAGGAACTTATATTCGAAACGCTTGATTTTGGATTGATCACCATCGTAATCTCGTTTGTATCCAGATTTATCTGCGGGGTTACTTTAAGGAAAATACCGGTTCCTTCTTTAGTGAGCTCAAGGCCGGTTGATCTTAGATAAACGCTGGTAGTGGTGGGACTTCCCCCGGTGTTAAAAGTTGTTGTATCCTGCCTGCCCACTATCTCATCCTTGGTAATAGAAATTTCCGCGGTTTCATTATTCAAAGTAAGAAGCTTAGGCCGGGCCAAATATTTCGTATCGGTGAGCGTCCTCATATAATCCAACTGCATCTGATAAGAATTAGCGCTAGGATTAACGGACAGAGTACCGTAAGCTCCATCCACGATCTTCCCCCAGCTATGGTAGGGAAAACCCAGGCCGGCAGTAGCTCCGGTAACAATTGCCGTAAAAGGCGTATCGCCGAACTCAAAACCCAGCTTATCTACCGCGTTCTTGCTTACATCCAACATTTCCACTTCGAGCATTACCTGGGGTATTGCCACATCCAATGACGCGATTACTTGAGCAATCACTTTCATTTTCATAGGAGTATCGGTAACAATAAGGCTATTGGTGCGGAAATCTTCGATCAAAGAACCCGATCCGGAAAGTAATTTTTTTACGGCGCTGGATATCCCGCTTTCACCTTCCTCTTTCCATTTAGTTCTAGCGCTGGCAGATGCACTAGCCGTACCACTGGTATCTGAGCTGCTTTTAAGCGCACCCTTAGACAACTCCTCTTTTAAGGATGAGGTAGAAACTGTAGCAAATTTTAAAAAGAAAACTTTGGTCACGGTTTCGGTCTCCATCTTACCCCATTCCTTAACCACAAAAATATTGGCTTTATTGTCCAGCTCATAAGAGAGATTGTTTGCGCTAAAGATCTTATCCATCGCATAGTTTAGCGGCACCTTATCAAGATAAAGAGTAACTTTTCTATCCTGTACCGCCTCAGAGGAAATAAAATTTAACCCTGACTGCATGGAAAAAGCCTTGAGAATATCTTTAAGGCTAGCATCCTTAAAGTCCATAGAGATAACAACGTCACCTCCAGGAAAAACCGGTTGAACCTCGGCATTTAACCGCGGGACAAAAAAAGCAAACATTAAAAAACCGGTAACGGCAAGAGTGAAAAATATTTTTTTCATTAAATCCCTCCTTTAATTTTTTATTCGGCAAAAGCCCTATTCTTTTTCATTTAAAACAGAATTTTGGCCGGGTGCCGCTAAATTAACAACCTCTCCGGCAAAACTTAAAGTAACCCCTTTTTTATCAATGCTCAAAATTTCAGCTCCGTTTATTGAATCTCCGGCAACTAAAACCTTATTATTAATAATGGCCTGAGGCACCTTTGCCCCCCAGATTATCCCCTGCACCTCCAAAGCGCTAAGATTGATTTTTGGCCGTTTTAATTCAGCCGCTTCCTGTTCTTGCAAGCTTGGCTTTTTTCCCTCTTTTACCATAACCGACACAAAAGGATCGCGTAACTGCCCGGATCTATATTTAATTTGCGGACGGTCGATTGTTTCATCAGCTGTATTTGCCTGCGCTAAAGCAATAAACCCTAAATTTATTACTGCAGTTAGAGAAAAAACCAAGGATATATAATTGGATAAACGTTTCATCATTTATTTATAGGATATTGTGCTGATTTTTAAGTTAACGTTTAAATTCGTATTTGTACTTTCCTGAGGCTCTTTAATTTCTGCCGAAGCTATGCTTACCTCATCAACTATATAGATATCCTTATAGCTCTCAATTTGGCTGATAAAATTACCTAAAGAATGATAATTAGGCGCGCTGAGCGTTATTAAAAACACCGATTTAACGTAATCAGGATAAGCCTCCTCATTGCTGGGTTTTATAGAAACAATTTTAATTGAGCAATCTTTGGCTATATTTGATATTGTGTCGATAACCGAACCCATATCTTCCTTGACAAAAATTTTCTTATACCCTTCTATTTTTCTTTCAAGGCCGGCTATTTCTTCCGTGGCCTTATTCTTCTTAAGTTCGTCATCCTTCTGTTGGATTAAAGAATTTACCTGTTCATCAGCTGTTTTATAAATCTGGAAAGCAATGAATAATGCCAAGATGATTACCCCGAGATTTAAAACTTTACTTTTATTCTTTTCAAATAACTCGACCTTTTCCATGCTATTTTCTCTCCGGAAAATTCTGGCAGACTATTGTAAATACCGTTAAACTCTTATCCCCTACCAGTTTTTGATCAATTGAGCTTATGATAATTTCTTTAAAATATTTAGAAAATACAGGATCTTTTTTCAAGTTTGTAAGGAAAAGGTTGACCGACTCAAACTCTTTTTCGCCATTTTCCAGATAAACCTGCCCATTAAGGATAAGCTCGGTCCTGCTCCCTATTTTTTTAGTCAGGCTAAAATTTTCCAGCCACACCCCTTTGGGTAAAAGAGCAGGAATTGCATCAAGCGGATAAGTAACATACAGCTGATTCTTCACCAAATTATCCAAGGTAACAATTTTTTTCTTGTATTTGGCGCCCAAAGCAGAAAGACCGTCAAGGCTATCGTCGCCAACAACAGAATTGATTTTTACCCGTTTACTTTTAATTTCAACCAACTCCTCCTGCATAGGTTTAACACGCATTAATCCGTATCCAAAAACAGCCGCACAGACAACAATCCCTAAAATTATGAATTTAAAGTCCAATTTGAAACCTTCCAATAAGGCAAGGGGTTTCCAGCCTTCGCTAACAGCCTTGCCGGCTTTGAGCCTTGCCTCAAGCAGATTTATTTTAATTTTAAGAGGCGCGGATTTAAATAACGCGGTGGAAAAACTTTTGGCAAGTATCGAAGAATACCCAACCCCTCTGCCTAAAACCTTCTGAATTTCCACAAACTTTACCGGAAGAGAAAATTCTACAAAAAAAGAATTTAGTTCAGAACGGCTTTCTTTATCAGAAATTACAAAGATATTTTTTATATCTTTCTCGGGGAATTTACGATTATAGTAATCAAGGGAAACCCGGATCTCATTTTTTAATTTCTCGCGTTTGGCAATAGAATCAGTCTCTACGGTCTGCTCAAAGCTCGCCGGCTCACCCGTTAAAATAAAATCGCGGCTAAATAAGGAAAACCCGTTTTCAAAAACCGTAAAATTTGCCTCATCTTCATTATTTAAATCATAGCAAAGAGTTGCCACCACACCCGCATCGCTTAAACCGGAAAGTTTTAAGAGACGTAAAATACTAAAAGCTGAATATTCTACTATATCGACTTTAAGATTAAGCTGTTTAGAAATAGAGATGTAATTGGTAAGGATCTCCTTTTTTATTCCGACAAAAAGCACAAGGCTGGTCTTGTTTTTTTTATCAAATAAGACTTGAAAATCATAATCCAACTCTTCAAGTTTAAAAGGTATATATTTCTTGGCCTCAAAATTAACCGCGCTCTTTAATTCACTTTGCGGAAGAAGCGGGATCTCAAATGTACGGATAACCAGGTCTTGGCCGGAGATGCAAAAGAAGGCTTTCTCTGCGCTTATACGATTGGTCCGGAAAGCATCCTTAAGCATAGCCATTATCTTTATGTCCGCAGGAACCTTCTCTTCCAGTTCTGCTATAGCCAAACTAAGATGCGGCAGGCGGATATTATTCACAATCTTCTTACCGCTGACCTCCACCAGATTAATATCCTTGATCCCGAAATATATACCTAAATAATTCATTGGCTATCCCCCGGAGCCGACGCAGCCGGCCCATTCGAACCAGTCGATTCACGTTTCTTAGACCTTAACCAGTTATCGATATCCTTGCGGTCAAACCTCCAGACCCCTCCAACTTTAATTCCGGATATTTTACGCTGGTTAAGCCAGTTATAGATAGTCTGTTTCTTTAATTTCAGATATTCTGCTAATTCATCGATATCAATTAGTCTTGACATGAGTGTTATTTTTCCTTGCCTGAGGGTAAAACAGGCTTAACTATAAAGTATTATGGTTTTAATTAAAACATAATGAACTTATCTTGTCAAGTGTTTTTTTATATATACTTACTTAAACTTACTTATAATAGTTAACAGCGACGAAAAAAGGCGCATGCATTCGCATACGCCATCATCATAAACTTACTTAGATTATAATATTTTGTTAAATAATATGATTAAGGTGTGTAGGTGTAGTCCGCTTTAGCGCTTATTTTCCTGGTACCAGAGGGTCCTGTTCCAAGATCATATACAGTAATATCTACTCGCTGAATTGAGTTGGGCAGGTTGGGAAGATTGATATCACAACCACTCTTGCACAAAGTCTTTACATATTGTCCGCTAGCCGGCCAAAGCGCATCATCATTCCTGCGCAGTTTATCCAGTGCGTAGAGCACCCCTGCCTTTGCGGCATATTGCCCCTGAATTCGGCTTAATTGATGATGGGTCAGGCGTGACTGATTGGATATGATTCTTAGGATGACAATGGTCAACATTGCCACAACCATAATTACCCCGATAACAATAAAAAGGATTACCCCCTTTTTATTACAATTAGGCATCTTTCCTCAGTGAAATTCGATAATCATTATCTTTTTTCACTAAAATAACGTGGCCTTCCCGGGCAAGCCAGCCTAAACTCATCAGAATATTTTCAGGCGTACGATCAAGCTCCCTGGTCAAGTCACTTAAAGTAACCTCGCCTTTTTGATCCAGGTAGTGCCAAATTTCACCAGCAACTATACCGATCTCAATAATCATCTTATCCTACCCTCCTCCATATATTTACATTTATTCTATAAACATTCAAGAATAAGTCAACTAGTTTTTTGAATTTATCCACTCAACTCTTTCCTGGGCAAATTTTGCCTCCTGGCCGCCTTGTTCGATAATCCGTTTATAAATCTCCAGGGCCTGTTTAAAACTTTCCTTATCTTCATAAAGTTTGGCTGCGCGTAAAAGCGAGCGCGCCAGTAAATCCGGCGATTGCGGATAGAGATCGGCTGCCAGAAGATATTGTTTAGCTGCCGCATCAAACTCTGAATTGGCTTCAAGTGTCTCGGCTAAATTAAAACGGATATTGGCCACATCCTTAACCTCTGCCAGCTCAAGGCTCTTGGCATAATAAAGTTTGGCACCTTTATAATCGCCAAGCTTATATGAAGTTAAACCCAGGGCGTAAAATGCGCCGGCGGACAGCCGGCTATCCGGAAAATCTTTTGCCAAGGAAGTAAAATACCTGCGGGCAAGCTCCAAATCATTACCCCGGTAATAATATTGGCCAAGCCACCACAGAACATCCGCAGCTATGCTTGAACCGGGGTATTTAGACCGTAAGAGCTTAAATAGCCTAAGCGCCTCATTCTCTTGTCTTAATTTATAATAACAATCCGCAATTTCATATTCGGTTTTTTGCAGTAATTCAATATCCTGAGGATAGAGCTTAAGAATATCTTTGAAAACATTAAGGGCTTCGTTAATCTTTCCCAAACTAAGAAACGCTGTGCCAAGCATATAAAATGCCTGGGGACGCAGCGGATCATCCTTAAATTCATTCTGGAATTTAGAGAAAACCTGGCAGCTTGCCAGATAATCCGCTTTCTGAGAATACGCCGTTCCTAAAGAATAAGTCGCGCCACCCAGGTACTTTGACTGCGGATAATTTTTTAGCAGAAGTTTAAAAGAATTGATTGCCTGATCATACTTTAAACTTTTCAATTGCAAAGATCCAAGTTGATATTGCGCATAGTCCAGGTAAGCTGAATCCGGATAAAGTTTTAGAATTTTAGCGTAAGCTTCTTCCGCTTTTACAAAATCATTTGCCTCCTGATAAGCCTGAGCTATCTGAAAAAGCACGCTTTCCTTTACAGACAGATTATTAGTTTTTTTGGAAATACCTTCAAAAATATCTATGCCTAAATTAACCCGGCCTTCCTTTATATAAGCTAAGCCCAGATTATAACGTAATTTATCGGATAACTCATCGGGAATACTAATTTGCCTGTCCGCCTGGGCCTCTAATTTATCAATTTTATCCAACCCTTCTTTATAAACATTTACGGCTTGAGTATATTCAGTTAGATTGTAAAACGCATCGGCACGGCCCAAATATGCCTGAATACGTATTAATGGGTCGCTACTTATATCGATAAGCTGTTCATAAAGCTTCTTTGCCTCATAGACCCGGTTAGTCGAAGACATCAATAACGCCTGGCCCAATATAAGGATATCTAAACTTTTTTTATCCAGGCTGTTTTGTTTAATCTCCGCCAATATTTCTTCGGCTTCTTTGTATTTGGCAAGCTTAAGATAAGACCAGCCTAATCCCAGCTTCGCTAATGCCTGCGCCTGTTGCTCTTTAGAAGCTTGTGCTGATTTAAGGTAATTTTTAGCCGCTTCATCAAAATTATCCAGATAATATTCTGATTCCGCCAGGTAAAAGTACAGATAGGGCAGGCGTAAGGCGTCATTAACATAAAGCTTGAGGACGGGCTTAATCTTATTCTTTAATTCCGAGTATTCTTTAAGATTATATAAACATTCAATTAATTTAAATGCGGCATCTTTACTTTGAGGCTCACCTGGAAATTTTTCTATCAGGCTCTTAAAAGTTTGTACTGCCTGGCTATATTTACCAATCTGGGATAGCGACCAACCCAGCGAATAATATGCCGCAGCGACATAAGGGGACTGAGGAAACTCGGTGATTAATTTCTGGTAAAACGCGGCTGCCTTTTCAAAGTTACTTCCTTTAAAATGGACTTCGGCCATCCAAAAATAAAGAGCATCCTTAAAACTGCTGCACTCCGGGTCATTGAATAATCCTTCAAAAATATTCAGCGACTCAAGGTAACGGCCTTGCTGAAAATAACATTGTCCGCTTAAAAGACGGGCTTGCTTAACTTCGGATGAATTACCGTACTCTTTCTGGAATCTTTCCAGCATTCCCAGGCTGACTTCATAGAATCCGTCTTCATATGCCTTTCTGGCCATAAAAAGCAACTCAGTCTCTTTGGGATTTTCATAAGCAAGACAAACGGAAGTTAAAAATAATGCCGAAATAGATAGATAAACAATTATTTTTTTCATTTATTCATTAATACTTCTTTAAGAAATTTAGCGGTATATGATTTTTCTATCTTCACCAACTCTTCCGGGCTGCAAGCGGCAACGACCTCTCCGCCCTTATCTCCGCCTTCAGGGCCAAGGTCAATAATATAATCGGCGCATTTAATTACCTCGAGATTATGCTCAACGACCACCACGGTATTGCCGCGTTCAACCAACCTCTGCAGGACCGAGATTAATCTGGCGACATCGGCAAAATGCAGGCCGGTGGTAGGCTCATCCAAAAGATAAAGTGTCCTGCCGGTGGAACGCTTAGATAGTTCTGAAGATAGCTTGATTCTTTGAGCTTCTCCTCCGGATAAAGTAGTGGCGCTTTGGCCCAACTGAAGATAACCCAAACCAACATCGGATAAATACCCCAAAGTATTTTTTATCTTAGGAATATTACTAAACAGCTCCAAGGCGTCTTCGACAGTCATTTCTAAAACATCCGCAATGGATCTGCCTTTATACTTTACCTCTAGGGTAGCCTGGTTAAACCTTAATCCTTTACATAAATCACATTTTACGTAGACATCGGGAAGAAAATGCATTTCAATTTTCTTGATGCCGTCGCCTTCGCAGGATTCGCAGCGCCCGCCTTTAACATTAAATGAAAACCTTCCCGGTTTATAACCTCTGAGCCTGGCTTCAGGAAGCTGGGTAAATAAATCCCTGATATGGCCAAATACCCCGGTATAAGTAACCGGGTTTGACCGCGGAGTCCTGCCGATCGGCGATTGGTCAACCACAATCACCTGATCAATTTCCTGGATGCCGCTTATGGATTTAAACGCGCCTGGTTTTTCCTTAGACCGGTAAAGCTTACGGGTTAAAGCCGGATAGAGTATATCGCTAATTAATGTCGACTTACCTGAACCCGATACGCCGGTCACGCAAATAAGCCTGCCTAAGGGGAAACGCAAATCAATATTCTTCAGGTTATGCTCGCTGGCCCCTTTTATTTCAATGTACTTTGCTTTTTGCCAGGGCCGCCGGTTTAGCGGTGCCTGAATCAAAAGATCACCGCGCAGATATTTCGCAGTCAGGGAATTTTTATCCTTTAAAAGTTCCCCTTTATTTCCGGAAAAGATAACTTTGCCACCACCCCTTCCGGCCCCCGGCCCTAAATCCACAACAAAATCGGCGGCAAGAATAGTTGCGGCATCATGCTCAACCACGATTAAAGTATTTCCCAAATCCCGTAAAGTCTTTAAGGTTGAGAGCAACTTCTGGTTATCCCGCTGATGCAAACCAATACTGGGCTCATCCAAAACATATAAAACCCCCACCAAGCCGCTGCCGACTTGGGTAGCCAGGCGGATTCTCTGCGCCTCCCCGCCGGATAAGGTCGAACTCTTGCGGTCCAAAGTCAAATAATCCAAACCAACATCCGCGCAGAATTTTAATTTTTGAGTTATCTCTTTTAACGCCTGGTAACTGACTAACTTTTCTTTTTCCGTTAATTTCAGCCCCGTGAAAAAACTCAGCGCTTCTTTTATGGGCAACTGAGTGATCTGCCAGACATTTTTTTGATTAATCAATACCGCCAGGCTTTCAGCTTTTAGCCGGGCGCCTTTACATGCCGGGCAGGAAAGGCTGGACATAAACTTGCTTATTTCTTCTTTAAGATAATCGCTGTCGGTCTGATGGAATAATCTTTCTAAATGCGGGATAACTCCTTCAAAAGGCTTGTTGCCCACGACTTCATCGCTGCCATAAAGGATGGCTTTTTGCGCGGGCTTGGGTAATTTATTAAAGGGTGTATCCAGGTCGAATTTTAGGCGCAAACTTAACTCCCGGATAAGCCAGCGGTAATAAAGAATATACCCCCTGCCGCCGCGCTTCCATGGCTCAAGGGCCCCGGCGTTAATGCTTTTGTTTTTATCCGGAATGATTAAATCCGGGTCGAATTTAAGCTTGGTCCCCAAACCGTTACATTCAGGGCAGGCCCCGTAAGGAGAATTAAATGAAAAATTACGCGGGTTAATCTGCGCGTAGCTTATACCGCATTTTAAACAGGCATATTGCTCGCTAAAGATAATGTCTTTAGAGGCGCCTTTACTGATAATCACCGTGCCCTTGCCGACTTTAAGGGCGGTTTCAATGGAATCGGTAAGCCGCTTTGCTGCGTCGGCCTTAATATTAAGACGGTCAACCACTATTTCAATATTATGGATTTTATATTTGGCTAATTTTATCTTTGCGCCAAGCTCATAAATTTTACCGTCTACCCTGGCGCGCACAAATCCGGCTTTTTGAATCTGCGAAAAAATTCCCCTGTGCTGGCCCTTCTTTCCTTGGATTAAAGGAGCCAGTATCTGTATATCCTGGTTTGCCAGCCGACCCATAATCGCCTCAATTATCTCTTGGGCGCTCTGGCTTTGAATCGCTTCACCGCACTTATAGCAATGGACATGCCCGATTCTTGCAAATAACAACCTTAAATAATCATAGATCTCGGTTTGCGTGGCAACGGTTGAACGGGGATTGCCTCCGGCAGAACGCTGTTCGATAGCAATCGCCGGAGACAAGCCGGAAATAAAATCCACATCCGGTTTCTGCAGCTGTTCCAAAAATTGTCGGGCATAGCTGGAGAGGCTTTCGACAAACCTGCGCTGGCCTTCGGCGTAAATGGTGTCAAACGCCAGGCTGGATTTTCCTGAGCCGGATAAACCGGTCATGACGATTAATTTATTGCGCGGCAGATCAAGGTTGATATTTTTTAGATTGTGCTCCCTTGCGCCACGAATAACTATGTTCTCACTTTTCATTTTAATAGTAGTTGTTTTATTTATGCCTATTATTTAAAAGGAATAATCTGCACGGCGCTTAACAAACGGAAGCTCATTGGGTCGTAAATGCCTTGCTGCACAAATAATATGTAGAAACGCAGATAATCGCTAAAAGCCAAAAAAACTATCAAGATAGATACAATAATAAAAGATTTATTTTGCATATAACGCTTGCATATTCTATCTAACATAAGTAAGGCAAAAATCCGCATAGGCATATCTATACTCATAATATAGCGCGCATTTTTGGTAAAAAAGTTAAAGATAAAAAAATTAAAAACCAAAAAAGCGCATAAAAATACAGCTGTTTTATCTTCTTTACCCTTATTCAATAAAATAACCATAATATAACCGAAACTCAAAATCAGTATCCATGGAGAAAGGATTAAATAATCAATTATGTAACGATACCATGGCCCAGAACCAAAAAACACAGCGTAGTTATTAGTACTTGGTGAAAAGAGGATTATTTTTGCTGTTGCAGGAATAAAAAACAATACTCCCAAGCAATAATATATTAACGCAACTAATAGGCAAGGGGAAACGTAAATTATCAAAAACTCTTTTAGCGCTATCCTTCTCTTCATCAGCCAATTTTGCCATAAGTGCCAACCCAGAAAGAAAATAAAACACAACGCAGCGGTTTCCTTAATTAGAATAGCGCAGGAAAAAGCGAAAACAAAGAGGATTGAATTTAATTTATTAAAGTTTTTTAACAAACCAAAGAATAACCAAACTGAAAGTGAGGTAAAAAGCATTAAACAGCTTTCTAGAAGCGCGCGCCTGGCCATAGCTAAATTAAGCGGTGAAAATGACAATAGCACTAAAAATAAAACTGCTAACCTCTGTCCAAAATATATCCTGGCAAAATAAAAATTAACTAAGAGAAAACCCATAAAACAAAACATAGAAAAATATGCCAGATTAAGCAAAGAAACTCCCATCAATTTTAACCAAAATGCTGAAAAAACTATGTATAGAATACGCAAAGGATTGGGTAATTGCCATAGATTCAAATTCCCCAGATAGGCTTGGAAAAACTGCCTAAATGCGCCTAAACCATTGGCTTGAGTATAGACGGCATAATTTAAATAAATGCCTTCATCGGCTTTAGGATAAAAACTAATCTGCCTAGAGGTTAATAGCAAAGAGCCTAAAGATATCAAAATAATAACTAACACCAGAATACAAATTTTTATTTGGGGATTAAATAATAATTTTTTTAGCATCTTTGTTAAATATTTTAAAGTTTCCTAGAGCTGAAACTTGCAATTTAAATTTAATAGCAGTAAAAATTACTCCTAAACCATAAATAACGCTACGTTTAAATGTAATACTTGAAGATTCATGAGTATAGACTGATGGCGCGGTAATCTCGCCGATTCTAAAGCCAAAATAAACACCCTGGGCAATAATCTGGTTATCAAAAATGAAGTCATCTGAATCTTCTAATAAAGGCAACTCCAGCAGCACTTGGCGGGAAAAAGCCCGATAACCCGTATGATACTCAGATAACTTTTGACCCAAAAGAATATTTTCCATAAAGGTGAGTACGCGATTTGATATATATTTGTACAACGGCATACCTCCAGATAAGGCCGCACCCCCTAAGATACGCGAACCCAAAACAATATCAAACATGTCACTAGAAACAAGAGCGGCCATAGCATTTATTAATTTAGGGGGGTATTGATAATCCGGATGTAACATGATTACAATATCTGCGCCCATTTTTAAAGCTTCCCGGTAGCAAGTCTTCTGGTTTGCACCGTAGCCAGAGTTTTTCTCATGAACAAACACTTTTAACCCTAATTTCTTAGCGATTGCCACAGTATCGTCATGGCTTTGATCATCAACTAGCAACACATCATCAATAATTCCTTTAGGAATCTGCCGATAAGTATTTTCCAGCGTTCGGGCAGCATTAAAAGCAGGCATTACTACAACGACTTTTTTATTCTCAATCATAGGGAGATTATAGCAAAAATTTGCTTAAAAACAAAGGTGACAGTCACCTTTGTGACAGTCACCTTTGTTTTATACCATAAAAACGCCAAATTACTTCTTTTTCTTCTTTCCGCCTCTTTTCATCTTAGCGCAAGAAACATCGCCTTTCTTGTCTAAGAAATAAAGGTATCCTACTTTTCTTTTGATACCGCATTTGGCTACCTTCTTAGGATTACCTCCCTTTTTGGCGCCTCTTGCCATTTTCGCGCAGGAAACATCCCCCTGCTTGTCAATATAATAGAGATAACCTTTTTCCCTTTTGACTCCCACCTTCATTACTTTGTCAGCCATCTTTGTACTCACCCCCTTTCGTCTGTTAATTAATCAAGTGCCGATCTTTACCGGCTCTAAAATCTGCTTTAAAGTCGCAATCGCCGAGAGCACCGCCAGGTAACTGGTCTTGGGATTTTGCGGATGCAGGATATTTTCAGTGCGCGTAAAAATCCTGGCTGCCTTGGATTCGATTAAAACCTCATGAATGTTTTTATTAACATAAGGGCTGGCAATTATGCGCACCTGCGTTTTATCCATCCCAATAGCGGCTAATCCCAGAATTGCGGCGACATTAATATTCTGCGGAAAATATTTTACGGCATCCGCGGCTTTTCCGGAAAATAAAACTTTGTCTTTTTTTAAACCGGAGAGCTTAAAGTTTCTTTCGACATATTCTACGCCCTTAAACGCGTTAGGATTTTTGCGCGTAGTCAGGACCACCTTCTTTACTCCGGCGATGTTGGCAGCCTTTAAAGCATCAATGCCCGAAATAGCTCCGCTGGGGAAATAAACCTGAGCGTTATTCTTTAGGGCTAAAACCAATAACTCATCTGAATGGTTCACCATTCCGCCAACGCTCATAATCATAACTTTACGCCCATTTGATAAAGATTCTCGCGCAATCTCCCAGGCTGCTTTTGCGCTGGATGCCTCAATCACCAGATCCGATCTTTTAATAAGAATACCCAGATCAGCCGCGCATAATTTACTGTTTTTTATTAATTTCCTGGAAAGGAATTGGGCTTTTTCCGGCCGGATATCAAAAAGCGCGGCTAAAGAAGCGGAATTGCCAAAATTTGTAACTATCTCTTTTGCCAAGGAACTGCCAATAGCCCCGCATCCAACAATCCCAATTTTAAGCGGCTTGCGCCGGATCTTTTTAGGCATAAGCAATCAATGTATTATCAATCAGCCGCGTTTTGCCGAATTTCACTGCCAAAGAAATCAGGCAATTACAGTCTATCTTTTTAATATTGTTAAGTTTTTCCAAATCAACTATCGCGATATAATCGATTTTTGCTTGTTTCTTTTTTTTAATAAGCTGCCGCATCCTGCTGATAATCCTGGCAGTATCACGCTGGCCGTTAGTAATCAAGGATTTAGCCAAAGATAATGCCTTAAATAAAACCGGCGCTTCCTTTTTCTGCTCATTATTCAAATAAATATTCCGGGAGCTCAAAGCCAAACCATCTTTCTGGCGTACCGTTGGCATAACTTTTACTTTAACCGGAAAATTAAGATCCTTGATCATCTTGGTAATAATAATTGCCTGCTGAGCGTCTTTCTGGCCTAAATAAAGAATATCGGGAGCAACGATATTAAGTAATTTGGCTACAACCGTAGCCACGCCGCGAAAATGCCCGGGCCGGGAAATCCCGCAGAGTTTGCCGCCCAATTCTCCTGCCTCAACAAAAGTAGAAAACCCGCGCGGATACATAACTTTCTCAGTTGGCAAAAAAACTAAATCCACGCCGGATTTACGGCAAAGTTTGAGGTCCTTTTTCAGCGGACGTGGATATTTTTTAAAATCCTCCTTTGGCCCGAATTGCGCCGGGTTAACAAATATACTCACAACAACGATATCATTATCTTTTACTGCCTGCTTAATCAGGCTTAGATGCCCAAGGTGCAATGCCCCCATTGTCGGAACAAAACCTATGTTTTTACCTTTGCAGCTAACTTGCTTGATTATCTTGGTTAATCTTTGAGGATCGCCAATAACTTTCATAAAACCTCTTTTAACGGCTCAATCACAAAATTACGGCAAAACATGCGCGCGTGCGGAATAGTTAATGTTTTACTTTTTATAGACCTGTCTGCGTAAAGTAAAATATCCAGATCAATAACCCGGGGGCCAAAACGCGCGGTTTTGGCGCGGCCCAACTCTTTTTCAATCTCTTTTAATTTTTTCAATAAGTTTAGCGGGGAAAAATTAGTTTGAATTTTTATGGCCGCGTTTAAATAATTAGGCTGCCCGGCAGGCCCGCCGACGGGTGGAAAATCAAAAAATCCCGATTCTTTTATTATTCGGGTATTTTTCAAGGCGTTAATTTTTTTAAAAGCTAACCCTATGTTTTTCCTGCGATTACCCAGATTTGTTCCAACACCAAGATAACAAATAACCATTAAGCGATTTTCTTTAAGCGCTCCAAAGCCTCTTTAATCCTCTCTTTGGGAACGGTCAGGGCCATGCGGATATAACCTTCTCCATATTTACCAAAACCCACTCCGGCAGTAGCGACGATATCAGCCTCTTTTAGGAGGCGGCCGGAAAAATCTATTGAATTCTCCTTAGGAGGAATCTTTATCCAAACATAGAATGTCGCTTTAGGTTCGATTGCTTTCCAACCCAGGGCGTTGAGCCCTTCGCATAGAACATCCCTTCTTTCCTGATAAAGCCGGCACATTGATTTTAAATAATCCTGCGGCCCATCCAGGGCGGCAACCCCGGCAAGCTGAACCGCGGAGAATATCCCCGAATCGATATTGGATTTTACTTTGGCTAAAGCGCCAATCAGCTGGGGATTACCGCTGGCCCATCCGATACGCCATCCGGTCATATTAAAAGTCTTGGATAAAGAATGGAATTCAATAGTGACTTCCCTGGCGCCCGGAAACTCCAGGAGACTGCGCGGTTTATAACCATCGTATGCCATTTCAGAATAAGCTAAATCCGAAATAATTATGATTTTGTTCTTGGTGGCAAATTCGATAAGCCGCTTGTAGAAATCATCGCTGGCGCAGGCATTAGTCGGGTTATTCGGATAATTGACAAAGATAATCTTGGCTTTTTTACGCGCGGTCAACGGGATTTTATTTAAATCGGGAAGGAACGCGTTTGATTCCAATAAAGGCATGAGATGGGATTTACCCCCGGCTAAAATTGTGCCGCCTTTATAAGGAGGATAATAGGGGTCAGGAACCAAAGAAACATCGCCTGGGTTTAAAAAAGCCAAAGGAAAATGCGCGATACCTTCTTTGGAACCAATCAACGGTAAGATTTCCGTATCCGGATTTAAATTAACGTTGAACCTGCGCTTATACCAGCCGGAAATTGCGCTGCGCAATACCGGCATACCCTGGTCTAAAGCGTAACGGTGGTTAGCCGGATCCTGGGCCGCCTTACTTAAAGCGTCAATAATGAATTTTGGAGTAGGCTGATCCGGATCCCCCACTCCTAAATCGATAATATCCCTGCCTTCGGCGCGGGCCTTGCGTTTGGCTTTATCGATTTCCAAGAATAAATAGGGTGGTAACTCTTTCAGTTTTTTAGAAAATTTAAACATGATTAAACCTCTAACCCCCTTTCCCGATTAGCTTCGAAACAGTTTCCGACTCAATCGGGAAACTATTGTTATTTTAAGACATCTTGCATAGAATATAAGCCCACGGGTTTTGCGCTGACCCATTTGGCTGCCTTTAAAGCTCCTACTGCAAACAGGTCGCGTGAATGCGCCTGATGCTTGATTTCGATGCGCTCGGAGTTTCCGCAGAAAACCACCGTATGGTCACCGACAATATCGCCCAGGCGGATGGAATGCATCGGAATATCTTTTTTAGTGACCTGTGTAATCACCTCCGCTAATTTTTTTGCGGTTCCGCTAGGTGAGTCTTTTTTAGCTTTATGATGCGCCTCGACAATCTCTACACTATAGTCCGGCCCCAATCTTTTCGCTATGTCCGGAAGGATAGTAAATAAAACATTCACGCCTATAGACATGTTCGGCGAAAAGACAACCGGGACAATTTTGGAGACCTCTTCAACTTTACCTCGCTGCGCCTCAGTTAAACCTGTAGTGCCCAACACCAGCGCTTTTTTATATCTGGCAGCATAATCCAGATGCTCATCGGTTGCTTCAGGCAAAGTAAAATCAATGAGCACATCAATCAGAAATAGTCCGTCCGGGTTAGAGGACACTTTTAGCCTCCCCATCTCTTTGCCGATTAAAGGCGTGCCTTTTTTTTCAAGGACCAACCCCACCTCTAAATCCTTATCCAAGCCGGCAAGCTCAAAAATACGCCTGCCCATTTTTCCGCAAGCCCCCGCGATTCCTATTTTTATCATTTATCTCCTCTCCTTATTTCAGAAGGCCATACTCCTTTAAAGCTTTTTTAAGTTTTTCCAGATTACTCTCCGACATACCGCACATTGGAAGACGCAGGTCCGGCTCACACATTCCCAATAAACCCATCGCTGTTTTTACGGGTATGGGATTGGTCTCTAAAAATACAGCTTTAATCAAAGGTAATAATTTATAATGCAATTCCCTGGCTTTTTTGAGATCGCCTTTTTCAAAAGCGGAAACTAAATTCGCGACATCTGTGGGTACAATATTGGCAACTACGGAAATTATTCCTGTGCCGCCGATACTTAAAACCGGCAACGTCAATCCGTCATCACCTGAAAGCAGGTCAAAATCTTTCGGGCGAAGCTGTTTTATCCTAGACATCTGGTCCAGGCTGCCGGAGGCCTCTTTTACCGCCACGATATTCTTGCAATCCTGCGCTAATTTGGCGATTGTTTCCGGTTCGATATTTACGCCGGTGCGCCCGGCGATATTATAAAGGATAATCGGGATTTTTACCGATTGAGCTATTGCTTTAAAATGCTCGTATAAACCTTTTTGCGTGGGGCGATTATAATATGGAGAAACCTGCAAAGACGCATCAGCCCCTGCGCTGGCTGCTTGTTTAGTCAGCATAATCGCTTCTTCGGTAGAATTCGAACCGGTCCCGGCAATAACCGGGACTCGCTTTTTTACCTGATCAATGGTAATTTCAATTACTTTTTCATGCTCCTCAAAATTTAAAGTAGCCGATTCCCCGGTAGTGCCGCAAGGCACAATACCGCTGGTGCCGTTTTTAATCTGAAAATCAATTAGATCGCGTAATTTTTTCTCATCGATTTTTCCGCTTTTAAACGGCGTCACTATTGCTACGATCGAACCCTTAAACATAATATTCTCCTTTGTAAACTATTCTGGCACTTCCCTCCAGCCAAATATTACTAAATTTAGAATTAACTTTCTGGAAATAAACTTTCAGGATCTCCCCGCTTTGCGTTTCTACCTTAACTAAGTTATCCAAATTATTTTTTAAAGCAAAAATCAGGGCGCAAGCAACGCTCCCTGTTCCGCAAGCCAAAGTTTCATCCTCAACTCCTCTTTCATAGGTACGGACCCTGATGGTATTGGCCCCTTTTACTTCCACAAAATTTACATTGGTTCCGGCTGGCCTGAATTTCACGTGATTGCGGATACTGCCTCCAATCTGCCTCACATCAATATCATTAATACCATTTACAAAAACTACCGTATGCGGAACCCCGGTATTTATAAAGCTCGCTTTTATCACTCTGCCGTTTATTTTTATAGGAATATCTAATTTTATACCTTTCGGATCAGTAATCTGAACTTTTACCCGCTCGCCGTAAACTTGTGCGTTAATTACTCCGGCACAAGTAACGAGCCTGGATTTCTTCTTGCCGCTAAACAAAGCAGCGCAGCGGGCTCCGTTTCCGCACATCTCTGCCTCTGAACCATCGGCATTAAATATCTTCATCCTAATATCCGCTTTTCTGGATTTTTCCAATATCAACAGGCCATCAGCGCCTATACCAAACCTCCGATCACACAATGCTTTGGCTAATGCGGATAAATTCCCGGCAGGTTTATCTTTAATTACGATAAAATCATTTCCGGAAGCAACCATCTTGATAAAATTAAATTTTCTCATTACGGATTAAATCCTCAAAAGATTCTCTTTTACGAATCAAGGATATTTTATCTGCGGCCACCATGACCTCGGCTGCCCGAAGACGCGAGTTATAATTACTGGACATGCTAAACCCATAGGCGCCGGCCCCCATTACCGCCAGATATTCCCCCTCTTTGACTTTGGCAATATAGCGCTCTTTTGCCAAAAAATCACCGCTTTCACATATCGGCCCGACAACATCGGCTTTTTCGCTTTTTAAATTTTTACGCAAAGACAAAATACTGTGGTGCGCCGAGTACAACGCCGGACGGATTAAATCATTCATACCGGCATCCACGATGATGAATTTCTTTTTCGGCGTATGCTTAATGTAGATGACCTTAGTAACCAAGATTCCGGCGTTGCCCACAATAAACCTGCCCGGCTCCATAATTATTTTAAGCCCGGTTTTTTTCAAAAGCGGGATGATTTTAGCGGCGTAAATCTGGGCGGTCTGCGGAGTTTCACGGTCATAAACAATACCCAGGCCGCCGCCGATATTTAAATATTCAAGTTTTACGCCTTTATGTTTTAAACGCTGGATAAAATCCGATACCTTCTTTAGCGCTGCCACAAACGGCGCGCTTTCGGTAATTTGCGAGCCGATATGGATATGCAAACCGCAGATATTTAAATTTTTAAATTTAGCGCGTAAAAGAAGTATCTTGTAGGCGCTCTCCAAATCAATACCGAACTTATTCGTAATTTTACCCGTAGTCACATATTTGTGGGTTTTGGCTTCCACGTCGGGATTAAGGCGGATCGCCACGCGGGTAATTTTTTTAAGTTTCCCGGATATGCGGTTGATATTCTCCAACTCCGCCGACGATTCAACATTAAAAAAGAAAATGCCTTTTGAAATCGCGGTAACAATTTCTTTATCGGTTTTGCCGACTGAAGCATAAACGATTTTTTGCGCGGGGCAGCCGATTTTAAGGGCCCGATAAAGCTCCCCTCCGGAAACTATATCCAGCCCGGCGCCTTGACTAACCAAAGCTTTTAATATGGAAAGGTTGGAATTTGCTTTTACCGAATAGCAGATAAGCGGATTGATTTGAGCGAATGCGGATCTTAGCTTTAAGTAGTGATCCAGGAGGGTGCTGCGGCTATAAACATAAAGCGGCGTGCCGAAAGTTTTAGCCAATTTTTCAACTATAACATCCTCGCAATAAAGCTGATTTTTCTTGTATTTAAAATCGTGCATTTAGTTTAACTTTTTCCCCCATCTATCGATCTGCTTGGCTACCAAGACGGGATTGGTACTGCCAATAGACAATTTTCGGCTTACCGAAGCCCAAGCATTCAAGATGTTCCTAACATCAGGGCCTAATTTATCCGAATATTTCTTCAATTCACTATCAGATAAGCTTGATATTTTTTTGCCTTTATCCAAACAATCCCTTACGATTTTGCCGACAATATCATGCGCTTTGCGATAAGAAATGCCTTTCTTAATCAGGTATTCGACGATATCTACCGAGAATAAAGATTCCTCTTTGATCTTACCGGCAATTGCCTCTTTCTCAATTACGATATTCTGAAAAAGCGCCACAAAAATTTCCAAGATATCCTTCATCGTGTCTACGGCATCAAAAAGCGGCGGCTTATCCATCTGTAAATCCCGGTTATAAGATGACGGCAGTCCCTTCATCAGGATCATTACACTGGAAAGATCCCCGTGGATTTTACCGACCGAGCCCCGGATTAATTCTAGAATATCCGGGTTCTTTTTATGCGGCATAATACTTGAGCCGGTGCAAAAAGAAAAATCAATATCGATAAAATTGAACTCTTTTGTGCTCCAGAGGATCAGGTCTTCGGCAACCCGCGACAGGTGCACGGAAAGGATAGTTAATTGCGCCAGAACCTCAAGAATAAAATCCCTGTCGCTTACGCTATCGATACTATTGGCAGTTACGGTTTTAAAATCAAGTTCTTTTCTGACAAACTCCCGGTCAATAGGCAAACCTGTCCCGGAAAACGCGCAAGCACCCAAAGGCATAGAATCAATCCTGGTCTTGGCATCTAAAATTCTTTCTTTATCCCTCTCTAGGCCCTCGATATAACTCAACAAGTGGTGGCTCAAAAGCACCGGCTGGGCAACCTGTAAATGCGTATACCCGGGAATAACCACCTTTGAATTTGATTTCGCCAGTTTCAATATGGATTTTTGCAGCTGGCTGATATACTCAACCAGGTCGGCGATTTCACTTTTCAAATACATTCTTATATCTAAAGCAATCTGATCATTACGGGAGCGGGCGGTATGCAATCGATGCGCCGGCTCCCCGATCTTTTTAACCAACAACTCCTGGATATTCGAATGTATATCTTCAGCGCCGGGATCAAATTTGAATTTACCGCTAATCACCTCTTTAAGCAACGCGTTTAGGCCTTTGACGATCTGTTGGCTGTCTTTTAAAGGAATGATTTTCTGTTTACCCAGCATCTTGGCATGGGCAATACTGCCTAAAATATCATACTTAGCCAATCTCTGGTCAAAGGATATCGATGAAGTAAACTTATCGGTCAACGCGTTTGTTTTTTTGCCAAATCTTGTTCCCCAAAGTTTCTTGGCCATTTTTTCTCCCTATGAATAATTATATAAAATTGCTGCTTAAGCGGGTGGCTTGGGTGTTTTCGCAGCGCGTTTAGCGCTAGAAAATACCCAAGACAGGACCCGCTTAATATAGTTATCTTTTATAAGGCATTCCCCATAACTTAATGAAACCTTCGGCCAACTTCTGGTCGAATTTATCTTCTTTACCGTAAGTACTCAATTCTTTTTTATAGAGTGAGTTGTTGGATTTTCTCCCCGCCACAACGCAGGATCCTTTAGACAGTCTCAGTTTAATGGTTCCGCTGACTAACTTTTGCGTCTTATCCACAAAACCATCCAAAGCATCTTTTAAAGCAGAAAACCACAAACCATAATAAACTAATTCAGCATACTTAAGGCTGATCATTTCCTTAAAATGCGCCAGCTCTCTATCCAGCACCAACGCCTCTAATTCTTTATGCGCGGTATAAAGGATAGTAGCCGCGGGTGCCTCATAAATCTCCCGGGATTTAATCCCCACCAGCCTATTCTCAACCATATCGCTTCTGCCTACCCCAAATTGCCCGCCAACTTCATTAAGGTAATTAATCAGATTCTTGGCCTTAAAAACTTTTCCGTCGATTTTAACCGGCACTCCCTTTGCAAAAGTTACCTCAATATACCGGGGATAGCTTGAATTATGCGTCGGGCTCTTGGTAATCATATAGGCGTCTTCCGGAGGCTCCTGCTCCAAATTTTCTAAGACGCCGGCCTCTATGCTTATGCCCCAAAGGTTCCTGTCAACACTGTAAGGTTTTTTCTTGGTTACATCAATCGGGATATTATATTTTAACGCATATTCAATCTCTTCTTCCCGCGATTTAAATTCCCATTCTCTAACCGGAGCAATAATTTCCAATTTCGGATCAAGTATACCCACGGCAACCTCAAGCCTGACCTGATCATTGCCTTTTCCGGTGCAGCCGTGCGCAACCAGTCCGGCCTTCTCTTTATGCGCAATCTGCACTAAATATTTAGCGATTAACGGCCTGCCCAACGCCGTAGCCAAAAGGTATTTACCCTCATAAACAGCATTGGCCTTTAAAGCGGGAATAATGAAATC